>JADGCH010000016.1 GCA_015229115.1 Magnetococcales bacterium
CTAAACCGCCAAAACAAAGAATGGCATAAATGTAGTGCCACTTGCCGAAAAATCACTATGTAAAATATTGATTGTTAATGAGTTATTTAGTGGCATGTTAAATATGGGTTAAATCGGTCTGAGCTACAGAACTGGCGCCGTTGGGCAGCGTGGTGATGGTGAGCTCCGGCAACAGCAGCCGTGCTGCTTCCACCGTCTTTTCGCCCTCGACAATGACCACAGTTCCGCCCGGTTCCTTGGGTAGGCGATGGCGATCGTACAAATCGCGTGGTGCGGGACCATCCTGCTTGCGCCATTGATGGGCACCGGTCTGGCTATGTCGACACCAGGTCCAGGGTTCAAACCGTTTCTGGCCGTCCTCATCAAAACGCAGTTTCAGCACCATCGGTGCGCCAGCGGCATTATGGTAGCACCAGTGACCGGAGGCCTTGTCAAACCCCTTGGGCCGTTCGCTGACACTACCGAAAGGCTCGGCAATCCACTCTTTTTTGTTGGCAGGTTTGCTGCCAATGGACTGGGCCAATCCCATGGCCTCGGCAACCTGGTGGGCAGCTTCCATCGTGGTACCTCCATACAGCAATTGTTGCAGATCG
Organism: Magnetococcales bacterium; assembly: GCA_015229115.1. Taxonomy (GTDB): domain Bacteria; phylum Pseudomonadota; class Magnetococcia; order Magnetococcales; family JADGCH01; genus JADGCH01. Next base: position 594 of record JADGCH010000016.1, read on the forward strand.
ATGATCGATCCATGACGCTGACAGCCAAAGCAGTTAAAGCGGCCATCGGCATAGACGGTAAAAGAGGGGTTGCGATCCTCGTGGTCCGGGAAGGGACAATGGCCCTGCCAGCACTCCCCTGACTGCTTCAACGAGGGACAGGCCTGACGATAGAGTGCCAGCGCCTGATGCGGATGGGCCTTAATTTGATCAAAAATGGAAGACATGGCGGATACCCATTTTTTCGTGGTTATCGTGGTTATTGGTTATAATCGTTGTAAACTATTGTTATAGTTCGATAATTTCATAACCATTGTTGTAATGGCACGTGGTTATGGTGGTTATCATAGCTACATTTGATTGGAATGGCAACCATAGAATCGTATACGGCACGGTAGCCAATGCCTTCCGCTGCCACACCATGGTATAATACCCACCATCTGCAACCAGTGATCTGTTGGGGACAATTGAGGACAAGCGAGTCATGGATTCAATGATGGATAAGGTCAATCCCAGTCACCTGCCCGTGAACATCGAAGATGAGATGGAGCGCTCCTATCTCGATTATGCCATGAGCGTCATTGTCGGTCGTGCGCTGCCGGATGTGCGCGATGGACTCAAACCGGTGCATCGCCGGGTGCTGCATGCCATGAACGAGCTGGGCAACGACTGGAACAAGGCCTACAAGAAATCGGCCCGTGTCGTCGGTGATGTCATCGGTAAATATCACCCCCATGGTGACGTCGCTGTCTACGATACCATCGTGCGTATGGCGCAGGATTTTTCCATGCGTCATCTGCTGGTCGATGGACAGGGCAACTTCGGCTCGGTCGATGGCGACGCAGCAGCGGCCATGCGTTATACCGAAGTGCGCATGACCAAGCTGGCGCACGAGATGCTGGCCGATATCGACAAGGAAACGGTGCCGTTTGGTCCCAACTACGATGGCTCGCTGACCGAACCGCTGGTGCTGCCCAACCGCTTTCCCAACCTGCTGGTCAATGGCAGTTCCGGCATTGCCGTCGGTATGGCTACCAACATCCCGCCCCATAATCTGGGTGAGGTGATCGACGCCGTCTGCGCCCTGATCGATCAACCCGATCTCGATAGTCGTGCCCTGATGCAATGGATCCCGGGACCCGACTTCCCCACCGGTGGTGTCATCCATGGTCGCCGTGCCATTCTGCAGGCTTACGAAACCGGTCGTGGCTCGGTGGTGGTACGGGCACGCACCCGCATTGAAGCCCGGCGTGATCATCGTGAATCGCTGATCATCTACGAACTGCCTTATCAGGTCAACAAGGCGCGTCTGGTCGAGCGCATCGCCGATCTGGTGCGGGAGAAAAAAATCGTTGGTATCTCCGATCTGCGCGATGAGTCCAACCGCGAAGGCATGCGGGTGGTGATCGAGATCAAACGCGATGCCCAGGCCGATGTGGTGCTGAACCAGCTCTGGAAGCATACCGCCATGCAGACCACCTTCGGCGTCAACACCCTGGCGTTGGTCAATGGCCAGCCGCTGATGCTGAATCTGAAGCAGATTCTGGACGAATTTATCCGCCATCGGCGTGAGGTCATCACCCGCCGCACCCTGTTTGAACTGCGCAAGGCCCAGGCCCGTGGCCATATCCTGGAAGGGTTGACCGTGGCACTGGCCAATATCGACCGGGTCATTGCCATCATCCGTCAGGCCCCTACTCCCAACGAGGCCAAAGCCCAGTTGCTGACCCAGCTCTGGCGTCGCGATGAGGTAGAGCTGCTGTTGTTGCGTGCCCTGCAGCAGAGTGGCCAGGGGGTCGACCAGGCGGGTGAGATGGCTTCGGCCGGTTTTGTCGATGGCGGCTACCGTTTTTCCGAGACCCAGGCCCAGGCCATCCTCGACATGCGACTGCAACGGCTGACCGGTCTGGAGCAGGAGAAGATTTTCGACGAATTCGTCCAGATTCTGACCGAGATTGCCCGTCTGCGTGCCATCCTGGCCTCGGATCAGCAGCTGATGAACGTCATCCGCCAGGAGCTGCTGGAGATCAAGGCCCAGTTCAGCGATGCCCGCCGCACCGAAATTCTCGAAGACAGCGCCGATCTGTCCGATGCCGACCTGATCCCCCAGGCCGAGATGGTGGTGACCGTCAGCCATGCCGGTTATGTCAAACGCCAACCGAGCGAGGACTACCGTGCCCAGCGCCGTGGTGGCAAAGGACGCAGTGCTACCGGCGTGCGTGATGAGGATTTTATCGAGCAGATCTTCATCACCAACTCGCACGATACCATCTTCTGCTTTACCGATCGGGGTCGGGTGTTCCGGCTCAAGGTCTATGAAATCCCGCTTGGCAGTCGTATCGCGCGCGGCAAAGCCCTGATCAATCTGCTGGCCCTGGAAGAGGGTGAAAAGGTACGCCAGATCCTGCCGGTCACGGTACCGCAGGACCAGATGAACCGCTGGGACCTGCTGTTTGCCACACGCAAGGGGCTGATCAAGAAGACCGCACTGACCTCCTTCACCAAAATCCGCACCAACGGCCTGCGTGCCATCGATCTGCAACAGGACGATGACCTGATCGGTGTGGCGCTGTTGCCGTTGTTGCCGGGTGAAGTGGCGATCAGCGTAGCCGAGGAAGAAGAGGAAAGCGGCAACGAGCCGGAACTGGAAGAGCTGCTCGATGGCAGCGGCGAGGGCAGTGAGGGCAGCGAAGAGGAAGAAACGGTCGGCGAGCTACAACCGGGACAGATTCTGCTGCTATCACGCCAGGGTAAGGCGGTGCGTTGTCGTACCAGCCAGCTGCGGCGCATGGGTCGGGTAGCACGGGGGGTGCGTGGCATGCGCCTGCGCCCGGACGATCAGGTTATCGCCCTGACAGTACTGGAACCGGGTTGCGACGTACTGACCATCACCGAACAGGGCTATGGCAAGCGTACCACCGAAAAGATGTTCCCCACCAAGGGACGCGGCACGCAAGGCGTGATCGGCATGATCACCAATGCTCGCAATGGCGGCATCGTCGGCGTGCTGGCGGTGTGGCCCGGTGATGAAATCATGGTCATTACCGATCAGGGCACCGTGCTACGCACCGAGACCGACACCATTACCTCGGTAGGACGCAACACCCAAGGCGTCAAGATCCTCAACGTCAGCGATGGCGAAGAACGGGTGGTCTCGATTGGCCGTATCGCCGATGCCGGTGGCGAAGAGTGCTGACAGAAGCCCCGTCGGCCCTGTTGTGGACGGCTTCTGGCTGCCACCACTGCGAAGCGACGCAACGCCTGTTGACCCAACTGCTGGCCGAAGGGACCCTGGCCAGCTTGGAGTGCCTCGATGTGCGCCAGCATGTACAACAGGCTGAGTCACTGGCCATTCACAGTGTGCCGACTGTCACCATCGGCCCTTTCCTGTTTCAGGGCAGTCATCCGCTGTCCGAATGGCGTCGCTGGGCCATGCTGACCCAGCAGGACAAAGGGGTGGCCGTCTATTTCGACCATCTGTTCACCATCGGTCAACGTCACCGGGTCGAGTGGATGATCCGCCGCTATCCCGACTGGATCATGGCCTTTATCGATCTGCTGGCCGATCCGCAGGTCGGCATCAACAGTCGTCTCGGCATTGGCGCGGTGCTGGAAGAATTACAGGGCACCTCCCTCACGGCTGCTCTGGTGGCACCCTTGGGACAGCTGGCCCAACAACACGATCAGGCACGCATCCGTGGCGATGCCTGTTACTATCTGGCCCTGCTAGGCTGGCCCGATAAGGCTGCACCCTATTGGCAACAGTGCCTGAACGACCCGGATGCTACCGTGGTCGAAATCGCCCGCGAATACCTGGACGAACTGGCCGAGTCATGACCGTCCTGCACTACGATCATCGGCCTATTAAGGTGGGCAGACGCGGGTATCGGCCTTGAAGGCATCAATGCCCACCTGCTGCAGTTTGCGCAGGTAACAGGCATAGTGGCTTGACCAGGCCAAAGCGCGTTCATCGGCAAGAATACCGGCAACGTTGGTGAGATCGGCTTCGGCAACCTCGATACGATCCACAGCCAAACCACGCATCAGGGCATGAACCAGCAGCATATCGGTCACCAACACCGGTATAAAGCGGGTTGAGCAGATCGGACGTTGCGTGGCTTCAAGGCAATGATCCAGCAAGCGGTCAAGGGCTCCATCGTCCTGTGGTGCCAGTACGGCAATGGCTGCAGCGAGGGCTGACTGGCTAAAACCGGCCGCATCAACTCCGTCAGCCACGATATGGCCCTTGTTGACCAGAAACTGTAACACCGGGTGAATGGATCGAACGACGGGTGCACTGACAGCCGTTAAACTGAGCCCGCTGCCGAGCTGTTTCCGGGCTGCAGTCAGTTCATCCGCCAGGAGCGTTGCCGCCTGTTCCTGGGCCTTTGCTCCGACCGGATTGGTGGTACAAGAGGCATCCGAGCTGCCCTTAACCTGTTGGCAGAACAATTGGCGCCATGTTTTTTGTCCCAGATGGGTACCCCAACCGCCGGTTATTCCAGCAATTTGCAGACTGCCACCCCCTATATCGAGCACAAATGGCGTATGCAGCCTGTCACCGAGAGCCTGTTTGGCGGCGTGGTAACCGTAGCTTCCTTCAACATCCTGAGGTATGACATACAGGGCAACGCCGGTACGCCGATGAATCTCAGACAGTACCCCTACCAGATGCGTTACGTTGCCACGCTCCAACGCCAAGCGCCATGCCGAGTACCCTCCAGCAACCTTGACGCATCCTTCGGGCAACGCCGCCGTTTGGGGCAGTTGGATCAGGGCAGCCATGGTTGCCTCCACCGTCACATTGATCTCGTTGTCAGGCCACACATCGGCCAAATAGTCGATGGAGGCCCTGGCACTCACTGGATTGCCCGCGACACCGACACGAATACCCGATGACCCAACATCGAAACCGATGCGGCAGTCGGATGCGCCGGCTATACCCGACCATAGCACACTCAGGAGCAGCACGGCTTGTTTGAGCAAATTCAACAACAGTCGTAGTCCTGTCAATGGACCAGGTGGATGGCGGTGGGAGCCAGCCAGGCGATCGTCCCGATCACGGAACCCAGAAGGGCCAATCCCCCTGCTCCAACAGCCAGAAACATCACACCAGTAGCGGCTGAGGCCGACGCGAGCACAATACCAATCTGCAGGGCTGCGGCAGCGTATTCATACAGATGGTAGGCTGCCAGGGCACGATCACGACTGGCCTCGGCCTCTTTGGCTCTGACAGCCAACTCGCGCCGTCCCTCACCGGTATCGGGCTCGCTATCGTAACGTTGTGCCATAGCCTGCCAGTCAGCAATTTTCTTCTTCCAGACCACCACCTTATCGGGCGGCATGTCGGCCGGCGTCATCGTCTCCAGCATCTCGGCTGCTGAACGCACCGTCGTCATACGAATACTCTTGGCCTGAAAAAAAGACCACAGGTTGGCTGCCGTGATGTTGGCAGACAACGAACTATTCTGGGCACTGTTGCCACCAATTTCGATCACCGACAACAGACAGGCCATGATGCTGATCAGAACAGCCAGCTTCTTATTGCGGGAATTTGATTGATCATGACCACTATGGCCGCCGTGATCACCGTGACCAGCTTCATGAATCATTTCATGTGTTTCATGTATTTCCACGTAGTATTGTCCTCATCTCCAATTGATTATTCTGAATACCCACCTAAATGGGTTCGTGCGTTCCGGATGCGTGATTGATAGGGTCCATTGTGTCATTTATACCCGCATAAAACGTGCGCTGAAACGACTCAAAGCAGCCCTGCTCAATGGCTGTCCGCATGGAGCGCATCAGGTCGGCGTAGTAGTAAAGATTATGCTGGGTCATCAACCGCAACCCCAGCATCTCACCACTGTGAAACAGATGATTGAGATAGGCGCGGCTAAACTGGCGGCAGGTGGCGCAACCGCATTGTTCGTCGGGAGGAGCCGGATCGTCGCGGTAGCGTGCCTGTTTGATGTTCATGACCCCTGACGGCACAAACATCTGGCCATTGCGGGCGTTGCGGGTCGGCATGACACAGTCAAACATGTCGATACCAGCGGCAACACCAGCGACCAAATCTTCTGGCCGACCCACCCCCATCAGATAGCGCGGCTTGTCAGCTGGCAAGGATGCTGGCAAATACGAGAGCACTTCCAGCATCTGTTCCTTGGGTTCACCCACTGACAAACCACCGATAGCATAGCCATCCATGGCTAGTGCTGTCAGGGCCTGGGCTGACTCCATGCGCAGATCACGCTCCATACCGCCCTGCACAATGCCGAACAGGGTTCGACCCGGTGTGCAGGCGGCCTGACAACGCTGGGCCCAGCGCAACGAGCGCTCCATGGAACGGGCGGTGTAGGCACGGTCGGCCGGATAGGGAATGCACTCGTCAAACTGCATCATGATATCAGAACCGAGCGCTTCCTGAATGGCAACGGTGTTTTCCGGTGTCAGACAGCAGGCCGCACCATCAATGTGAGAACGGAAGGTGACCCCCTCTTCGCTGATCTTGCGCAATGCTCCGAGGCTGAAGACCTGATAGCCGCCCGAATCGGTCAGAATGGGTCCATCCCAGCCCATGAAACGGTGCAGACCTCCCAGCTGGGCGATGCGTTCATGACCCGGCCTGAGAAACAGATGATAGGTGTTACCCAGAATGATCTGGGCGCCGTTACGACGCAATTCATCCGGGCTCATGCCTTTGACGGTTGCCAAGGTACCTACCGGCATAAAAACCGGGGTCTCGATCATGCCATGAGCGGTCTGCAAACGGCCGCGTCGGGCAGCGGTTGAAGGGTCCGTTGCCAACAGGGAAAAAGAAAATCGGTTCATGGGTAAAGTAACGACGCGTCCCCGTAAGAGTAAAAACGATAGCCACGCTCGATGGCATGCTGATAATCACGCTGAAACCGTTCAAAACCGATGAAGGCCGCCACCAGCATCAATAGGGTGGAGCGTGGCAAATGAAAATTGGTCATCAGGGCATCGATGGCACGAAAGCGGTAGCCGGGTCGAATAAACAGACTGGTCTCCCCCTGCCAGGGCTGCCATCGACCTTCAGCATCCAGGGCGGTCTCCAACACCCGGGTGGTAGTGGTACCGACAGCGACAATGCGTTTGCCACGGCCACGCCACTGGTTGAGACGTTCTGCCGTGGCTGCGTCGATCTGACCCCACTCCTGGTGCATGACATGCTGGTTAATGTCTTCGTGACGAACGGGCCGAAAGGTACCGACACCGACATGCAGGGTCACCGATGCCGTCTCAATGCCAGCCGATGCCAACCGTGCCAACAGTTGCGGGGTAAAATGAAGCCCGGCGGTTGGAGCCGCCACCGCACCACGATGACGGGCAAACACGGTCTGATAGTGCTGACGATCGGCTTCAGCCCCGGATGAGGCAATATAGGGCGGCAAGGGCATGACGCCATGTTGTTCGATGATAGCGCTGATCTCCCCTGCCCCGCTGTCCGCCATCGGTGTCAGCTGCAGCTGGAAGCTGTCGGCCCATTGACCGGTCACCGTGGCCACCATGGTCGTACCGATCTGGATGGTCTGGCCGATGCGCACCGGTTTGTTGCTGTCGATCAGCGCCTGCCATTGCTGCTGATCGGCTGATAGGGGCCGCAACAACAGGATCTGGCAACGGCCACCGGTCGGTTTGTGACCCACCAGACGGGCCGGAAAAACTCGGGTATCATTGATGACCAGCAGATCGTCGCTGGTGAGAATCCGATCCAGTTCATGACAACGGCGGTCCTCGATCCCGCTGCCACGACTGACCAGCAGGCGCGCCTGATCGCGTGGCTCAGCCGGTTGTTGGGCGATTCGTCCTGGCGGTAAACGATAGTCAAAATCGCCCAGCTGGTTCCCGGTCATGCTTTGGCCTGATCCTGCTGCAACAGGCCCAGCAGCACCTGTTCAACCTGACGATAGAGCAGCTGCAGATCGTGGTACTCCTGTTCGCTCGGTACCCCATCGATCTGTTCCAGAGAACGGCTATAGTCCGCCAGCTGGCTGGCACCGATGGTGTGGCTGGATCCCTTCAGGCCCTGCAAACAACGCTGGCTTGCCATGACGTCGCGTCGATTGATGGCCATAGCCAGCTCGGTCAGCGCACGGGGCGTCTGCTCCAGGTAATTGGCTATGACACGATGCAACAGATTGGCAGCGCCAGGACGCTGCAACTGCCGGATACGGTTCAACAGGCTGGTATCGATGACCGGCAAGGTCACGACAGGATCGGCTGCAATACGGGACAGGGAAGAGCTGCTGCCAACATGGTGGACGGTGTGGGCGTCGGCATGGCTTGCAGCACTGGTGTCCGGCTGTGCCACAACGACCAGATCAGGCAACTCGGCCCGATACGATGGCACGCCCTGCTCCAGCATCTCCCGCTCCGAACGGCGCAGGGCCAGCAAGGCGATGATCCCGGTCAACATCAACGTGCTAAGACAGACGGTGATCAACAGGGCCATGCTGATGGAATGGTGGCGTTTCAGTTCTCCCTCGGTCATGGTCAACCTCGTGTGCAGCCCGGAAACCAAGCCTTGTATCGCCTGACTCATGACATGGTTCAACAACAGCTGCTGTTCCAGCGTGACCGTGGTGCTCTTCCTGTCGTTAGCCAAAGCGATCAGTTGCGCCACACGACCCTGTATCTGGTCCAGGGCTGAAAAAGCGGGTGTATCGGTGTAATAACGCTGCAACAGCGCCACGCCATCATCCATATCGTGGACCAGTTCATCGAGACGGCGATGGTATTGTTCCAACTGGACCGCATCGGTAGAACGATGCCTGACCGCCATGACAGCGGTCAGCAAGGAGGCCTGCTCCGCCAGTCGCAACGCCACCTGCATGGCCGGGACCGTGGCCGCGACCGAGTATTCGGACATCTGTCTGGAACGATCGACCGCATAGGTCACAAAGGCGGTGGCGCAAAAGGTCAACGCGGCAATCAGCGCCAGAATCGTGTATAGCCGACTGCCACCCATAGGCGCTATACCCCCAGCCGTTCGCCCCAGTGTAGTTTATTACGCAGAATATCGTAGTAGTTGCGATCCGGCGCATGAAGCAGGGACAGGCGCTGATCACAGCGCTGTATCTGAATACGATCACCCTCCTCAAGCGGAAAACCGACTTGGCCATCCAGCGTCAGCAGCCGGTCATTATGGTCAGAGACCATCTCCAGTGTAATCACACCCTGCCCCGGTACAACGATGGGACGATTGCTGAGCGTATGGGGACAGATCGGCGCCAGCAGAATGACGTCCAGTGCCGGGTAGATGATCGGCCCCCCTGATGAGAGGGCATAGGCGGTCGATCCGGTTGGTGTAGCGACGATCAAACCGTCGGAACGACTGGAAAAAACGAACTGGCCGTCGATGGAAACAGCATATTCGACCATGCGCGCCAGTGCCCCCTTATGGGCCACGATATCATTCAGGACGTGACGGCTCAACACCTGGGCCCCGTGACGATAGACCGTGGCACACAGCATGGTGCGCTGCTCAATGGCATAATGACCCGACAGCACCTGGGCCATGGTGGCCAACATGGCCTCAACCGGTACTTCCGTGAGAAAACCGAGGCGACCCATGTTGATCCCCAGCAACGGAACGGAACGTTCCCCTACCGCCCGCGCCGCAGCGATAAAGGTTCCATCACCACCGATCACCACCACCAGATCCTGGCCATCGGCCAGATGGTCTTGCGCTGCCACACGCACCAAACCGGAGTCAACCTGATTCGGATCAGCCACCTCGGATGTTACGGTAGCCAGACATCCCTGTCGTTGCAGCCACAGCACCAGCGACCGAGCCGCCGCTATGGCAGCGGCATCGGCACACTTGTGGATGATACCAATCGAACGCATGGAGGAATTACGAGCAATTACAGGGTCTGCAACACCTGCAAGGCTGCTTCGTAGTTGGGTTCCTGCACGATTTCGGGTACCTGCTCGGTGTAGACCACCTTGCCTTGACCATCGACGATGACAATGGCACGGGCCAGCAAACCTGCTAACGGACCATCAACAATGCGCACCCCATAGGCCTCGCCAAAGCCACGCTGACGTAGCTCGGTCACTGAGACCACCTGCTCCAGTCCTTCAGCACCGCAAAAGCGTTTGTGCGCGAAAGGCAGATCAAGCGAAACACACAGTACCGTGGTGCGGGCCAGTTGATTGACCTCAGCATTGAAACGGCGTACCGATGCGGCGCAGACCGGTGTATCGATGCTGGGGAAAATATTCAGCACCAGCCGCTGACCAGCGTAATCTTTCAGGGAGGTGTCGGACAGATCAGTCTTGGTCAATAGAAAGTCCGGGGCTTGGCTACCGACAGCCGGCAACTGGCCGCAGGAGTGAATAGAATTGCCTTTCAGAGTGATTTCAGCCATGATTCTCCTCGCTTGTTATGAAATTGTGCTATAATGCCCGCTTGGCAGGGTGCCACATTTTATTATGCAGTGCAACATATAATCAACAGACAGCATGGTGATGAGGTGACCGATTGATCGTACTGCAATTTCTGCGGCTGTTCTGGCGTGATATCGGCCACCGGCTGATTCTGCTCTTTCTGCTGGCATTGGCAGCCGCACTGGCCGAAGGGTTTGGCTTCAGCATGGCTCTGCCGCTGCTGCAACTGGGCGGAGCCTCGTCCGATAACCTCATCGCACGGGGTATTACGCTCTTCTTTCAGGGATTGGGACTGGAACAGGACTTGGCCCATGTGCTGCTGTTCCTGATTTTCTTCATGGCACTCCGGGCGGTACTGATGGTATGGCAAACCCACTATTCGGCACGGATCCTGGCCGACTACCTGGCACGCTTGCGCCTCGACCTGGTCAGTGGTCTGTTACGGGCTCATTATCGCTATTTCCTCAGTCGTGACAGTGGTTTCCTGACCAATGCCGTCACACGCGAGCTGGATGGCGTCATGTTTGGACTCAACATGTTCATCACGCTGGGAGTGGCCACAGCCAGTGCCGTGGTCTATCTGACGCTGCCTCTGTTGTACGATCCAACGGCCAGCCTGTTTCTGGCGGTGGTAGCGGTGCCCATCTGGCTGGTGATGCGCCGTGTTAACCACCTGACACGTCAATATGGTCTGAAAAACAGCGCCACGGCTGCTGCGCTGCAACTGACCCTGATCGAAACCATGCGCCATTTCAAGTATTTCAAGGCCACTGGTACCGGACAACGCATGCTGGATAAATTGCGGGTCGAGGTCGACCGGTTATCCGATATCTATGCCCGCATGAATTTTCTCGGTGGTATCGCCTCATACGCCTTTGAGCCCCTGGCCGTGGCCGCTCTGGCAGCCTTGGTGTGGTTTATGGTGCAGTGGCGTGGTCAGGCCATTGCCGATATCATTTTTCTGCTATTTCTGTTTCGCAATGCCGCGGTAGCCATTCTTGGCGTGCAACCGGCCTGGCGCAAGTTTCTCTCCACCTATGGCAACCTTGAGGTTTATCGCCGCGTGCAGCAGGAACTGGCTGCACAGCAACCAGCCACCACAACCCACCAGAAACAGAGCCCAGACTGGAGCGGTGATATCGAGCTGCGACAAGTCTCTTTCAGCTACCGCAGCGCTACCACGGCCGAAGCCCCCTTTGCGCTGCGCGCTATCAACCTGCGCATCCGTGCCGGACAGGTCACAGCCATTGTTGGTCCATCTGGCTGCGGCAAATCCACCCTGATCGACCTGATCACCGGTCTGCTATCGCCTGATCAGGGTACGATTGCCCTGTCAGGTTGCTGCTATGACGATCTTGACCTCAACCAGCTGCAGCAGCAGATTGGTTTCATTCCACAGCAACCGGCCGTGTTCAGCGATTCACTGCGCAACAACATCACCTTCTGGTCTGACAATATCGACCCGCAGCGCTACCGCGCCATCGTCGACCAGGTGGGCCTGGCTCACCTGGAGGCACAACATCTGGCGGTATCGGAACAAGGCGGTGAGCAGAGTGCCGGAGAGAGCGGCAGCTTGCTATCCGGTGGCGAACGCCAGCGGGTCAGCATTGCCCGTGAATTATTGCGCGATACCCGCCTGCTGATTCTGGATGAAGCTACCAGCGCCCTCGACAGCCAGAGTGAACAACGTGTCACCAGTACCATTGCCCAGGAACGGGGACAGCGCACCATCGTCGTCATCGCTCACCGTCTGGCTACCATCCGCCATAGTGACTGGATTTATGTGGTTGATCATGGCCAGATCGTCGGTGAAGGCACCTTTGACGAGCTCTATCAAGCTGGAGGATTGTTCCATAAGCTGGTTGAACTACAGCGATTATAGGAATAGATGTCATGAAAATCGCACGCACCTTTCACTTTCATGCTGCCCACCGGCTGCCCGAGCATGATGGCTGCTGCCGCCGGTTGCATGGTCACTCCTACCGGCTGGAGCTGGTGTTTGCCGGTACGCCCCGTTCCCCGGCTAGCGGCGAACCGCAATCAGGCTTCATTGCCGATTTTGGCCGTATTCAGACCATCGTACAGCAACAGCTGATTGATCCCTATCTCGATCACCACGATCTGACCGAGAGCCTCCCCGGTTTACCTTACACCTCGGCCGAATACCTGTCGGCCTGGATTATCGGCTGGTGCATGCGCCATCTGGATAACCATCCGGAGCTGGCCGGCGCCCGCATCCGACGGGCCAGACTGTGGGAAACCGAGCATTCCTGGGCCGATGCCAGCCGCAAGGATGCTGAGCGACTCGGGTTTGACCATGCGTGATTGTGATCCAACGCTCACCTTCCCCGTCTGTGAGCTGTTTGCCTCGATTCAGGGAGAAGGTACGTGGAGTGGTCGCCCAATGCTGTTTATACGATTCTCCGGCTGTCCACTGGCTTGTAGCTGGTGTGATGAACCGTTACACCGTCAACCGCAACGGGCACAGTCCATGACAGTTGCAGCCTTGCTGGCACAACTGCGGCAAACAGCCCCAAACCTCAATGCCATCGTCCTGACCGGTGGCGAGCCTCTGGCGGTCAATGGACTGCAACCGCTGATCAATCGGCTGAAACAGGAAGGGTTCTGGCTGGCCATGGAAAGCAGTGGTGTCGGGGGAGCCCTGCCAGAGGCCATCGACTGGCTCACCCTGTCTCCCAAAACAGCCCTGCCGGAATCGGTTTACCAAGCTGCCAACGAGATTAAATATGTCGTTGATGCCAACCCGGATGCCGCTCTGCTGGCGGAGATCGACCGGCGCAGCCGCGAACATGCTGCTGTCTGGCTGCAACCGATGGCGCGTGGCAAGCGCGTCGATGCCGATGCCGTAGCCCGCTGCTTTGATCTGGTCATGAACAGCGGCGGGCGACTGCGCCTGTCGCTACAGTTACACAAGTATATCGGTGTCCTGTAGCGGTAACGATCATTTTTCTTTTGGAAGAGTTTGAATGTAGCTCAGAATATCCAGGTGAGCACCAATTTGCGTGAAGGCCCGCAGCGGTGGCATTCCCTCGCCTGGTTCACCATTCAGAATTTTATGCAGCGTCTCCCATGGATTCTCGCTGGCGACCTTTCCCATGGGTGGCATTTTCTTGATTTTGGTGCCCTGATCACCATGACACTGAGCACAAACTGTATGATAGTAAACGGCACCGCGGGTCGGGTCGCCACTTTTGGGCTTGCCAGAACCACTATCAATCACAGCATCCATATCGAACTGGCCACGACTGACAAACAAGGCCAGATCCTGTCTGTCTTTTGCGGATAGTTTATCAGTATAAGCATGATTATTATCTTTTAATATCGTAACGATGGTATCCGGACTGGCACCCGCCATACCTTGAATGCCTTTGATACCGGTGGCACGCTTGCCGGAACCATAGCGACCATCCCGCCCTTTGTAATCCCAGCCATGACACTCCTTGCAGCGCCAATTGGCCTTGGGGTCGTTGGCATGGGTCGCCGACGCTGGATAAGCCGGATTGGCAACCGTTGGCGCCTCGATGTCGAGCTCCTCATACCACTTGTCGTAAAGACGGCCACCACGAACAATGGCCGCCTCGTCAGCCCACTCTGCCGCCACGACAAAACCTGTGGAAGCGATCAACATCAGCGTCATGAACACTGCAACGACACGTTTACCCATTTTTTATTTTATCCCTAGTCCATACGATTATACCGTCAAAGTAGCGGGAACCCAGTTCCGCACCAGCTGCTGCACATCATCGACCTGTTGCGGTGTCATACCAACAACCAGATGGTTATAGGCCTCCATAGCATCATCATGCCCCTGTAACATGGCCAGATAGAACCAGAAACAGGCCTGTTCGACATCCTGTGGTACACCCTCCCCCAGCGCATGGCTCATACCGAGCAGAAACTGGCCCTGAGCATCGCCCTGGCTAGCCGCCTGCTGAAACCACCGAACAGCCTCGACAGGATTGCGTGCCACACCGTCACCCTCGGCATACATCATACCCAGGGTCACCTGAAATTCAACATCCTGCGCCACATCGTCAGCCACCAGAACACCCTGTTGCTGCCGTCGCCTGTTGTCAAAATTAATATCGTAAAGGGTCTTGATGGCTGAATAAGGCTCAGCGATCTGCTGGTGATTGGCTTCGTTATGGTCATGAATCCTGCCCAGGGCAAACTGGGCCTGGATATCACCCCGTTCAGCAGCAGCACGGTACCATGGCAAGGCCTGTTGCTGATCGTTACGTTGATCATACAGAACAGCCAGATTGAACTGGGCCGGCTGCAACCCCTGTTGAGCCGCCTTGAGCCACCAATGCAGGGCTGCCTCATGGTCCTGGACCACTCCCCGCCCCTGCAGGTAAAGCATACCGAGATTGAACTGAGCCTGGGCATCTCCCTGTTCGGCAGCCAGACGATACCAGTAAGCTTCCTGGTCGTATTGACGCAACCGTCCCTGGAGCAGGGCAAGGTTGAACTGGGCCCGAGTCAATCCCTGCTGGGCTGCCAGCTTGTACCACTGAATCGCCTCACGGTCGTCCTGCAACACACCCCGCCCCTGATCATACAGCACCCCCAGATTAAACTGGGCCTCGGCCAATCCCTGCTCGGCGGCCAAACGGTAGCAATGGGCTGCATCCAGGTCGTCCTGCACCACACAGCGTCCGATGCCATAACAGTTACCCAGCGTCACCTGGGCTTCCGCCAGCCCCTGCTCGGCAGCCAGACGATACCAGTGGGTTGATTCCTGATCATCCTGGGGTACTCCCTGGCCGTTATCGTACAGAACAGCCAGATTGAACTGTGCCCAGACATCACCCTGCTCGGCAGCCAAGCGATACCAGTAAGCCGCCTGCTGGTAATCCTGCCGCTTCTCATACAACAAGCCAAGGTTGAGTCGAGCCTGTACATGCCCTTGCTCAGCGGCCATGCGATACCATTTTATGGCTTCGTTATCATCCATAGCGGATTATCCCATCCATCATCATAAGAGTAGCCTAACACCCCATGCTATTGTGCCTGAATCGCCTCTGCTGCACAAGGGCGCCACAAATCGGACACATCCGGCTGAACAGCCAAGGCTTGCTGTAACCGTTGCAGAAACTGCTCCAGAGGCACAGCACGGGCGCCAAAACGAGCCAGATGAGGCGTATGAACCTGACAATCGATCAAACAAAATCCACGCTGGCCCAGCTGATGAACCAGGGTGACAAAGGCAACTTTGGAAGCATCGGGCACCTTATAAAACATCGATTCGCCGAAAAAACAGCCCCCCAGTGCCACACCATACAGCCCTCCGGCCAGTACCGGATCGTGCTGTCCATCCTCCATCAGCCACGCCTCGACCGAATGGGCTACCCCACGATGATGCAAGTCGCAATAAGCCTGCTGCATGTTGGCGGTAATCCAGCTTGTGCCACCTCCTGTCTGATCCGGCCGCACCGCAGCACAGCAGCGCATGACTTCGGCAAAAGCGCGGTCGAATGTGATGACAAAACGACCTTGCCTGACACTTTTTCGTAACGTGCGCGGCAGGTGCAACCATTCGGGCTGCAGGATCATGCGCGGGTTGGGGCTCCACCATAAAACAGGCTGACGGTCATCGCTGTACCATGGAAAAATACCGCTACGATAGGCAGCAATCAGGGTGTCCGGGTGCAGATTGCCCCCTACCGCCAACAAGCCATCCCGTTCTGCCTGATGTGGCGATGGAAAACAGATCTTGGTCCCCGATCCACCAGGCAGAAAAGCAACCGCCATTACCGCGTTACAATATTTACCGGCATCTTGGCCACCAAGAGCTCTGCCAAGCCGGTATAGCCCTCTGGCGTCAACGCCAGCAAGCGCTGTTGCACCGGTTGTGGCAACGGCAAGGTGGCAACGAAGGCATGCAATTCATCCGGTCCGATACGGCGTCCCCGTGTCAACTCCTTCAACTGCTCATAGGCCTGATCCATGCCATGACGACGCATGACGGTCTGAATGGCTTCTGCCAGCACTTCCCAGTTCTGGTTCAGATCGGCTGCGATAACGGCATGGTTGACTTCAAGCTTGCCGATCCCCCGGTCCGTGGCCTGTAAAGCCAGCAAAGTATGTCCAAAAGCTACCCCGACGTTGCGCAACACCGTCGAATCGGACAGGTCCCTCTGCCAGCGCGATACCGGTAGTTTATCCGCCAAGTGACCCAACAGGGCATTGGCGAGACCGATGTTCCCTTCAGAGTTCTCGAAATCGATCGGATTGACCTTATGCGGCATGGTGGATGAACCGACCTCATGGGCCTTGAGTTTCTGGCGGAAATAGCCCATGGCAATATAGCCCCAGACGTCACGGTCAAAATCGAGCAGCACGGTATTGCAGCGCATCATGGCATGACACAGGGCCGCCAGCTCGTCATGAGGTTCGATCTGGGTTGTCAGTAGACGCGGCTCCAGCCCCATACCGGTCAGCAGCTTGCTGGTCAGACCAAGCCAGTCCACTTCTGGATAGGCTACCTGATGGGCGTTGAAGTTACCGACCGCACCGTTGATCTTGCCCGGCAATCGCACAGCGGCCATCTGGTCACGCTGGCGCCGTAACCGGTCAGCAAAAATAGCCATCTCCTTGCCCAACGTGGTGGGTGAAGCAGGCTGACCATGGGTGCGTGACAACATGGCGACGGCACGATGATCCTGGGCCAGACGAACCATGGACTGTATCACCCGATCCAGCCACGGCAACAGCACCTCATCGCGTGCGGCGTGAATGATCATGGCATAGGCCAGATTGGTCACATCCTCCGAGGTGCAGGCAAAATGGATCATCCGGCTGCAGCGTTCCAGTCTGGTATCAGCCAGTCGTTCCCGCAGGAAATATTCCACCGCCTTGACGTCATGATTGGTGACACGCTCAAGCTGCTTGATACGCTCCGCGTCATCGGTACCGAAATGATCCATGATCTGTTGCAACAGCGCCTGATCATCGGCCTGAAAGGGCTCCACTTCGACGATGGCATCCTCTGCCGCCAAAGCCTGTAGCCAGCGCACCTCGACCACCAGCCGGTAACGCATCAGGGCCTGTTCGGAAAAATAGGCCTGCAGGGGCGTCATCTGCTGCTGATAACGCCCATCCAGGGGCGAAAGGGCCATCAGTGCAGCAGGATTGGCATCGTTTTTCATTCATTCTCTCCCGTACAGAAAAAATTTCTATCCAGTCAATTTTTTACCTAATGATAGCCGAGTTGCCGACAAAAATCCATGGCACCAGTTGTCCTCATGAACCATCCAGTGATATAGTACAACCCATGGATGGACAGCCCTTCAATGGAATACCTATGACGTCACACACAAAAAACATTAGCGCTGAAACACTGCTGTTTGCTTTTCTGGTTACGGTGGCCAGTGCCTTGCTGCTGGCTATCCTGTGGAAATTTGGTCTTGAAGAGATCGTCGACCCCTGGTTGCCCGGCCTGCACGCCTTCGAACCCTCCGGTGAGCGATGGGAATTTGTTGTGGTCACCTCCCTGCTGGTGACACTGGCACTGCTGGTACCCACTTCGCTGGGGTTACGTCTTGCAAAGCGTCAGCAGGAAACGTGGCAACTGCTGCTGTCCATCTTCGACCGAATTCCCCAGCCGATGTTCGTGACCAACACCGACCGAACGATTGAGATGATCAATCCGGCTCTGCAACAGCTCAGTGGTTACTCATCCATCGACCTCAAGGGACAACCGCTGCAGAAGCTGCTGCACGGTGAAGATCAGACCATTCAGACCCAGTTACACCAGATCATGACGCAACAGGAGCAGTGGAGCGGTGAATTGTGGCTACTGCGTCGTGATGGCGCCCGATATGCCGTCTGGATGTCGGTTCATACCCTGCGCGACAGCCACAAGAACGTGATGGCTTATATCGGTGCCTTGACAGACATTACCTGGCGCAAGAAGCAGGAACAGAGTGTCTGGTTGCAAACTCATCACGATCCACTGACCGAATTGCCCAATCGGCGGCTGTTTCTCAGTCGTATGCAGCAAATGCTGACCGGCATGCTGATCGATGGAACACGATTGGCCCTGTTGCTGGTCGATCTGGACCAGTTCGGTGCTGTTCACTTCACCCATGGTCAGGAAGTCAGCGACCTGCTGCTTAAGGAAGTTGCCAAGCGTCTGCGTCATGTAACGCGCAGTGAGGATCTGGTAGCCCGCCTGACCGGCGATAAATTTGTCATCCTGCTGCAAGGCAGTCGTGTCCTTGAGGCGGCGGAAATTGTCTCCATCCATCTGCTGGAACAGATGACCCAACCGGCTCTTGTGGCTGGTCAAGCCCTTACCCTGGGCGTCAGCATCAGCATCGTACTGGTCCCGGAACATGGTAACCAGATCGAACAACTGCTGGAACTGGCCGATCAGACCATGCGCCAGGTCAAACAGCAGGGAGGCAACCAGTACATGATTGCACCTTATTGACAGCAATGTCATCAACGCTGCTCTCCGTTCGTGACCTGACACTCCACTTTGGCGGTGTTGTTGCCCTGAATCGGGTGTCCCTGGATGTTGCTTCAGGTTGCATTACCTCTCTGATTGGTCCCAATGGGGCTGGTAAAACGACCTTATTCAATTGCATCACCGGTTTTTACCGCGCTGATCATGGTGCAGTGCTGTTACGCCAACAAGGCCATCCGGCAATCAATCTAGGTCAGCTATCCGGTGGCTGGTATGGCGGATCCCATCGAGTGGCCAAAGCTGGTGTGGCGCGCACATTCCAGAATGTTCGGCTTTTTCGTGACATGACGGTGCTGGAAAATCTGCTGGTCGCCCAGCACCGCCACTTCAGACGCCTATTCTGGGCTGGTCTGTTGCAGACCGCCCGCTACCGCGAAGCAGAACGGCAAGCCTTGCAGCGGGCCATGCAGTGGCTGCATCGTTTTGGCTTGGCTGAGCAAGCCAACCAACTGGCGGGGGCCCTGCCTTATGGCCAGCAGCGCGGCCTTGAAATCGCACGGGCACTCTGCACCCAACCCCAGCTGCTCTGTCTCGACGAGCCAGCTGCCGGGCTGAATCCATCCGAGACCGTGGCCCTGAGCCAGATTATCCGTCAATTATGCCAGGAACGGGTAGCTACCATTCTGCTGATCGAACATGATATGCGCTTGGTTATGGGCATCTCGGATCATATCGTGGTGCTGGATCATGGCGAGGTGATCGCCTCAGGTCCGCCCGATCAGGTACGACGCGATGAGCGGGTGTTACAGGCCTATCTAGGTGTCACGCCATGAATCACGCTGTCGAGCCGCTGCTGCAGTTGGACCAGGTCACAGTCGCCTATGGCTCCATGCGTGTGTTACACCAGATTTCACTGGCCATCGATCCTGGTGAGATTGTGGCCCTGGTTGGCGCCAACGGTGCGGGCAAATCAACCCTGTTGATGAGCCTGTTTGGTCAACCACACGCACGCGCTGGTACCATCCTGTTCGATGGACAGGATATCACTCACCTGGCTACTCATCGCATCGCGCGCCGTGGTGTGGCCTTGGTACCAGAAGGACGACGGGTGTTTGCCACCATGACGGTGGCCGAAAATCTGGCCTTGGGGACAACGGCCTTGATCGATGAAAGCCACTGGTCGCACGATGTCGGACTGGAACAGGTTTACACCCTGTTTCCACGTCTGTGGGAACGGCGTCTGCAGCGGGCGGGAACACTTTCTGGCGGAGAGCAGCAGATGTTGGCCATAGGTCGGGCCCTGATGAGTCAGCCTAAACTCTTGTTACTCGACGAACCCAGTCTGGGACTGGCGCCCCTGATGGTGCAGCAGATCTTTACCAATCTGCAGCAGATTGCACAACAGGGCACCACCATCTTTCTGGTAGAACAGAACGCCAACCAGGCCCTGCGGCTGGCACAGCGTGGTTACGTACTGGTCAATGGATCCATTACACTGGAGGGCAGTGGCAGCCAGTTGCTGGCCGACCCCCAGGTACGTGCTGCCTATCTGGGAGAGTGATGCAAGAGGGGAATAATGAGAAACTGGATCGTTGACCTCATGACTCGTCTGCGCCGCAAGGGCCGTGCGATTTTGCCGATTGCGGCAGGCGGTATACTGTTGTCATTGCTGCTGCTACTGGTTGGCTGGACGCTGCAGCAATGGCTGCCGGAATCCTTCCAGCAGGGCATGGCCTTACTGGCGCAGACCGATTTTGCTACCCACCGCGATCAGTTCAAAACCTTCATGCTGTCACTGGGACCGGTACCAGAATTGAGTTTCCTGCTGTTACAGCTATTACAGGTACTGCTCGCTCCTATTCCTGGTCAAATGACGGGCCTGTTTGGTGGCTTTCTGTTCGGTTTCTGGCCCGGCCTGTTGCTCACCAGTGTCGGTATTGCCCTGGGTTCCTGGATCGCCATGGTCCTGAGCCGCCGTATCGGTACACCGCTGGTGCAGCGGTTAGTGCCAGCAACCGTTCTGCAGCAGTTTGATACGCTGCTGGGTAACAGTCGTGTCATGGATTTTTTCATGATCTTTCTGCTGCCAGCTCTACCGGATGATGCCATTTGTTTCATGGCGGGCCTGACCCGTTTACCGATGGCCCAACTGGTGCTGGCCTCGCTGATTGGACGCCTGCCAGGATTGGCTGTGCTGACCTTTGCCGGTAGCCAGTTCGACAGCGATCCGGTTCTGACACAGCAGGTTTTTACCCTAGCCATGATCACAGCATTGGTACTTTGGCTATATGATGATAAAA
The DNA here is from genome assembly GCA_015229115.1 of Magnetococcales bacterium. GTDB lineage: Bacteria > Pseudomonadota > Magnetococcia > Magnetococcales > JADGCH01 > JADGCH01. Next base: position 21,726 of record JADGCH010000016.1, read on the forward strand.
TAGCGCAGCTGGTTCGTCGCAACCGGTAAGGCGCTGTCACGCTGTCAATGGATCACAAGGGATGGAGAAGAGCCGTGATTGTTCAATGTACGCAATGTCGTAGCCGTTTCAAGGTTTCGGACCAGCTGCTGACGACTGGTAAAAGACGACTCAAACTGAAATGTTCCCGCTGTCAGCACCTCTTTATCTATCAACTGCCGGTCACAACGCCTGCGTCTGAAGAGCCCCCCGTGGTCGTCGCGCCAGCACCTGAACAACCAATCGATCTGCAACCACCGGCAGAGCCACCAGTACCGACAGAACCACCGGTACCGGTAGAGCCACCGGCAGAAATACCGGTAGAACCACAATCCGATCCAGTTGTGTCACCACCGGTGGCAGCAGCGGAAGATCTCTATCATCAAATCCACTCGCTGCGTCAGCGCATGGAAAAAATGGAAGAACATACCGACAGCATCAGGAAGCAGCTCGGTAAATTTGACAAGATTGTCGAACGTCTCGACAAGGTGACCAAACGGCTCACTTATATCGGTGACACGCGATGAAACGGACATCGTCCTCCTTCCGATTCAGGGATATTTCGTTGCAGCCCAAAATGCAGGCTGTGTTAATGGTTGTTGGTATCATCCCCATGATGTTGATCGGTCTGCTGGCGCTGTGGGAAGAGGAAGCAACACTGATTCAGCGTGGGCAATTTGAACTGGAAGCCATACGTCGTACCAGGACAACAGCGGTTGAACGCTACATCAGCCGATTGACCGATGAGATCAACACCGTTGCCGACGAACCGGAAGTAGCCGAATTGCTGCAGTCGTTCGAGGCCGCCCTCAAGACAGCCAAGGGAGAGGGATTGCCAGCGGCTTGGCATAAAATGGCCCTACAAGCTGATCTACGCTTCAAGCGGCTGGCCACCCGCCTGGGTTGGTATGATTTTTTTCTCATCAGCAACAGTGGTCAAATTGTCTATACCGTCATGCGTGAGCCTGATCTGGGCATGACCATCCCAGGGAGTGCACTGGAAAAAACCAGTATCGGTGCAGCCTGGAAACAGGTCCAACAACTGTCCTACAAGCCAGACAGCTTATCCCAGTCGGTTACAATGGTCGATTTTCAGCCTTATCCTCCATCCAAGAACGATCCTGCCTCCTTTATGATGATGCCGTTGTGGTCACCCCAGGGACAGCGTTTGGGTCATATTGCCGTACAAATTCCTCTCAACAAGGTCAATACCAGAATGCGTGATCGTGACGGTCTGGGAGAGACGGGTGAAAGTTACTTAGTAGGCCACGACAAGCGCATGCGCAGTGACTCGTTCCTCGACCCGGAAGGACACTCGGTCAACAGCTCGTTCAAAGGCACAGTGGCCCTCAATGGCGTTGACACCGAATCGGTCCGTCAGGCACTGGCAGGTAACCGTGGTGTCGGGCGCCTGATCGGTTATCATGGACGCGAAGTGTTGTCATCCTACGCCCCAATCCAGATCTTTCCCGGTTTGCAATGGGCGGCTGTTGCTGAGATCACCATGGATGAACTCAAGCAACCCATTCACGTTCTCAGAAAACATCTGCTCTGGACCGGATCCATAGCGGTGCTGCTGATCGCTGCCATCTCGTACCTGACAGCGCGGTCGTTGGCAACACCCTTACAAAAACTGGCCCAGGTGATGCGCTCTTTAGTGGAGTCAGCCAATCTGACCCAAAGATCCCATATCGTCAGAGGGGACGAGATCGGTCAGATGGCGGCTGTGTTTGACCAGTTGATCGAGACCATGCAGCAGATTGTGGCCCAGGTCAAGCAGAGCGGGGGCATATTGGCCGATAGCGCTGCCGGATTGCAGCACATGGCCAAGCAGCTGACGCACGGTGCCAACAATCTCGATGAACAGGCCCATGCCAGCAGCCGTATCTCAGACAACATGTTGCACAACATGGGACAGATCGCCGCAGCCTCGGAACAGGCCAGCCATAATTTAGGTACTATTGCTGCCTTTACCGAAGAGATCAGTGCCAACATGAGCACGGTATCAGCAGCAGCTGAACAGGCGAGCGCCAACATCTCTACCATCGCTGCAGCCTCGGAACAGGCCACCACCGGTATGACCCATGTCAGCGATGCGGCCCATCGTGCCAGCGATAACCTCAATGCTGTCGTCAAGTCCGTATCGGCCATGAACGTGGCTCTGAACCACGTCCGTAATCAGTGTACGTCTGCCAATACCGAATCACAATCGGCCAGCAACCAGGTGCGCAACAATGTCGCCGTCATGCACCGTCTGGCCGGTTCCGTCCATCAGATCGGACAAGTCATTGATATCATCAACAACATTGCCGAACAGACCAACATGCTGGCCCTCAATGCTTCCATCGAAGCGGCTGGCGCTGGTGATGCTGGCAAAGGCTTTGCTGTCGTTGCCAACGAGGTTAAAGAGCTGGCACGCCAGACTGGTGAAGCCACTCACATGATTGCTGATCGTATTAACGAGATCCAGAATAACAGTGAAGAGGTCAACACCACCGTTGAGACCGTGTCAGATAGCATGGACCGGATTGAGCGCGTCAACCACGGCATTTTGCAGTCGGTCGATGAGCAGGGACGGATGACGGATGCCATCAGTCGGGCCATTCGCCACACCTTCCAGGAAACCGAGGAGATGACACGGCGGCTGCAGGAATCCTTCCAGGGTATTGCCGAAGTCAATCGCAATATTCAGGAGATCGCTGCGGGTGTCGCCGAGGTGACCCGCAACGTCGCCGAGGTGTCCAACAACATCACGGATATGACACGCCAGGTTTCCGATGCCTCCGACGGTAGCCAGACCATCAGCAACAATGTCTCGGATGCCCGTGAAGGCAGTCTGCAGGTGGCACAGGCCATCACCACCACCCAGCAGCATGCCGATCAGATCAATAGCCTGAGTAGCCAAGTAGACCAGCAGGCCCAGACTCTGACCCGCATCGGCAGTGAGTTGACGGCGTTACTGGATCGATTCCAGGTATAGCCTGCGTACCGGAGCAAACGAACGGCGGTGCTCTGGCGTTATGCCCAGTTGCTCCAGAGCGCGCAGGTGCTGTGGTGTTGGGTAGCCGCTGTTCTGGCTCCAGCCATAACCAGGGTAGCGCTGATCCAGTTCGACCATCATCTGATCACGAGCAACCTTGGCCACGATACTGGCCGCAGCGATTGTGGCGCAACAGGCATCGCCACGTACAATGGCCGTGGCTGGACAGGGCAACAAAGACGGTATGTCGCGGCCGTCAATCAGGACATGCTCAGCCTGCAAGACCAGGTTGGTCACGGCACGCTTCATGGCCAGCAGTGTGGCCATACGGATGTTATGGTGGTCAATCTCGTCGACCGTTGCCTGGCCAACCGCGACAGACAGTGCATACTGACGAATGGCACCAGCAAGCTGCTGACGTTGGTGAGGAGAGAGTCGTTTTGAATCGTTCAAACCGGCCAAGCCGGTCAGTGGATCGTCCGGGTTCAACAGGACAACGGCAGCCACCACCGGACCTGCCAACGGGCCGCGCCCCACTTCATCGACACCACCAACACGGATGATGCCCTGTTGCCAGTAATGCTGTTCCAGGGTGCAGGTCGCTATGGATGACTGAGACATTGCTCTCATGACTCTAGCCCAGTTGCTGCAGCAACCCAGCCAGATCAGGTGGCAAGGATGACTGTACCTCTATTCTTTGACCCGTGATCGGATGGCTGAAAACCAGTCGCTGGGCATGCAGAAACATCCGTCGCAAGCCATTGCCTGCCAATCGGCGATTGCCCAAACGATCGCCATATTTACCATCTCCCGCAACCGGGTGCCCCAGTTCCTGCATGTGGGCACGAATCTGATGGGTTCGGCCAGTGGCCAGCACCAGCTCAATCAGCGTGGTGGTGGCAAAGCGTTGTACCACGCGGAAATGGGTCACAGCATGACGTCCATTGGCCTGGTTAGCCCCAGCGGTGACCATGCGCTCGCCTGAATGGAGGCTACCCTTGACCAGTGGCAACTGAATGGTGCCGCTATTCTGACGCACGACGCCATGGACCAGTGCCACATACTGCTTGTCAACCTGACCATGACGCAGCTGCTCCATCCATGCGCGGGTTGCTGCTGGATGGAGCCCAAACAGCAGGCATCCGGATGTATCACGGTCCAGCCGATGGCATAGTTCCGGGGTGACCTCCGGTTCGTACTGACTGAACCAGAGCCGTACAGCGTCAATCATGCCCCAGGGCTGATCACTGCCCGAATGGACTACAATACCGGCTGGCTTGTTCAATATCAGCAAGTGGCTGTCACGCCACAGCGTCCATTGTGGTATTTTTCGCACTACGGTAGCTGGTACGGTGGGCTGTTGCTGCGCTGGCGCTACCTGCAACACGATGGGAGGCAACCGCACCACATCACCCTGCTTGAGACGCACCCCGCCTGCAACACGACCACTGTTGACGCGAATCTGTCCGCTGCGCAGCAGCCGATGCAACAGGGATGGTGGTACTCCAGGCCATTGCGCCGCCAAAAAACGGTCAACACGGCTATCCTGCCAGTGTGTTTCAACGGTCACATGTCGTACTTCCGATTTTTTTTGTTCATGATCTTGAGTCAAATTGCTTCCCCAATCAAAATAGGCTATAATGGGTCATTTCGCGCTGTTGTCTCGACAGCATCCTATGGCAAAATTGATGACTACCGAATTTTTTGTGTAATTCTTGCTTGATAAAACTGATTTTAGAGTAATTCGTCTCACCCGATATGATGGTTCTACCTCAACATTATGATACCAGATCGCGGCATGTATCCATCGTCTCGGGTCAGTGAGATGACAGAGATGGGAGAGATTGATTCGCATGACCAAACGTATGCTGGTGGACGCCACCCACCCGGAAGAAGTTCGCGTGGCCATTCTTCAGGACCAGCGCCTGAGTGACCTTGATATTGAAACATCCGCCAGGGAGCAGATCAAGGGAAATATCTATCTAGCCAAAGTATCCCGCGTCGAGCCGTCGCTGCAGGCTGCGTTTGTTGATTACAACGGTGGACGGCAGGGGTTTCTCTCTGTCAATGACATCCACACCAAGTATTACCCGAAAGAATTTCAGGACGAAAAGCCGCCCCACTCTGACGTGAACCAGGATGAAGGACTGGAATCCTCTCAACCAACGGATGAGGCCGACGGGCAGGAATCCACCACAACGCAATCTTTTTTTGCCAGACGGCGTGTACTGCCCATCCAGAAGTTGTTAACGCGCAACCAGGTCATTCTGGTGCAGGTGGTCAAGGAGGCGCGCGGCAACAAGGGAGCCTCTCTCACCACCAATATCTCGCTGGCCGGTCGTTATACGGTACTGTTGCCGGAAAATAGCGGTGGCGGCGGTATTTCACGTAAGATCATCGACCCGCAAGAGCGCAAAAACCTGAAAGAACTGATGGCTGGACTTGATATCCCATCTCAGGTCAGCCTGATTATCCGCACGGCCGGTCTTGGACGGACCAAACGCGAGATCATGCGCGACATGAGTTACCTGCTGCGTCTGTGGAACATGATTCAGGAAAAAGCGGCTAACAGCACGGCACCCTCTCTTATCCATGAAGAGGGCGACCTGATCATGCGTACCATTCGCGATCTCTATACAACCGATATGGAAGAGATCCTGATTGAGGGACAGGATGCCTATCGTAACGGCAAGGACTTCATGCGTTTGCTGATGCCGCGCTATGTCAAGGTGGTGCAGCCCTACAAGGAAAACATTCCGATTTTCTCCCGTTTCCAGGTCGAGAGTCAGATTGAGTCCATGCACGAGCGGGTGATCCAGCTCAAATCAGGTGGCTATCTGGTGATCGATGCCACAGAAGCCCTGGTGGCCATCGATATTAACTCGGGTCGTTCAACCCGTGAAAAAGATGTTGAAAGCACCGCTTTCAAAACCAACCTGCAGGCGGCTGAAGAGATTGCCCGTCAGCTACGTCTGCGCGACATTGGCGGTCTGATCATCATCGATTTTATCGATATGGAAGACAAAAAGCATAATGCTGAGGTGGAAAAGAGACTGAAGGAATCCTTCAAGCTGGATCGCGCCAAGGTGCAAATTGGCAGGATTTCCCAGTTTGGTTTGCTGGAACTGTCCCGCCAACGCATCAAACCGGCTTTCAGCGAGACCAGCAGTCGGGTTTGTCCACGCTGTCAGGGTATTGGTACCATCCGTTCGGTTGAATCAGCCTCCATTCACCTGCTGCGGCGGCTGGAAGAAGAGGTCTGTCAAGGACGTTACGACCGTATCTGTTACTACACTTCTCCGGAGGTAGCCAACTATCTGCTCAACCAGAAACGGGAACAGCTGCTGCGTCTGGAGGAGATTGGTCATGTGCAGATTGTCATTCAGGCTGATGCTGCGCTGCAAACACCCGAAATGCGCAAGGAACACGTTGAGCGGCCGAAGCACCTGATTGCTGCCATTCAGATCGGTTACAATACCATTAACGATGGCGATGAACCGGATGAGATTGAAGAGGATCTGCTGGATGACGAGGATGAGGAGGATGGGCCGTATGCTGCGCCATCCCGTTCTGCCGATGATCGTGACCAGGCAGAAACGGCCACGGTACAGACAGGAGACAGTGTCAGTACGCCGTTGAGCAGCGATGAGAATGGCGAGCGCAAGCGCAGACGCCGCAGACGTCGTCGCAGCAGTAGCAGCAATCGACCCGACACGATTGAAGCCACCGCACCAGACAAAGAGGCAGAAAGCGAGACGGCTGCGGCCGATGGTCCTGAAGATCTGGTTGAGTCCTCTACCTCTGGTCATGACGGTGATGCCGCAGCTGTCACCCCACCTGCCGATGGTCTGCCAAGAAATGGTAGCAAAAGCAGGCCTCGACGCAGGGGAACTCGCAGTGGCCCAAGGGCGCCAGCGGCCCAAGCCGTGGGCACGGATAGTCAGCCAGAATCAGTGACGGCGGAGGGTGAAGCTGTGTCAGAACCTGCTGCACCGCCCGTTGCCCCTGAAAAAACGGACAGCGTCAACCGACGCAGAAGTCGCTATAAACGGCCTCCTGCGCCGGCTACCAGCGAGCCGTCGGCTGAGCTGTCCTCCCCAACAACAGAGGACAACCCAACAACCAGTGATACGGTAGCAGCAGACCCGAATGGTGAACCACCGGTGCAGCGCCCCAGCGATGGACGCCGTCCCCGTCCTTCTTCGCGCAGCAGCAGACCACGATCTGGTTATCGCAGCTCATCGGCCCAGGAATCGTCTCTACCACCGGCATCTCCTCCAGAAGCGGTCGTAACAACTCCTCCCTCTCCACCCGTCGTCACAACAAAAGACCAGGAAAGTCACGGTGGTGACAGTGCCGAAACACAGGAGGGCCAGAAAAAGCGTCGTCTCTCTTCGGCCATCCGTTCACCGCAACGGATAGGATTACGGCGACCATCCGGTGATGCCAATGAGATCCTGCGACGCATGAATATGTTGCCCGATCCGTAATGATCTCGATCCGTCAGCTCTGCAAGTGGTATGGCTCCTTTCAGGTCTTGACCGATTGTTCAACGGAGATACACCAGGGCGAGGTGGTGGTCGTTTGTGGACCGTCTGGTTCCGGCAAATCGACCCTGATCAAGTGTGTCAATGGCCTGGAGTCCTTCCAACAGGGCGAGGTGATCATCAACAATCGCTCTGTGGGAGATCCCGCAACTGACCTACCGGCCTTGCGGGCCCACGTTGGCATGGTGTTCCAGCACTTCGAACTGTTCCCCCACTTACGGGTCATCGATAATCTGTGCTTGGCACCCGTGAAAGTACTGCGTCGTGACCGTAACGAAGCGGAAGCCAGGGCCATGACGCTGCTGGATCGGATCGGTTTGCAGGATCAGGCCTATAAATATCCGGCCCAACTGTCAGGGGGCCAGCAACAACGGGTGGCCATTTGTCGTGCTTTGGCCATGGACCCGATCTGCCTGTTGTTCGATGAGCCAACCTCGTCACTCGACCCGGAGATGATCAGCGAAGTGCTGGATGTCATGGTCGATCTGGCACAGGATGGCATGACCATGATGTGTGTTACGCACGAAATGGGGTTTGCACGCCAGGTGGCTCACCGCGTGGTCTTTATGGACCAGGGTCGCATTGTTGAGGATCGTCCCAAAGCCGATTTCTTCAATCAACCCCAATCGGAGCGTGCCCAACAATTTCTCTCGAAAATCCTGCGTCATGAACGGTGATGTGTAATGACCCTTTCATTGCCTCGCTGTTCGGTCCGGAGGGTCGACTGGCCGAGATACTGGAACATTACGAACCACGTCCGGCACAACAGCAAATGGCCCTGCGTGTGGCACAGGCGGTACGCGACGAACAGTTTCTGCTGATTGAAGCCAGTACCGGTACCGGTAAAACCCTGGCCTATCTGACACCGTTGCTGGCCATTAAACTGCTGACAGACAGCAGCTATCCCATCACCGTATCGACCGCTACCAGAGCCTTGCAGGATCAGATTCTTGATAAGGATGTCCCGCTGCTGCAACAGGTACTGGGTCGTCCTTTTAGCACGGTGGTCCTGAAAGGGCGCGCCAATTACCTCTGCCTCTATCGTCTGCGTACCCTGCAACAACGGGGGCTGCTGCTGTCACGCAGTGATGGGGTCTGGTTGCGTCAGATCGAACAATGGGCACGCCAGACCGAATCAGGTGATCGTGATGAGTTGACGGATCTGCCGGAACAGATTGCCTTTTGGCGTGATATCAGCGCCTATGGTGAACAATGTCTTGGACAACAGTGTGAAGATCTGGCGCGCTGTTTCCTGTTTCGGGCTAGACGATTGGCCATGCAGGCTGATCTGGTCGTGGTCAATCACCATCTTTTCTTTGCCGATTTATCCATCAAGGATGGTGGCTTTGGCGAGATACTGCCCAGCTGCCAGGTAGCGGTTTTTGATGAGGCGCACCGCATTCCTGACGTGGTGACCAGTTTTTTCGGTATTGAGGTCAGCAACTATCGCATCGTTGAGTTATTACGCGACACGCGCCAGGAGTTTCAACTGGTTGGCGCCGACGATCCGGTACTGCTGGCCGCCATCACCGACCTGGAACTGGAAACAGCATCCTTGCGACAGCTGTTCCCGGATGAAGAAAGTCGTGGCAGCCTGGAGTCGTCCATCGCAGACGACCCGACACTCGAACGCGTCCTGGTGGCCCTGGAACAGAGTCTGTACCGGTTAGGTACGGCACTAGAACCCCATCGCCCTCGCAGCGTGGGTCTGGCCTCCTGTGGCCGACGTGCCGAAGAGCTGTTGCACCACTGCGGTATTCTGCGCGTCATGGAAGATCGCAGCTATGTCTACTGGTTTGAGACCCGTGGTCGGGGTCTGTTTCTGCGCGCCTCACCCCTGGAAACGGGTGCTACCCTACGCGAACTGCTTTTTCCAAGACTCAAAACGGCTGTCTTCACCTCGGCCACCTTAACGACAGCGACGGATGACACCGCTTTCCGCTACATCACCAACCATCTGGGCGCACCCGCTGAACGGACCGCCACCGAGCAGTTACCGCCCTCTTTCGATTATCAGCACCAATCTCTGCTTTATTTGCCCACTCATTTACCCGCTCCGGATCATCCCGACTTTGCCGATGCCGTTGCCACGGAAATTGAATTGCTGCTACAGGCCAGCGCTGGTCGGGCCCTATGCCTGTTTACCAGTCTGCGCATGGTGGATTATGTGCGCCGTGCCCTTGCCGGACGCATCGACTACCCGCTACTGGTCCAGGGAGACCGCCCCAAGCGGGCCTTGTTGGAGAGTTTCCGCACCGATGTGAGCTCCGTTTTGCTAGCATCAGCCAGCTTCTGGGAAGGAGTCGACGTACCTGGCGAGGCCCTGTCGCTGGTCATCATTGACCGGCTCCCCTTCCCGTCTCCGGCCGATCCGATCATGGCCGCCCGTAGCAGCTACTGGCAATCACTGGGCGGTAAGCCATTCCGTGACCTCTACATACCACAGGCCATTTTATCCCTGAAACAGGGACTGGGCCGGTTGTTACGCCGTAGTGATGACCGCGGTGTCATGGCCATTCTGGACACACGTCTGACAACCCGTCGCTATGGTGGATTGTTCCGTGCCGGGTTGCCACCGATGTCCGTGACCCATGATCGTGCCGACATTCAGTCATTTCTGGCCTCCAGCTCAGCGGCCTTGGTCTCCAGCGCTTCCCATTGCTGATAACAATCGGCCAATTGCTGTTCGATCTGTTCCAGACGTTGTGCCGTACGCTGCAACTCGACAGCCATCGGCTGGTCACCAGACTGGTAGCAGTCCGGATTGGCAAGCTGCTGGTGCAGCTGATGCTGTTCTGCCTCCAGTGTCTCGATACGAGTAGGCAGCTCTGCCAATTGCTGCTGTTCACGAAACGTCAGCTGCCGCACCTCGCGCTGACGCCGTGGGCGTTCATTCTTGACCGTTGCCGTGGCCACGACAGGAGCAGAAGAGGTGGCGTCACGATAGTTACGTTGCTGTTGCCAGTCACTGTAGCCACCGGCATACTCCTGGATGCGTCCATCACCTTCAAACACCAGCACCGAGGTCACGACATTGTCAAGAAATTCACGATCATGGCTGACCAGAAGCACGCATCCCTTGTGATGAATCAGCCGCTCCTCCAGCAATTCCAGTGTCTCACTGTCGAGATCGTTGGTCGGCTCGTCCATGACCAACAGATTGGCCGGTCGGGTAAAGAGACGGGCCAACAACAGGCGGTTGCGTTCGCCTCCGGATAACGTCTTGGCCGGCGAACGGGCGCGATCGGGCGTAAAGAGAAAATCGGCCAGATAGCCCAGCACATGCTGGGTCTGCTGACCAATGGTCAACCGGTCACAGCCATCGGCAATGTTTTCCCAGACGGTTCGTTCCAGATCAATCTGCTGACGCATCTGGTCAAACCAGGCTACTTCAAGACGAGTGCCCAGCTGTATGCGTCCACTATCTGGGGTCAATCGACCCAACAACAGGTTGAGCAGTGTACTCTTACCACAGCCATTGGGTCCAATCAGTCCAATCTTGTCCTGACGCAGAATCAGCGTCGAGAAACGATCGATCAACTTCTCGCCCTGCCAGCCATAACTGACATTCTCGGCAGCCATGACCAGCTGTCCGGAACGGGCCACTTCCTGCAACGGCAAGCGTACACGACCCTGCCGTTCACGGCGGGCCAGACGCTGCTGACGCATCTCTTCCAGCAAACGCACACGACCCTCATTGCGTGTGCGTCGCGCCTTGATGCCTTTGCGAATCCACACCTCCTCCTGGGCCAGTTTGCGATCAAACAACTGCCATTCCGACTCTTCCGATAACAGCATGGCCTGTCTGCGCTGAAGGAAAGTATCGTAATTGCCGGGCCAGGAGGTCAGCTGGGCGCGATCCAGTTCAAGAATACGGGTAGCCAAGGCGCGCAGAAAGCGGCGATCATGCGTGACAAACAGCACGGTGCCATGATAGTTCAACAACCAGTTTTCCAGCCGTTCTATGCCAGCCAGATCGAGATGGTTAGTCGGTTCATCCAGCAGCAGCAGATCGGCATCGGTGGCCAGGGTACGAACCAGCAGCACCCGACGTTGCTGTCCACCCGACAGGGTAGTGATGTCGCTTTCGGCATCCAGGTCAAATTGCTGCAATAGAGCGATGACACGCTGAGGATCTTGTTCGGGGGAGGACCGATGCAGGGCCACATCGCCAACACGAGTGCCCGGCTGGAAGTCCGGGATTTGCTGTGGTAGCTGTGCCACCACTAGGTTAGGCTGTTGCGAGATGCTACCCGCATCGGGCGGCATCTCACCAGCCAACAAGCGCATTAAGGTGCTCTTGCCACTGCCATTGCGGCCTACCAGGCAGATGCGTTCCCGCACCGCAACCGTCAGGTCGACCTGCTCCAGAACAGCCTGAGCACCAAAACGGACCGTGACCCCATGGGTCTGTATCAGCGACATGTTACCGAGCAACACCCCCATTGACATTCATGACGATCTGGTTGTGCGCAATCCGGGTGTGCTGATGCGCAGGAGAGGATAACGGCCGCTGGGGTGGCTGTGTCGTGGCAACAGCCGGTGCTGTGCGGGTACGATCCAGGAACTTGACAAAATCCTGGCTGTCCAGCGCTCTCACCAAAGGCTTGCTGCCATCACGACTGGCAAACTCATCGGCAGCTGCCCGAGCAGCGGCACCATCGGTAAACAGGGACAGACAGACCACATGCCAGGCATGATCTTTTTGATCCTTGATGATCAACGTATAGGGAAACATACCCTTATCACGCAACTGCTGAATACGCCGATCAGCGTCCGCCTTGGCCGCAAAGGTACCTACTTCGACGCTAAATACCTTGTTTTGACCCGCCGCTGAACTAGCTTCCGGTGTCACAGATGCAGCCGGTTGCGCCACGGTGACCGGCTGGGCTACGCTAGCTGGTTGTTGCGCTACAACGGTCACAGGAACCACGGCCGCCACTTGCTGCTGTGCTACAGCCGGGCTGTTATGCTGGCGGGTACGATCCAGAAACGCCAGAAACTGTTGGCCATCAAGCGTACGCACCAGCGGCTTTCCTCCCTCATGACGGGCAAACTCATTGGCAGCAACGTGGGCTTCGGCACGATTGGTAAACAAGGCCAAACAAACCACGTGCCAGGCACGATCCTTGTGGTCCTTGATGATCAGGGTATAAGGAGAGAAGCCCTTGCTGCGCAAATACTGGATCCGGCTGTCGGCCCTGGCCTGACTGCCAAAGGTACCCACCTCAACACTGAAGATCCGGTGATTGGACTGATTGATGGCCGATGCAGCCGTCAAGGACTCAGCAGACGCAGGGGTCACCGGCTCTGACGTTACTGGAATAGTGACAGTAGCTGCCGGAGTGGCCGTATCTGGCGTCGGTGCTGAAGCTGGTGCTGAAGTTACCGCTACATTTTGACGGCCACGCTCCAGGAACGTGACGACTCTTTGACGATCCAGCGTCCGCACCAGTGGTTTACCGCCTTCGCGTTTGGCAAAATCGTTGGCAGCCAACTTGGCAGCGGCACGATCGCTGAACAGGGCCAAGGAGACCACATACCAGTCACGATCCTTCTGATCCTTGATCACAAGCGCCGATGGTGAGAATCCCTTGCCACGCAGCTGCTGTACCAAACCGTCAGCCCTGGCCTGACTCTTGAAGGTGCCGACCTCGACACTGAAGACCCTGCTGTTCGGTTCGTGACCGGGTATGGCCAAGGATGGCTCGGATGCTGCCGCCTGCGCTGGCTCGGTAGCAGCCGTTGCTGTTGACAGGGTGACCGCCAGCCCCATCAAGGTGATAACCTGACTGATACTATTTTTCAATGTTCTTCTCCTTAGACAAGATGCCTTGATGGCTGGTTACGTCTGACCCGTTTTGTAGTCTTTGCGCATCTAAAATGCACTCTAAAAATGCTATCAGACTGCTAAGCATCTATCATGCCAATATTTTCCTACATCAAACCAGCGGGGAATAGAAGACCGACGTTTCACAGTTTGCTCTGGAGAAGGATGGCCTTGGCTCGGTGGGCGGTCTCGCCAATCTAAGACAGAAACATTAACAAACTCAGCGCACTACCTGCACATCGTTACCAAAGATTTCCTGCAAAGAACGAGCATCCAAAATGCGGTTGGTCCATGCTGCCAAAGCCTCCATGTCGGCGTCAAGAACTCTCCGTTCGACCCAACCAGGGAGGGTTGGAAAACGGCGGCGAAGCTGGCGGAGTAAAAAGTTGGCCCCACCCTGGCGCTCACCATCTTGTTTGCCAATCTTAATTCCTTTCTGGACATTCTCCTGCGCAAATTGTGACATCATGGCCTCTTCCTCCTGCGGTAACACACGTTGAACAATTTCACGCAATATCTGCTCGTCATAAGCGGGGTAGCTCTCAGCAAGATAACGAAACACCAATGGCAGCTCCTCCGGTGCTTCCAGCAACGCATCAATGATCAGTTCCTTGGCTTGCAACTGCTGTTTGTCACGGGTGGCGTATCTGTTACCCGTCGGCTGGCCAGCCATCCCAAAGAGGCCACACAGGCCATCACCAGGAATAAGGTTGCTGCTCCCCTATCAGCAAAGAGAGAACCGGCAGCAGCCAATCCCAAACTACCACCCACCCCATAGGCTAACGAGGCATACCAAGCTTGTGCCGTTGCCCGCGCCGCCGGACTGGAATGATGGTAGATCCAGCGCACCGACGCAATATGGAAGGCAGCAAAAGTAAAAGCATGCAACAGTTGTCCAGCCAATAACAGTGACCATGTTGGTGGCATGGCATACATCGACCAGCGCAGTACCGCCATCAACAGGGACAGCGACAACACCGGTACGATGCCCCACCGGCCTAATAACCGCGATGAATAGCTCATCAGAACGATTTCGGCCACAACACCCAGGGTCCACAACAGACCAATGGCGGTAGCGCTAAAACCATGTTGCTGTAGATGAAGCGACATGAAACCATAATAGGCTCCATGTGAGAACTGCATCGCCATGGCTGCCAGATAAAACCAGGGAGCTGATGGATGATACCACGGTGACCAGGAAACCGGAGTGGTGACGGCCGGTCCCGTCGTGGTGGTTGCTGATGCTGTCGTTGATTGCTGCGGTACCAGCAGCGACAGCATAGCCCCTACCACCAACCAGCCCCAGATGATGGGTAACAGCAGCGCGGGTTGCGTCCGATCCAGAAGCCACCCCACGCCAAAGGAGGTCACGATAAAACCGACCGAGCCCCAGCGCCGTATCTTGCCATAAGCCCCATCCTGACCTGAGACCACCTCCAGAGTCGTGGTCTCGACCAGGGCCATGGGCCCGCTGTTACAGAAGTTATAAACCGCTGTCACCCAGGCCATCTCATCAAAGTCACGGCTAAAGAAGAAGAGTGTGAAAGAAGCCGACGTCAACAGGGTTGCCACGATCGTGACACGATAACGGCCGACCCGGTCGGCCAACTGACCCCAGAACAGCGGCGCAACGACCTTGACCCCCAAGGCGATCGCCGTCAGCCAGCCGATCTGTTGCAGGTTAAAACCAATGCTGTGCAGATAAACGGGCCAATAGGGCAACCAGCTGCCTAGGGCCGCAAAGTAGCAACCGTAGAAACTGGCCAGCAGGACAGTCTGCCTGCGACTGACTCCCACACCGGTGGTTTCAGAAACGGGAGAAAATCCACTGCGGGACCAACAACTGCGGACCCTGCTGACTGCTATCGTGACTCTCGAACAGGCCCTTACCATTGGGATCGACCAAATAATAGGGCGGCGCCCCGTTAGACGGGCGGATTTCCATCTGGAAAGGCTGTCCCCTCAGCAAAAATTCACGGATTTGGGTTCCGGAGGCATCTTCATAGAGACGAATAACCATACCGCCACCCTCAGCACCTTCGGCTACCTGTTCCCGTAGTTCAGACACCAAGGCGCCACGAGCGGGAGGGGGATCGGCCCATCCGGATGGTGCGGCAGCCGTCAACAGCAGAATCACCACAAGAAGGGGGCTGGTTTTCATGGTCAATCGCTCCTTACATGAACTTGGTCTGTTGATGCCAAAGATTCTGATAGATGGCGCAGCGCGATAACAGTTCTTCATGCGTGCCAAAATCGGCGATGCCTCCCTGGTGAAAAACGACAATCGCATCGGACTGGGTCAGCATGGTCAGCCTGTGTGACACGATCAAAACGGTTTTACCGGCAGAAATATGTGTCAGGTGCCCCATGAAAATGGCCTCACTTTCAGGATCAAGGGCGCTGGCCGCCTCATCCAGAATGAGGATACGCGGTCGGGGCAAAATGGCGCGGGCAATGGCCAACCGCTGACGCTGCCCACCGGACAGATTGGCGCCATTTTCCTCCAGGACAGTGTCATAGCCCTGCGGCAATCGCTCGATGAACTCATCGGCGCCAGACTTGCGTGCAGCATCGACAATCTGATCGAACGTGGCACTGGGATTGGCAGCCGCGATATTTTCCCGAATGGTAGCCCGGAAGATGAAATTCTCCTGCAACACCACCCCAATGTTCTGGCGCAGATGGGCCAGATCGAATTCACGGATGTCAACTCCGTCGATGCGAATGATCCCCTCCTGAGCCCAATACATACCCTGTAACATACGCGTCAGGGTTGTTTTACCGGAACCGCTACGACCAACAATCCCAATCACACTGCCGGCCGGAAAGGTAAGCGTGATACGATCCAGGGCAGCGATGCTGGAGCCAGGGTAACGAAAGGTGACCGCATCGAAGTCGACACGACCCTGTATAACGGGGCGCAAACCACCGATATCCCGTCCTTCCGGTGCACGGTTCATGATCTCTCCCAGCATGCGTATCGACATGCTGGTCTCCTGGTACTCGTTCACCAGCGAGACGATCTGCACCAGAGGACCGACCACCCGTCCTGAAATCATCTGGAAGGCGATGAGAGCACCGACGGTCAGGGTGTGATCGAAGACCAGCTGGGCCCCCAGACCAATGACCGCCACCATCATGCCCCGTTCCAGAATGGTTGTCAGGGAGACCGCACTCATGGAGATGATACCGACACGAAAATACATGCCGATGGCCTCTGCCGACTTCTGCTCCCATTGGCGACGCTGAACTGGTTCCATAGCCAGCGCCTTGACGGTACGCATGCCGTGAATGGTCTCGACCAGCATCGATTGCCGCCCTGCTTCGGCCCGATACAGATCGTTCAAACGAGCCCGGAATGGCTTGATCAGTGCCACCACCACCGAAGCGATCAGGATAGCGAAGATCAGCACCACCGATCCCAATTGGCCACTATAGAAAAACAGCAGCGGTAAGAAAATGAACAGCGATGTCGTGTCGAGTAGCGTCAGAAACAACCGACCCGTCAAAAACTGGCGAATACGCTCCACCTGCTGCATATGGCGCACCAGCAGACCAGCCGAGTTAGCCTCAAAGAAATCAATCGGCAAGGATAGCAAATGGCTGAAGGTTCGTCGTGCCAGCCGCATGTCAATCTTGTTGGTGGCCCCCAGCAGCAGAAACTGGCGCAAGGCACTGAAGGCCACCTCAAACAGGATGACAATGGTGATGCCGATGGTCAGCACATAGAGCGTGGAATAACTCTCATGAACCAGCACCTTATCCATGACCAACTGGAAAAAGATCGGTGACGCCAACGCGATGAAATGAAGGGTGATCACAGCCACGGCAATATCGCGCAGAGCGGTACGCTGACGCCATATCTCCGGAATGAACCAGCTCAAACCAAAAGGCTGGTTGGGATCGGTCACGGCATAAGCCCGTTTCAGCAGCAGTACCGAACCACTCCAGCTACGGCAAAAGCTCTCCTGATTCACCAGAATGGGTTCCACCCGACTGGCCAGCGGATCGAGCACCGCCACCTGGAAGTCGTCCTGCTCCGACGCCTTGTGGATACCGACGACAATGACGCCATTGCCGTTTTTCAACCGCGCCAGCAGGGGAAACAACCCGCGCATTTTCTGGGTCAGTGTTTCCCAGTTGATCTGCTCAATCTTGGCCTTGAAGCTGTTTTCCTCGGCCATGCGCCGCACCATATCCAGCGATGGCTCCTCAGCGGCCAGAGCATAATTATGGATCAACCGGTCCGGTGACAGGATAATGCCGTGATGCTGGGCAATCGCGGCCAGACACTGAACACAGGTATGGGGAAAAGGGGCTTCTTTCTGTTTTTCCTCGGTATCAGAGGGTTGAATACCCTGATCCGACTCTGCTGCAGCAACCATGCCTTCAATCATCCTTCATCTATCATGATGGTCCGCTGGCTAACGTCTGGGCGAAAAGGTCCCAGTTGCTTTCCCGCAGGAAACGCCATTTAGCCTCACTGTAAAAACTGACCGGTGTACTGGCCGGCAGATAGACCGACAAACCCGTGACAGAGTCTGCCCCATACTGGGTATCCATCTGTTGCAGGACGCTATCGCGCAACGCTTGCTGCACAGCACCCGCCGCTGTAGCGATTGTTGCGGTGCCAACCGTTTGTGTGACACGACGCATGTAATCGCCCAGATCAAGAAAATGCCAGGAATCGTCC
The DNA here is from genome assembly GCA_015229115.1 of Magnetococcales bacterium. Lineage (GTDB taxonomy): Bacteria > Pseudomonadota > Magnetococcia > Magnetococcales > JADGCH01 > JADGCH01. Next base: position 39,794 of record JADGCH010000016.1, read on the forward strand.
ACTGGAAAACTGATTGTCTCGCCCCGAGCGGCACGCATAGCCTGCCAATCCTGATCGGTACCCTCCTGTGCCGCCGTGACGAAACGGTTGATCGCCGCCGTCAAGTCTGATAAACGGTCGGTACGGATGGCTGACAGCGTGACTGGTGTTTCCACCCCCCGATAAGAAGCCGCATAGTCGGTGACGGCATACCGCGCCAGAGTATCCACACCGATAGCAGGTTGCTGGGCCAAACGACCCAACCAGGCCTTATAATCCCAGCCATCAGCGGGAATATCCTCTTCTGAAGCGACCACCACGTCGGTATAGGATGCCAGATCGACTGCCTGCTCGACCATGCCCTGTAGACAGGTATCGAAACCGACCAGATCAAAATGGATGCCAGAACTGGCTATGGCACGACTCATCTGGTGCACCGGCATCAGATAATCGCCACTGCTTTCGTCGGCACAGGTGCCGTAAATACCGCCACCATGGCCCCAAATGACCAGCGCGTAGTGGTCGGCTGGTTGGGTCATGCTACTCCAGCGGATAAAATCGGCCAACGTGCCGGAAGAGCTGGTATTGAGCTCGCCGACGGAAACCAAGGTAGAGGTGACACGACCACTGTTGTTATCGTGCTGGATTACCCCATGCCGTGTATCACTCCAGTTGCCCCACTCCTGACTATAGACCGGAGAACGATCCAGTAGTACGGCGACATGGACCGATTCTGGCAGTGCTACCGACTCCATCTCGTTGAGATCAGCCGAGGCATGCTCTTCCAGGTTGTTGTCCGCCGCCATGTAGACCATGATGGTCCAACGCTCTGATTGCGACGGAGCAGCCGCTGCCTGCGCTTTCTCATCGGCCGCGACGGTCACCTCCACCGGTGTCGCAGTCCTGACTGGCAGGACCAAACGCCGGACCGAAGCACCAGATGCCACATCAGCGGGCAGAGACGGCAACACGATTGCCTGCCGATCTGTCGTCATTCCCTGGTCGTGACCCAACAGGCCTGATGTCAGCAAGCCACCCTGCCGAATCACGGCAGACTCCGCCACCACTGGATGAGAGCTACGCTTCACGCGGGCATGGACGACGCTTTCCTTCCCACGCAACCTCACCCCCTCAGTCCCCGTCTCCATCCATGGCGAGGGGGAGATAGGATGGAGACGGGTTGGAGATGAGGTCGCCATCGAAAAATCGGCGACAGCCCTCCGGACCACAGCAGCAGCATGGTGATCGTTGCCACCACTGAACGTGACTACACGGCGGTCAGAGGAGCGCATGTCTCGCTATGGCTTAAAATTAGGCGATACGACCGGCTCTGATGGCTTTGGTAGCGTGCTGGGAGCGGGAGCCGCAGCGGGTTGCTGCATGCTGACCACACCAGCTTCCACCAATTTCTTCATGACGTTCTCGGCAATGTTGAACGAACGAACAAAGCCATCAATTGGCATAATCAGACGCTGTCGTGGCTCCATACGCGGATTTTGGTTGTTGGCAGCCGAGGTAGGATCCATCACCACCAGATCAATCCGCACTACGCCGTTGTTGACGGCAATATTGCCGATACCATCCGCAAACAATTCAGTCACCATCATCACACCTCTTTACAAGCTGAAATCAAACCGTCCGCCATGATACCCCATTTTCGTCGTTATGACACCCATCAATCTTCACACCACCAGCTTACCGACAAACTGATCCCAATTGGTATCCTTAAGGAAAGCCCAGTTGCTACCATTGTAACTGCTGGTCAACTCTCCTTTTGAACCTGGCAAATAGACACTGAGGCCACTGCTGCCGGCAAAATCGGAGTATTGCTGAATGACAGCACCGGTCAAGGCCTGGCTAACATCACGCGCCGCTTTGCCGATGGCCGAGCTGGTACCGAAGCTGCTGCTGACACGATTCATGTAGTCGCCCAAATCAAGATAGTCCCAGCCTGGCTTGCCAGCTTCGACAGGAAAATCCAGCACCGCAGCTGTACCGGTACGGGCTGTTCTGAGCTTGCTCCAGCTGGCCGTGCTGGTATCAGCCAAAACGGCTTTGGTGAAATCGTTGATACGCGCTGTCAGAGTGGGAATCTTGCTGGTATCAATAGCCGACAGGGTCACCTTCTCACCGCTGTTGGCATAGCTGGCACCAAAGGTATCGACGATGGTTTTGGACAGGGCCTTGGCATCCATGGTGGCGGTGCTGGTTGTCCCAGCCGACAGCGCCGATAACCAGCGATCGTAAGCCCAACCATCGCCGGGTTCGGTCTGCTCCGATGCCACGACGACTCCGGTGTAGGCACGCAGATCGTCCACCTGCTCTACCATGCCTTGCAAGCAAGTGTCAAAACCGATGATGTCGAACTTAATGTTGGACTGAGCTACGGCATTGGTCATGTCCCCTACCGATAATCCGCTGCCACTGGTATCGTCGGAGCAGGTGCCGGATAAACCACCACCATGATCCCAAACCACCAGAGCATAGCGGTCGGCACGATAATTGGACGTGCCCCAATCAACAAAGTTGGCCAGCGTGTTCGGGTTACCGGTATCCAGTTCACCCAGTGAGGTCAGCGATGAGCTGATACGACTGGTATCGTTATCGTGCTGGATAGCACCACGCCGCGTGTCACTCCAGTTACCATCGGCGGTTGAATAGCCTGCGGAACGATCCACCAGCACCACCACATTGACGTTGTTAGGTAGATTGACCGACTCCATTTCGTTGATGTCCTGCAAACCAAAGGCCTCCAGGTTATTATCCGCCGCCATATAGACCAGGATCGTCCAGCTGTCGTTGGTTGAAGTCACCAGATTGCCCGGTACCACCACGGGGGTCGTGGTGGAAGGCTGTCCTGCCGCTACAGTCAGCGCATAACGGCTATCGGACACCAGCGACCGTGAACGTATGGCGCGATCGCTATAAGGATAGACCCGCAGGTAGTAATCCCCTTTGGCTAGATTGTCGTATTGGATGGTCTCAGCATCGGTACCGCCATTCAGGCTGTCCCGTATCACCTTGCCATCGCGATCCAGCAGCTGCACATCCACGTTGCTGGATAGTCCGGTCATGGACAACCGGAAATTGCTGATCGCTGCTGTTGAGAATTTGTAATAGTCATTGTTGTCGCCATTACCAACGTAGCCATCCTTGCTGACAGGCGTGGCGTTCAACGTGCCCAGACTGGTGGCACGAGCCATGGTGTTGTCAGCCAGTTCGGGGTTGTTGCTGGTGATCACAGCGGGTGCCTTCATGTGCAGCGTATAGTCGGTGTCACCGCTTTTGTATTCCACCTTGACGTAGTAGCTACCCGCCCCGAGTTCAGCAGCCATTTCCTCCGGTGCGTTACCACCATTACGACTGGTCGCTATAACGGTGCTGCCGTCCTGCTTCAGCAAGGTCACATCGGCATCTCCCACCAGGTCGGTCAATTGCAGCGCCCAGTTACTGGTAGCCGCCAAGGTAAATTTATAATAATCGACGGTATCGTCAGTTCCGACAAAACCGTTCCACTGCTGCTCATCGCCGCCAACAGTGACCTCCCTGGCCGCACTGGTTTGATTGCCAGCCGTGTCGGCTGGACTGGCATCAAGGGCAGAGAGATTGAGAATATACTCGGTACCACCACTGCTGCCAGCATAGGAGATACGCACGTAATAGCGCCCTGTTGCCAGACGGTCCAGATCAAGCGCTTCCGGCACAAAGGTGTTGGCCGATGAACCACTGGTGGTGGTGCTCAACTTGACCTGACCCGCATCATCCAGCACTGCCATCGTGACGTTGGCGGTCAAACCGGACAGAACGGCATGAACACTGGAGCGCTTGTCCAGCGTGAACTGGTAGTAGTCATCACGGTCACCGCTACCCACATAATCACGCATGATCCGCCCGTCAGCACCCGGTACACCGATATCCATGGCCTGCTGCATGGTGTTGGGAGCATGGTCACTGACGGCAACGGTCTCGGCCGCCAAGGTCAGACGATAGTTGCTGCTATCACGATCGGTGTAAACGTGGGCATAATAGGTACCACTGGCTAGATTGTCATAATGGATAGTCTCGGCACGACTGCCACCGTTGGCTGAGATCTCCATCACCGTACCATCCTGATCCAGTAGGCTGACGTCTACATCCCCACTCAAGCCCGCGAGGCTCAAACGGAAATCAGCCGGCCCCACCACCTGGAACTGGTAATAATCATCGCCGTCGCTGGCACCGACGAAATCGTCGAAGCTCTGTTCTGTCGCACCTAAGGCACCCAGCAACTTGGCACTCCTGAGGTCGTTACCGGCCTGATCCACCGTGTTGCTGACCGCTGCCGCCGCTGACAAGCTCAGAGTGTAATTGGTGACGCCACTGGCCGGTGACACCAGCAGATAGTAGTTGCCAGCAGTCAACAGATTGTACTGGATACGCTCATCCGTGGCACCGCCCTGTCTGCTGGCAACCAGCAGCTTGCCGTCCTTGTCCAGCAACGCCAAGTCAGCATCGTTGGCCAAATCAGTCAGATTGACCGATAGGGCGCTGTTACCAGTAACTCTAAACTTGTAGTAGTCGTTTTTATCGTTGCCACCCACGGCATCACGCCATGACTGAACCGCAGTGGTCAACGTTCCGAGGTCCCTGGCCCTGGCCAGGGTATCACCGGCACCATCGCCGCTGATGACCGGATCGGCCGACAGGGAGAGCGTATAACGGGTGCTATCGCCAGTCAGCTGACAGACCCAGACCTTGTAATTGCCCGCTGCCAAACGGTTAGCCTGGATCTGTTCGGCATCCTGGCCGTTGTTGATGCTATAAGCAATCATCCGGTCATTGCTATCGAACAGTACCAGATCGGCATCACCCTCCAGTTCGGATAGGCCAAGGGAAACATTGGCCGCCGTGGCCAACTGGAACTGGTAATAATCGGAAGGATCGCGCACACCGACAAAGTCTTCAAAACGCTGTTCAACACGACCCAGTTGACCGATATCACGTGCTGCCTGCAACGTATTACCCGCTCCGTCGGCCACGACGGTGGCCGTCGCAGCCGCAATCGTCAACTGGTAGCGTGTCTCACCATCACCAGCCTGATAGACATGGACGTAATAACGTTTGACACCACCGCTGCCCGCATCCAGCTGCTCAACCCGGATTGACTCGTCGCTGTGACCACCGTTACCGCTAAAATCAATCACCATGCCATCGCTGTCGAGCAAGACCAGATCGGCATCGTCGCTTAAGCCAGACAGGGACAGGGAGACATCAGCGGTGAGAGCCAGATCGAAATAATAAAAATTATCCTGATGACTGCCATCCACTACCCCGTAGATAGGGTCAATCAGCTGATCCAAAAGGATCGTCACCGGTTGCGCACTAGCCATGGTGGCACCCGAATCAGGAGCTGTCTCGCCTGCTGACGCAGTCACGACCAGCGCATAGAACGACTCCTGGTCGCTGAAAGCTCCGACCGTTACATAGTAAGTGCCAGGCACCAGCTGATCGACCGCAATGGTCTCATCTTCGGTATCGAAATTCATGCTCCAGTCGATCAGATTCTGCTGACTGTCATACAGGTACAAATCGGCGTCACTGGTCAGTCCAGTCAGTAGCAGATTGATACCGGTTGTTGCAGTAAGGGTGAACTGGTAATAATCGTCAACACTACCACTGACGGAACCGCTGAAGCTCTGGATCTGATCGTCTAGCGTCATCGCCAGAGCTGATGCCTCGTCATGCCCCGCTTCGGAGTTGCCAGAATTGGACGGCAACACGGCCCGTTCCGCAGCAAGATTGAGCGTGTAAAACAGTTGAGCCTGATCATCGTCGGTATAGACATGGACAAAGTAACGCCCAGCCTGAAGCTGGTAATGGTCCGCCACCAAGAGTTGCTCGACCCCAGTCTCGTCAACGACCACGCCCTGCAACCCAGCAGGACTATCCTGGAACGACAGATCAACCGTGGCATCAAAAGCCAGATTAAACTGGTAAAAATCATCGCTGTCCCCGATACCGACAAAATCACTCTCACTCTGGCTATGCTCAAGGGAATCAGCCAAGACCCGTGCACTGCCACGATCATCACCGGCATGATCAACCGGAGTAGCTGAGAACTGTGCGGTATAGTGGGTATTGACGGCCTTGGACGCCGGGTAGATACGGACATAATAATGGCCCGCAGCCAGATCGGTATAGGTAAGACTGTCTGCTGTGGCATCCCTGGAACCACCGCTACGCAGGATATCACCACGATCATTGAGCAACTGGATATCGGCATCACCGCTCATGTCAGCCAAACTGATCTGAACATCCGATTGCCAGATGGTCTCGATAAGGTAGTAGTCATTGGCATCCACCACACCGACAAAGTCATTGCGACTCTGGCTGGCAAAACCGAGTTGCTGGAGATCCGCAGCACGAGACAGGTCATTACCAGCATGATCTTCTGGAGGTGGTTCAGCCTTCATGGTCAGTACGTAGTTGACCGCAACTCCTGAGGTCGCCTTGCTGTAGGGATAAACCCGCACGTAATAGGTGCCAGCAGCAAGGTTGGTCATGGCAATCGATTCACTGGTCCGACCACGGTTGCCACTGCTCTGCAGCAGGGTACCGGTCGGACCGAGCAGCTGGACATCAGCATCGCCATCACCGCTGGTCAGAGTCACGGAAAGCGTGCTGCCGGCATCGGCAATCTGAAAGCGGTAATAGTCATCACGATCACTGCTGCCCACATACTCGGTGATCGATTGGGCCGTCTCTGTCAGTGTACCAAGGTTGCGTGCCTTGCTGCGGCTGTTCGGAGCCGTGTCCGTGGTGGTGGTGGTGATGCGTGACATGAGTTGAGTCTCCTGTGTCCAGTAATAGATCGAAACAATGGCGCCATCATAACAGAACCGCTGGCACAATGTAATATAGCTAGCGGATCATCATCATTTTTTTACTTGCCCTTTACGGCAAAAAATTCGATAATTGGAGTGTAAATTGTTATCATTTATTAATCATATGATAAATCAGGGATCACGTGGCAGTAGCATGAAACATCAGACCAAGCCATTCATTCGCAACACACACCTTATCGTGGGCGGCGCTTCAATCGTTATGGCCATTATCCTCTATGGCCTGCTGGATGTTCCTGGTGAGATGATCCGTAA
>JADGCH010000170.1:0-1671 GCA_015229115.1 Magnetococcales bacterium
TGATGTCAGCACGCCCCAGCTGTCGTGTTTCTCGCTCATTCGGAGACAGGCTCCATAATAAACATGGAACCAGTATAGCTGGCCGCCTTCGCGCAATTGAGGAAATGAAATCATGTGGGAAATTATTGCCAAGCTGGATCAGTTACGTGACGAGGCCTGTCTCGGAGGAGGGCAGCATCGGATTGATGCCCAGCATCGTCGCGGTAAGCTGACCGCCCGTGAACGCCTGGAAGCGCTGATGGATCCGGACTCTTTCGAAGAGCTGGATACGTTCGTCGAGCATCAGTGCACCGATTTCGGCATGGATAAGACCCATGTGGCCGGCGATGGTGTGGTCACCGGTTATGGTACCATTTATGGCCGACGTGTCTTTGTCTTTTCGCAGGATTTTACCGTATTCGGTGGATCGTTGAGTGAAACCAACGCCCGCAAGATCTGCAAGATCATGGATATGGCGGTCAAGGTGGGAGCTCCGATCATTGGCATTAACGATTCGGGTGGCGCGCGCATTCAGGAAGGGGTGGCTTCCCTGGCGGGCTATGCCGAGGTGTTTCAGCGCAATGTGCTGACCTCGGGTGTTGTGCCGCAGATTTCGGCGATCATGGGGCCCTGTGCTGGAGGGGCGGTCTACTCGCCGGCCCTGACCGATTTCATTGCCATGGTCAAAGGCAGTTCTTATATGTTCCTGACCGGCCCGGATGTGGTCAAAACCGTCACCCATGAGGAAGTGACAGCTGAGCAGCTGGGTGGTGCTGTGACCCATACCACTCGTTCTGGTGTGGCCGATTTTGCTTTTAGCAACGATCTGGTATTGCTGAAACAGTTGCGGCGCCTGTTCTCTTTTTTACCTTCCAGCAATCGTGAGCCGCCTCCCCGTATTGACATTGGCGACGATCCCAAGCGGCATGACTTGTCTCTCGATTACCTCATTCCCAACGATCCCCAGCGTCCCTACGACATGAAGGAGCTCATTGACAAGGTGGTCGATGGCGGTGATTTTCTGGAAATACAGGCCGGTTATGCCAAAAATATCCTCATCGGGCTGGCCCGCATGGAGGGTTATACGGTTGGCATCGTGGCCAATCAGCCGATGGTGCTGGCCGGTTGTCTTGATATAGCCAGTTCCGTCAAGGCGGCGCGCTTTGTCCGGTTTTGCGACTGTTTCAATATTCCTTTGGTCACTTTTGTCGATGTGCCCGGTTTTCTGCCGGGCATGCAGCAGGAATTGGGTGGCATCATCAAACATGGTGCCAAGCTGTTGTTCGCCTTTGCTGAAGCCACCGTGCCCAAGGTGACGGTGATTACCCGCAAGGCTTATGGCGGCGCTTACGACGTCATGTCCTCGAAACATCTGCGCGGTGACCTCAATTATGCTTGGCCGCACGCCGAAATTGCCGTCATGGGTCCGAAGGGAGCGGCCGAGATCATCTTCCGCAACGAGATCCGTGACTCGGAAGATCCCGCGGCCAAGTTGCAGCAGGTGACCGAAGCCTATGCCGCCAATTTCGCCAACCCTTTCATAGCGGCCCGCAAAGGCTTTATCGACGACGTTATCATGCCGCACGATACCCGCCGACGCATCATCGGTGGCTTGCGCACCATGGCAGGCAAAAAGATGGAACTGCCCTGGAAAAAACACGACAACCTGCCTTTATGATCGGGACCCTGCCA
>JADGCH010000170.1:1679-2554 GCA_015229115.1 Magnetococcales bacterium
GATGGAACTGCCCTGGAAAAAACACGACAACCTGCCTTTATGATCGGGACCCTGCCATGAATAAAATTTTGATTGCCAATCGAGGGGAAATAGCCTGCAGGATCATTCGGACGGCGCGGCGCATGGGCTTGGCCACCGTGGCTGTTTATTCCAATGCCGACCATGATGCCCTGCATGTACGCATGGCCGATGAGGCGGTGTGGGTGGGACCCTCTCCTAGCAAGGACTCCTATCTGCAGGTTGGGCGTATTGTGCAGGCCATCCAGCAGACGCATGCCGATGCGATCCATCCTGGCTATGGCTTTCTATCGGAGAACGCCGATTTTTGCCAGCAGGTGCAGGAGTTGGGTGTGACCTTCATCGGCCCGGGAGCGGCGGCTATCCGTGCCATGGGCGATAAAATTGCTTCCAAAAAGCTGGCTCAGGCTGCTGGAGTCAGTACCATTCCGGGGCACCTGGATGTCATTGCCGATGCCGATGAGGCGGTGGCGATTGCACGACAGATTGGCTATCCAGTCATGATCAAGGCCTCGGCTGGTGGTGGTGGTAAGGGCATGCGCGTCGCCTATAACGACAGCGAAGCGGCTGAGGGATGGTCGTCGGCTACCAGCGAAGGCTATGACTATTTCAAGGATGGGCGGGTTTTTATCGAAAAATTCATCGAAAATCCGCGCCATATCGAGATTCAGCTGTTGTGTGATCAACACGGCCAAGGCGTTTGGCTCAACGAACGGGAATGCTCGATTCAACGCCGCAACCAAAAAGTGATTGAGGAGGCTCCTTCACCCTTCGTCGATGCAACCATGCGCCGTCGCATGGGCGAACAGGCCCTGGCTCTGGCCCAGGCGGTGGGTTATGTCTCAGCTGGTACGGTG
>JADGCH010000171.1 GCA_015229115.1 Magnetococcales bacterium
GATAAAGATTGCCTGGCGTCGATGGCGCACTACGGTCAACGGTCATATCGAGCACGGCACTCATACCACTGTTGTTACCAGCCAGATCGGTCTGGTAGGCACGGATATGCAAATCTTTTTCGCCCGGTGTCAGACTGCTGCTCCAGCGTCCTTCAGCGGTTACTGCAACCGTGCCAAGCCATTCGCCCCCATCCATCAGGGTCACGATGGCCCCTGCCTCACCACTACCCTGAAGGGTTAAGGCGGTGGTAGCCGAGGTGATGTTATCGCTGTTGGACACACCACTGTCACCCGCTGACTCCAGATCAGGTAGACTGGGTGCTGCCGGAGATGATGAATCGACGGTCACCAGCAAGGTAGCCGCCTGACTTTGGTTGCCGGCACGATCGGTCTGCACCGCCGCAAGCGTATAACTGCCGGTTGCCAAAGCGATGTCACCATGCCATTCACCATCCTGCACCGACATCGTTGCCAGCACACTGCCGCTGACGGCATTGGTGAGGGTGACCAGTGCCCCCTCCTCACCACGACCCATGAGGGTCAACTCACTGCTGCGACTGGTGATGCCATCGCTATCGGACACACCGCTGTCGTCACCACCATCCAGGCGCATGGCCGTGATAGCCTGCGGAGCAGCGGTATCGACCGTTAATGACAGAATATCCGAGCCACGGCTGTTATTGCCGGCCAGATCACTCTGGATGGTTCTCAGCGCGTAGGTACCCTCCGTCAGAACCACGCCCGTCATGCTCCAGGCACCAGCGGTCGTGATTGCCAGGCTGGAGACCCATTCGCCACTATCCACCAGCTCGTTCCAGTTGGTATCGTTGAATAGGGTCAACAACGTGCCAGCAACCGCCCCGCTTCCGCTAACGGTCAAACCACTGGTCACGTTGGTGATGTCGTCGTAGCTAACACGACCGGAATCGCTGGTAGCATTCAGATCAGGCCCACCGGTCATGTCGGGAGCGCTCTGATCAACGGTGATCACCAACGAGCCAGAGGATGAGCTGGTCACATCCGCCAACGTCTGACGGGCTACCAAGGTGTGACTGCCTTCGCTGAGAGAAATATCGCAGCTCCACACTCCGGCTGTCGTCACCAGCGCTGTACCAATCTGCTCGTTCTCGTCCAGCTGACTGTTACCATCACGATCCTCGAACAGTGCCAGCAAGGCCCCACTATCACCGCTACCGGTGATGGTCAAGGCCGAGTCGTTGCGTGTCACCCGGTCGCTGCTGGACCAACCGGAATCATCCTCACTGGCTAGTGAGGCAACAACGGGCGCTGATAAGGTGGTGTCGCTCATCGCAATGGCTCTCCCTGAAAAATCCCTGATCGTGGTGTGACTCAATGCTACTGCCTAAGGTCGTTTGAGGCTTTTTTTGCATATTTCATGCCAAATATAATAGATCCATATTTCGCACAGCAACAGGGCTGCTGCTCACCCATCTGTCATTCAACTGTAGGCAAAATCTGCCGCCATTGTATACACATTTTCTTGAACTAGGACAGGACATTCGCTACAATAGACTGTCCTTGTTTATAATTGTTTCCTGACCAGGAGGATGATTCATGACGTTGTCCATCAAGAAGTGTCGATTGGCGACCATCGCTGCCCTGCTTGGCTTGATCGTGCCTGTAGCAACCGGTTACGCCGAACCACTTGATGACTTGGCTCGTGCCGCCAGTCAGGGCGACCTTGTGGCCCAGTTCGATCTTGGTATGCTCTATGAGCATGGCAGCAACGATCAGGGCCTGACCGTCGAACAAAATTACCAGGAAGCGCTGAAGTGGTACCGCATGGTTTCCGATCGTGGTCAGACCGGCGTCCGGGTGCTGATCGGCATGATTTACGAGAACGGTCGCTACGATTCAGCCGGTCACGATATCCCGCAGGACTATACCGAAGCCATGAAGTGGTATCGCTCCGCTGCTGACCATGGCAACAGCTCGGGCCAATTTATGGTGGCCAACCTCTATGAAAACGGTCTGGGTGTCGAACAGGATCGCAAAGAGGCCATCAAGTGGTATCGCATGGCGGCCGAACGCGGTAATGCCAGCGCCCAATACACGCTGGGCAACCGCTATCACACCGGCTTGGGTGTGATCCAGAATTATGCCGAGGCCATGCGTTTTTATCGCCTAGCGGCTGACCAGGGACTAGCCAAGGCTCAGCATCAACTCGGACTGCTTTACTGGGGTGATGCCGGCAAGGGCATCCCGCACGATCTGGTGCAGGCCCATCTGTGGCTCAATCTGGCTGAATCGCAAAACACGTCCGATAGTCCGTTGATCCGTGAACAGATTCAGAAGCTGTCCCGATCGATGCTGCCGGAAAAAATTCGTCAAGCCCAGGAGCTGGCCCGCAACTGGAAGAGGGTCAGCCGGGTTCAATAAACAGCGCTGATTGTTGCCGTTTGGCGCTGACCTTTATCTTTGACTTTCTTTGCCTTCCCAGGGACAAGCCACCTGTCGTGCCCGCCATGGTGGTGCATGGCCACACCATGGTATAATACCCACCATCTGCAACCAGTGATCTGTTGGGGACAAT
>JADGCH010000172.1 GCA_015229115.1 Magnetococcales bacterium
ACCCGTGCTGCTGTAGAAGAAGGAATTGTTCCTGGTGGTGGTGTTGCCCTGCTGCGTAGTCGTGCTGTATTAGATAGCACGGTCAAGGCTGCCAATCAGGATCAAAGACATGGTATCGCCATTGTCCGTCGTGCTTTGGAAGAACCAGTACGTATTATCTCTGAGAATGCTGGTATTGAAGGATCAGTGGTTGTTTCCAAAATTTTGGAAAATAATGCTGCTAATTTTGGCTATGATGCTTCAGTCGGTGAATATACTGACTTAGTAGCACGCGGCGTCATTGATCCCACCAAGGTGGTACGTCATGCGTTGCAGTCAGCTGGTTCCGTAGCCAGCTTGATGATTACTACCGAAGCGGTGGTAGCTGAACTACCGAAAAAGGATAGCGGTCCTAAGGGTGGTGGTCCAGGTATGGGCGGTGGTATGGGTGACATGGATATGTAATCTATCCGTTCCTGTCTCGCTGAGTTGATTGGCAATACCCCGGTTGTACTCTATGTGCGATCGGGGTTTGCTATTTTTGGGATACTTATAATTTTTCTGATTTTCTTGCCTAAATCCAGCACTCTCTGTAGAGTGTAAGCATGTTTGATGATTTTTGATAGAATAAGGGGGTTTTCTATGATTTGGCTTAATCTGCTTCCAATCGCTATGCTGGTCTGGTTTGTCTATCGTGCCTGGGGACAGGCACAGCATAGGGATCATGCAGATCAATATTTTCAGACCAATAAACGGCAGACAGGACAAAAATTCTGTAACTGGTTTGGTATTCCACGTTAACGGGCAGAGGGGATTGGTCAATGGCCAAAAAGCGGATCGGAGTGGTATTGTCCGGTTGTGGCGTTTATGATGGATCAGAAGTTTATGAAGCTGTTTTAACGCTCTTTTTCCTTGATCGGATTGGAGTTGATGTGGTCTGTATGGCACCTGATATCGTGCAGACGCGGGTGATCAATCATGTGACTGGTCAGGAAACGGGTGAACAACGCCAGGTACTATTGGAATCAGCGCGTTTAACTCGAGGTAAAATTCGTGCGCTGAACGATGTAATGGCGTCTGATTTGGACGGTATTATTCTTCCGGGAGGTTTTGGTGCAGCACATAACCTGTCAAGTCTTGCCTCTGATGGTGCGAATGCTTGGGTTGTACCGGAATTGAGTTCTTTGTTGCTTGCTTTATATCAAGCTAAAAAACCGATTGGTGCAATCTGTATTGCACCAGCAATCATTGCTAGAGTCCTCGCAGATCAAGGGATTACTGTTACCATCGGTAACGATAGTGCCACTGCTGGTGTCATTGGTCAGACGGGTAATCGGCATGAAACCAGCAGAGTTGATCAGGTGGTCATTGATGAAACTCACCATATCGTTACTACAGCGGCCTATATGTGTGCCACTTCGATTGGAGAGGCTGGTATTGGTATCGAAAAATTGGTCAAGGCAGTTGTTGAGCGAGCATGATAGCACGATTAATTTATACTGACAGTGAACGATCGGCAGATCTCTATTACGCTGTAGGGCTGTTCATTCCAGATCCATTTCTATTTATTCAAAAGTCTGATGGTCAGCGTCATATAGTTGTTTCCACACTAGAATTTAATCGCGCGTGTCGTATGGCCCGTGTTGATCAGGTTCATGAACTTGAGTCGTTACGTCGCTTGTATTGTGAACAACACGGCTGTGAGCCACAGAAAAATTCCGATTTGATGGCATGGTTTCTGCATCACATAAACATCACTACTGCTATGGTACCAGCTGATTTCCCATTATTGTTGGCAGATCAGTTACGTCATGCAGGTATTTCCTTGACGCCATGTACTGATTTATTTTGGCCGGAACGAGCATGTAAAACAGCTCAAGAAGTGGTGCTAATTGAGGAAGCCGTTCGATTAACAGCGATTGGAATGGCTGCTGGAATTGAATTGATTCGTCTTGCCACGATTGGACCTGATAACCGGCTTTATTTGGATGGTCAACAGTTGACCAGTGAGCGGGTACGAGGTGAAATCGACGCTACACTGGCACGTCTGGGAGCAGAGGCCCATCATACTATTGTAGCAGGAGGAACTCTTTCTGCAGATCCGCATGAATGCGGTTATGGAATACTGTCAGCACACACACCAATTATTTTGGATGTGTTCCCTCGTATCGGATATAGTGGATATTGGGGAGATATGACACGCACAGTTTGTCGTGGGGCAGCTCCAGAACGGTTACGGAATATGTGGCAAGTGGTCTTGAAAGCACAAGAGCTGGCGTGCAATCTTATCATGCCAGGATGTTCTGGTCGTGCTGTCCATAATGCGGTTGAGGAATGTATGACCAATGCTGGTTTCGCGACTGGGATAACAGATGATGGTGTTCGTTTCGGATTTATCCATGGTACTGGGCATGGTCTCGGATTGGAAATTCATGAAGTACCTCGAATTGGTATGAAAGATTGTCAGTTGGAACAAGGGCATGT
>JADGCH010000173.1 GCA_015229115.1 Magnetococcales bacterium
ATGCGGCGTGCAAAGGGCTGCTCCTCACCGGCGGTGATGGCCTGGGCCTTCTCCAGTCGGTCCTTGCGCGTCAGTTCATCGGCCAGCAACTCAAACTCACGCTCGGTGACAGGCCGGCTGCTGTCAAACGTGAGTGAGGCATTGACGACACCGGTATAGCGCTCAAACAGCGATGGCACCAATCCCCAACCGAGCAGCACGGCCACGACCAGCAGGCCAGCGACCGCTATCAAGGTACGACTACGATTCATGGCTCTCCTCATCGGCCCAACCGGTGATCATCTTGCGCAGCTCACCCGTCAGGGTGGGACCTGCTGTTGCCAGATAGAGGTGGCCCAGCAGAAACAGGGTTAAAAACAGGGCCACCAGATAGTGAAACAACGCCACCGGCCAAACACCGCCCCACCCCAGCACTTGGTCCGGGGCCTGATCGGGGAACAGATACCAGATGCCACTGATGATCAGCAGCGGTAATCCCAGATAGACCACCAACAGGTAGGTAAGCTGTTGCAGCGGATTGAATTTCTGCTCGGCTGTTGCCGGAAACGGATGGGGTTCACCGCGAAAAATGCCCACCCCGTAAAACAGTGCCTGACGTTGTAAGGCGGCCAACCAGTGACGCCAATGCTCATAACGGGGTCGATAGTGGCGCACATTGCCCGAGCGCCAGTTAACCACGACAAACAGGCCATACAGCAGCGCCAGTAACAGGCCACAGCTGTTGTGCAGCACCAGGGCGGTACGGAATGGCAGCAGAGCACCCTGGCTATCGGTAAAATGGAGGCTGACACCACTGACCAGCAGCAGCAGGAATAACATGGCATTGCCCCAATGCCACAGACGCAACCAGAGCGGATAGAGATAAAGCCGTTTGCTAGGATGGGTCATGTTGCTGTCTCCTGCGCCGATGTCGGGAGGCCAGCCAACGTCCCACGGCATGACCAGCCAACGTCAAAACCGTCAAGGCCACCAGGGCCACGCTGCCGCGATCGATCCATTGATGACGCGTCATACCCATGACATAGGCATCGTTCAACACGATACTGTTGATAAAGCCAGCCTTTTGTACCTCTTCGCGCATACGATAACTGTAGAGTTTGGATAACAGAATAGAGTCGCGGCTGTGACAAGCCTCACATTGCCGCTCGGCCTGAAGGGCGGGCTGAATGGCATGGGTCACCGATCCTGCCGGAGTATGGCAATCGATGCAGCGCGTCGAACGCCAGTGCAACGCCCGTTGCGGCAACCAGCGGTGACGGCTGGCCAGCTGGTCGCTGCCATGGCAGCGCAGACACAGACCATTATCCTGCTGAATGACCTCATCAACACCGCGAAACTGTCCCAGTTGCCACTGGTGTGGATCATGACAGGAGAAACAGTCCATGCGTTGACCCTGCGGAAGCCGGGCATGGGCACTCTTGCGGAACTGCTCTTCAAGACGATCAAACCGGTAGCGCCGCCAACGCCGCTCCTGGTCAGGATGACAACCACGGCAGCTCATGGCGGAAGTCGTCTCAGCAACACCCGCCCCATGCGGAAACTGCTGAACCCCCTGCCCAAGGTGACAATCGATACAGGCTAACCGACCATGGTTGGAGGACTGAAAACGGGCCGGATCGATAAAGAGCGACCGCAACTGACCGCTCTGCTCATCGTGTAACGCCAAGGTCGCCATAGCATGACAGCGCAGGCAGGCCTGATTGCCATCAGCCGCCGCCGTGCCAACCAGCCATGACAGCAGTACCACGACACCGAGACAACGCCCCCAAAATAACATCAGCCAAAATGGATGCGCGCTTCGAGGTTGGCACGGGAGTCGGCATAATCAAGGGCACTTTCCTTGGTGATCGAACCATCGCGATAAAGCTCCAGCAAAGCTGTCTCAAACGACTGCATACCACGGTCGGTACTGGTTCCCAGAGCCTCCTTGACGCCATCAATGTCCCCTTTGAGGATTAATTCGGCAATCATGGGGGTGTTGACCAATATCTCCACTGCTGCACGCCGCTTGCCATCAACCGATGGCACCAGACGCTGGGACAGAATAGCGCGCAGATAAAGCGACAGATCCATGAACAGCTGTTTGTGGTGCTGTTGTGGAAACATGTTGATGATGCGGGTCAAAGCCTGATAGGCGTTGTTGGCATGCAGGGTGGAAATGGCCAAGTGGCCGGTACCAGCCAGCTCCAGTGCCGCTTCCATGGTCTCATGGTCACGGATCTCACCGATCATGACCACATCGGGAGCCTCACGCAACGAACTCTTGAGCGCCTTGGCATAAGAGCGCGTGTCGACGCCAATCTCGCGCTGGTTCAGGATGGACTTCTTGTGTGGATGAATGAACTCAATCGGATCCTCAATGGTGAGGATGTGACCCGCCGAGTTCTCGTTGCGATAGTCGATCATGCCCGCCAGCGTGGTCGATTTACCCGACCCGGTACCGCCAACCAT
>JADGCH010000174.1 GCA_015229115.1 Magnetococcales bacterium
ATCAGAAAATGGTCATTACACGATAGACGTTCCCTATATGTTGAATTGATTGGAGTCGAGCCATGAATCCTCTGGTCTGTGTCTATATCGGTGATGAAATTGGTCGCTATGGCTTTGGAGATCATCATCCATTTGGCCCGTATCGTATGCGGGTATTTTGGGATGAGGCTCAACGCCAGGGATTGCAGATGCTGGTACGCATTTGTGATCCAGTCGAGGCTGATCAGGCTATTATTGAATTATTTCATAGTACTGGTTATGTCGAACAGGTTAAACGGCAGTCAATAACTGGTAGTGGTTATTTGGATGATGGGGATACACCAGCTTTTCCTGGGGTTTATGAGGCGGCTGCTCATGTCGTTGGCTCGGTAGCGGACGCTGTTGGCCATTTGATGGCTGGTCGTTACCGACGTGCCTTCGTTCCGATTGCCGGGTTACATCATGCCCGTCCCAATCATGCAGCCGGCTTTTGTGTGTTTAATGATTGTGGGGTGGCCATTAAACTATTACGGCAGCAATTTGGCATTCAGCGTGTGGCATATATCGATATTGATGCGCATCATGGAGATGGGGTCTTCTATCCGTTTGAGGACGATGCCGAACTGATTTTTGCTGATATTCACGAAGATGGTCGTTACCTCTATCCAGGTACGGGTCGTGCTGATGAGATCGGTCGTGGTGCTGCCAAAGGGACCAAACTGAATATTCCTGTGGTACCGGGAGCAGATGATGATCAGTTTTTTGAGAACTGGCCGCGGATTGAGACCTTTTTACGCAAGCATCGCCCTGAATTTATTATCCTGCAATGTGGGACTGATTCACTGATGGGAGATCCAATCACCCATTTAGCTTTTTCGACAGCGGTTCATGCCCATGCGGCCTCTAGACTAGCCCATTTGGCAGAAGATTTAGGCCATGGACGGCTACTGGCTGTGGGAGGAGGAGGGTATAATGCAATTAACATTGCCAAAGGGTGGTGTGCTGTTGTGCGTAGCTTGGTTGAGACACCTATGAAAGCTGTTGGTAGTTGGAATGCACGGCCTGGAGATCTGCCATGATTGAACCAGGCAGTGTTGTGTTGGTAGGTGCTGGGCCTGGTGATCCAGAGCTACTGACTTTGGCAGCATTTAAGGCACTGCAGCAGGCTGATGTCGTAGTCCACGATGCTTTGGTCTCGCCAGAGATTCTTGATTTGATTCCGGCTCAGTGTGAACGTATTTTTGCTGGCAAGCGTGGGGGTACCCCATCAATTGATCAGTCTGATATCTCGGATACGCTGTTACGATTGGCAACATCTGGTAAGCGGGTCGTGCGCCTTAAGGGGGGGGATCCCTTTGTCTTTGGCCGTGGGGGTGAGGAAGCGCTCTATCTGGCACGCCATGGCATACCATTCCGTGTTGTGCCTGGCTTGACGGCTGGGATTGCTGGTCCGGCATATGCGGGTATTCCAGTAACGCATCGTGATATCAATGCCAATGTGGCTTTCGTTACTGGCCATGAATCAGCTGAAAATGCGCCTTTCAATGACACCTCTCCTTCAGCGCGTATTCATTGGGAGAGTCTTGCCCGCACTTTTCCAGTGTTGGTTCTCTATATGGCGATGGAAAACCTGCCGCTGGTAACACGGCGTCTCATGGATGGAGGGCGTGCTGCCGATACGCCTGTCGCTATTATCCGTTGGGCGACCACTGTACGGCAACAGACATTGGTCACAACATTGGGACGTGCTGTAGCGGATGTTGAGCAATGTGGGATGCAGCCACCGACGGTTATTGTCGTTGGAGAGGTGGTGCAATTGCGGCAAGAGCTGGCTTGGTTTAAGGAATCTGACTGATGGAGGATCAAGGCATGAAAGATCGAGTCTGGCGTGACAAAATTATTTTTCTGGTTATTCTATTGTTACTAGCCATGAGCAGTATTAACAGCGCGGTGGCGGCTGGTGTGAAAGCGGTTCATGGTGGGCAGTTGCAGAAGGGCAGCAGTAATCATTATTATGAGATGACATTACGCGAGGTCGATCCAGCGTTGCACACTCAGGAAATGGTGCTCTATGTATATGATATGCAGGGGCGTCCGCAGGTAGTGCGTCAAGTGACAGCGCGAGCTGTGATCATTATTGGGCGCGAGAAGGTTAATATGGATCTGCCATCAGTTGGGGGAAACCGGCTGGTGGGAAGTGCCCTGTTTATGCCGCAAGCTGGTATGCGGGTACTGGTTACGGTCAGTTGGTCGGATGACCAGTTTCCAGAGCAGGTTAAATTTGGGACCTGAATCCTGATAGATATGTCGATTTTTTTATCATTTTTCGACATGTTTCAACCATATGTCGATACAATCGACATATTTCATATCTTGAGCCTTACAGCAGACCGAAACGTTGCCGCAGTCGTTCCATTTGATGATAGATGACTGGGGTCAAATAGAGTGTGAGCCACTGA
>JADGCH010000175.1 GCA_015229115.1 Magnetococcales bacterium
GGAAAGTATATATTCCCCAGCAGGCGGAACGAGCAGTAGAAAACTTTTTTAGCAAGGGCAATCTGCTGGCTCTGCGGGAATTGGCTTTGCGCCGTACCGCAGACCGGGTGGATGGCGATATGCGTGCATGGAGACGGGAAAAATCCGTCACTACGGTTTGGCCGACCAGAGAAGCTGTACTGGTGTGTATAGGACCAGGCCCAGATAGTGAGAGGTTGGTGCGTCGTGCTGCCAGACGCGCCCAGCAGACCGGAGCTCCGTGGCATGCCATTGCTATCGAAACACCGTCGATGCAGACTCTGTCTAATCCGATGAGAACACGTATTCTCAATGTCCTGAAATTGGCCCAGGAAATGGGGGCACAAACGGCTTCCATTGCTGGACAGGATGCAGCAGAGGTGGCTATTAATTATGCTCGTGAACATAACCTTGGGACTTTGTTAGTAGGGCGTGATCGCTATCGACGCGTATTGCCATGGCAACACAACTTTGCCGAAAGGGTTGGGAGACTGGCACCAGATTTGGAACTTCTCCAAATCGCTCGCGATGACGAGAGTTGGAGAACACCCCAACCTCACTTGACCCTCAAAAAAAGCGAGCCAACCCAATGGCGTTCATACCTGTCAGCGGTGGCCATTGTCGCTTTGGTTACAGTTGGCAGTGCACCACTCTATGATACGCTTGATCTGGCAAATATCGTCATGATATTCCTGCTGGCAGTGGTTTTGGTCGCTGTCCGTCTAGGCCGAAGATCAGCTGTCTTGGCAGCCTTTCTCTCCGTGGCATCATTCGACTTCTTTTTCGTACCACCACGATTCAGTTTTGCGGTTAGTGATGTCCAATATTTGGTAACTTTCACGGTAATGCTTATTGTCGCTTTGGTGATTGGCCAGCTGACTGCTGGCCTGCGGTTTCAGGTTGCATCGGCACGGCATCGTGAACAACTGGTGCGTGCACTGTATGAGATGTCTAGGAATCTCTCCAGCGCATTAAGCATAGATCAAATTGTCGAGATAGGCCAACATTTTATCAGCCGTGGCTTGAATGCTTCCGCGGTTATTTTTGTTCCTGGACTAGAAGGACAACTTGTATTGGCTGAGGGATCTTCCAATATTATCGATGTTGATATTGGTATTGCTCAATGGAGTTTTAACCATAATCAAATGGCTGGTTTTGGAACAAATACACTACCTTCCTCCAAGGCGTTGTATGTGCCACTTAAAGCATCGTCGCGCCTGTGTGGAATACTGGTGTTGGTACCTAATGGATTAACCTGGGAACTTTTTCCGGAACAACAGCAGTTGCTGGACACCAGTGCTACCTTGATTGCCATTGCCTTGGAACGAATTTATTACGTGGTTCTGTCACGAGATGCTCAGGTGAGTATGGAATCGGAGCGTTTGCGTAATGCCTTGTTATCAGCCATTTCCCACGATCTGCGTACGCCACTCACAGTGATCACTGGTTTGACGGATGCCATGCTTGTGGCTAAACCGGAGTTACCTGAACCCCATATTAGTCTTGCTGGGGTTATTCGGAGTGAAGTATTACGTACCAGTACCATGGTTAATAACCTGCTTGATATGGCCCGATTACAAATGGGTAATATCGTTCTGAATCGTGGTTGGCAAACCCTGGAGGAGGTCATTGGGGTAGCTGTCGGAAACTGTGCGCCATCGCTTGTGCATCATAGCATAAACATTGATCTTCCTGCTAATTTGCCGTTACTTGAATTGGATAGCGTACTTATGGAGCGTGTATTCAGTAACCTATTGGAAAATGCTGCAAAGCACACTCCGCAGGGTAGTATTGTTTCTATTGTTGCTAGGTCTGTCAATGACTTTGTTGAGATCTCCGTCTATGATAATGGTCCCGGTTTACCTCCCGGCATGGAGAAGAAAATGTTCGAAAAATTTACTCGCAGCGAGAAGGCATCTGGATTTGGATTGGGATTATCTATTGTGAGATCAATCGTAGAAGCACATGGTGGCACGGTGCGGGCAGAAAATGTACCCGATGGGGGGGCTTTGTTCATTATCATGCTGCCAGCTGGAATTCCGCCCGTCATTCCTGAGGAATCCTGATGCATGACGGTTGTTCGCAAACAGCTTTGGTGATTGTCATTGAAGATGAACCTCAAATACGCAGGTTTATCCGGGCTGCTTTGGAGATGGAAAATTACATGGTCGTCGAATCTGAAACCGGAAAGCTTGGTCTGATGGAAGCTGGGACCCGCCGTCCCGATCTGATTATCGTAGACCTTGGTTTGCCGGACATGGATGGTATTGATATGATCCGGGATATACGGTCCTGGTCAAATGTTCCCATCCTCATTCTGTCGGCTCGTTCTCATGAAACTGATAAAGTGAGTGCCTTGGATTTGGGGGCTGATGATTATCTGACTAAACCTTTCGGTGTACCTGAACTCATGG
>JADGCH010000176.1 GCA_015229115.1 Magnetococcales bacterium
CGCTTCTAATGCCTCTAACGCCGCAGCAGCATTGTCAAACAAGGTATGCTGAATGCCGAGCTGTTCCAATGCCGATTGAATCATTGAACGAGCCGCTTTTGAATCATCGACAGCCAGCACATGATGACCTTGAACCACCAACTGCCGTCCTTTTTCAACCAGATCATTGGCCACGGTATCTTCAAGGCCGATAATCTCGCTGAGGATTTTCTCAACATCAAGAATCTGTACCGGATGCCCATCGTGATAGGTAATAGCCGTTAGATAGGTCGCATCATATATACTCCCTTCTGGGCGACGGATATCATCCCATTTTTTATGGATCAACATATTGGGACGACTGATCAGCAGCCCCTGGGTGGTGGTACTATATTCACAGACCAATACATAACTGATACTTCTGGAACGATCAACTGGTTCCATGCCAAGGGCATGAGATAGATCGATCAAGGGTACCGCATGACTACGGAAATCAATTGCTCCAACCACTGATGGATGAGAATGTGGCATTCGGGTGACTGTGGCAGGACATTCAAGAATTTCGATAATCTTAAATACATTTAAGCCATAGAGCTGATCATCGGTTAGGAAGAAAGTCAGCATTTCCATTTCGTTACTAAAGGCCAAATTGGTACGCCGATCAATCTCATCCATGAAATCAGCCTGATTATCCCGATTCTCTGCTACCATCGTTTTTTCCTCCGTTATCACAACCGTCTGGCCGACAGAATAATTACCTGCTGCAGAGGCATATTCTCTGCTCCAGTTGCCACCCTGGCAATTTCATCGACTATCTTCATACCATCGCCAATCACTTGACCAAATACAGCATAACCAAAATCATTCGGTTTATAGTCCAATGACGAATTACCTAATAAATTAATAAAAAACTGTGCTTGTGCACTATGAATTAGACTAGACCGAGCCATGGCAATTTTACCACGCATATTACACAAACCGTTATTGGCTTCATTGCGTATGGGTGCTCGCAGTGTTTTTTTTCGGCGTAACTCGGTAGTGATCCCACCTCCCTGAATCATAAAACCGGGTATGACACGGGGGAATAAGGTACCATCATAAAAACCGGCATCCACATACGCCAAAAAATTGGTTACTGTAATGGGAGCTTGGCGACCGTTCAACTCTAGATGGATATCGCCCAAGGTCGTTGACAGACAAATACGGGGTGATTCCTGACCAATAGGAAAAGCAGCAACCGGATCTGGACCGTGTAGCAGCCGATGCATAAGATCATTGAACTTCAGCCATAGTTTATATTGCCACGCCTTCATATCAGACTTTTTCCCCATCAAGAAGTTGCAAGAAAGCAGATTCATCGATAATGGTAATTCCGAGAGTACGCGCCTCATTTTGTTTACTACCAGGATTAGCCCCTGCCACCACCAATCCAGTATGACGTGATACTGTTGCCGTCACCTTGGCCCCCAATGCTTCCAACCGTGCTTTAGCCTGCTGACGGGTCATGGATGCCAAGGTACCAGTCAATACCACATTTTTACCTGCCAACGGCTGGTTTTGCTGCATTGGCCGCTGTTCAAGGTAGTAAGAAATACCGGCATCAAATAAACGTTGAATGACAGTACGATTATGTTCCTCGCGGAAGAATGCGTCAATCCTGGATGCTGCCACAGGCCCAATCTCTGATACAGCCAATAGATCTGGAACCGAAGCATTCATGATCGCTTCCAGCGTAGTAAAATGATTGGCCAGCTGGCGTGCTGTCACCACACCCACTTCACGAATCCCTAAAGCGTACAGAAATCGATCCAGTGCTACATGTTTGCTGTTTTCGATAGCCTGTTGCAGATTATCAGCCGATTTCCCCCCCATCCGTTCCAGAGAAATTAAGGCGTGACGATCAATCTGATAGAGATCAGCTATATCCTGTACCAACCCAGCCTGGAGTAACTGATCAATCAGTTTTTCACCCAGTCCATCGATATTCATCGCTTCCCGACTGGCAAAGTGGCATAAAGATTCACGCCGTTGCGCCGGGCAAATCAGACCGCCACTACAGCGAGCCACGGCTTCTCCTTCCGGTTGCAGGACCTGTGATCCACACTCTGGACAGCACGCTGGCACCATCGGCAACGGTTGACGCGGTTCAGCCAATACTGCTACCCCGACCACCTCAGGAATAACATCACCAGCACGCCGGACTACGACATGATCCCCTGGACGAATATCTTTTCGTTGTAACTCCTGGAAATTATGCAAAGTCACATTACGCACCACCACACCAGCCAGCGATACCGGAGTCAATCGGGCAACGGGAGTGAGTGAGCCAGTGCGTCCAACCTGAATATCAATGGCATCGATCCGTGTTATCACCTCGATTGCCGGAAATTTATGGGCGATAGCCCAACGTGGAGCACGAG
>JADGCH010000177.1 GCA_015229115.1 Magnetococcales bacterium
AGCAGGAGGTACTGGATCAGTTCATCCGTACCCTGCCCCCCTTGGTCAACTGGGAGAAGCGATCTGATGCCTATGCCGTGCTGGTCGGCGCCAATCGTTATAAAAAAATGCCGGGACGCCACTTTGCTGACCGTGACGTCATGAACCTGCGGCAACTGCTGGTGAGTCGCAGCTGGTTTATGGATGATGCCCAGCACATCCGCCAGCGTGTTGACCATGAAGTGACTCAATCGGTGCTGCAACGGGATGTAGAGTGGCTCGTCACCCAGGGACGCACCAACCCCAACGCTATGTTACTGTTCTATTACTCCGGTCATGGTTGGCTGCATCACCCGCAGGGTGGTCAGGCCGAAGCGATGTTGATGCCGATTGACGCCGATCCCCAGCAACTGACACCTGAAACCGGTTATTCGCTCAATCAGCTCAAATCCGACCTGGCGGCGCTACCGAACAAGGAGATCGTGGTCATTATCGATGCCTGCTTCAACCAGAATCCTGAATGTACCCCTTGGCGTGCTGCATCAGCATCCTCCGCAACAGGCAAGAAAGGAGGCTCTTCCACGCTGTTTGGCGTCGGTAAACCCTGGCTGGTGGCCACGGTCAACGGTGCTGCACACCCTTACCCACCTGGACGACAAAGCAGTTTCAGCTATTTTCTGTTGCGCGGATTGCTGGGAGAGGCCGATGGTTTGGCCGATGGCAAGCGTGATGGCTGGGTCGATGCCACTGAGGCCTTTCACTACGCACGCAACCGTCTGGCGGACAAGCACTTGGCCATGGATCCACTCCTGACCGCACCAACAGCACGTGTCCGTCTCAGCAGAATTGGAGGAGAGCGCTAATGATTCGTTATCGTCAACTCCTGATGATGACAGGGCTGCTGGTGGGAGCATGGGCCAGTTCAACGACCGATGCTTCCCCTGTCACCGAATGGGAACCCCTGCGCAGTAGCCCCACGGTGACCACAGTGGCCAGTACCCTGCGCCCTGGCAGTCCGTGGCGCGAGCCTATCAGTGGTATGAGTTTTGTCTGGGTTCCTGAGGGCTGTTTCAGGATGGGAAGCGCCCACGCCGAAGGTCGTGACAGCGATGAAGGTCCGGTGCATGATGTCTGTCTGAACGGTTTCTGGCTCGGGCAACATGAGGTCACCCAGGGCGAATGGCGCCAGCTGATGCACAACAATCCGGCTCAATTCCGGCGCGGTGATGACTATCCGGTCGAACGGGTCTCCTGGGATGATGCTGAAATGCTGATTGGCAAGATGAATCGCCTCTATGAGGGACGCATTCTGTTCCGTCTGCCCACCGAAAGTGAGTGGGAATATGGTTGTCGTGACGCAGGCCATGACGTGCGTTACGCTGGCAGTGGCGATGCCGACAAGGTCGCCTGGTATCAGCACAACAGCGGTGGCAGCACACAACGCCACAGCAGCCGTTCAGCCAGCCATCTTGGTTTATCCGATATGAGTGGCAACGTCTGGGAATGGGTCTACGACTCCTACCGTGGTGATGGCTATCGTCATCACAGCCGCAACAACCCATCCTGGGTCGGCGAGACGGTTTATCGTGTCGTCCGTGGCGGTGCCTGGAATACACCGATGCCAGCTCTGCGTTGTACCAACCGCGGTTTCGAGAGTTTTATCAGCAAGAAGGCCGATATTGGTCTGCGATTGGTGTCGACCCTGCCGGCCAAAGGCGAAAACAAGGGCCGTCCGGCTCTGCAGGATTTACCGCTATAACAAGGCCGCTATAACAGGAGAGCGACAACGTGATCGTTGCCCCACCGGAACAAGGTCAGTTTTCGGAGTTCCGGTTCTGGTTTCTTGATCAGGTTGTCGCTCCGGTCTGCATCTCTGTGCTGGCCAATCAGAGTATCGCCATCCAGTCGCATCAGTGCCAACTTGTCCTGCGTGGCAACGGTCTCGGCATCATGCTGGTCGATCTGCTGCTGCTGGGAGAACGACCGATGATCGTCCTGGTCGACGTGCTGATGACCATCGAGATGGTGGACGTCCAGTCGCTGTTCAGCAAGCTGGAGGATCTGCGTTACTTCCTGCCCCACTATGCCCATTACGACCTTTATGGCATGCTCTACGGCATGACGGTCACCGAACCGCTCAGCCGGTTTATCATGGATCAGGGTTTGTTTCTGCTATTGGAAGAGAGCAGCGAGCGGTTGTTTCGCTATCTCAACCCGCCAGAATTTCTGCCCAGGCAGTGGAACAGGTCCTGACCCATCCATGGATAGGCACTGGGCTCCAATCATTCTGGCGTGAAGAAAATTTGTTCATTATCAATAAGTTAAATAAAATACTAATAAACAGTCAACTTGTTAATTTTATCCGTAACTGTTCAGCCCTATCTTAACAGCAGGATCAAAACACCACAAAGCAAAAC
>JADGCH010000178.1 GCA_015229115.1 Magnetococcales bacterium
GCCATGATGACAAATATGGCGTAGATACGACTGATGTTATCCTTGGGTGTGATATCGCCATAGCCTACCGAAGCCAGCGTGACAACGGTCCAGTACAGGGCCTCCACGACCTCGGTCACAACATCACGTGATCCATCCGGCGGCACCAGGACCAACCAGCCATCGGCAATCCAGGAGATTGCCGCAGCAATCCAGAAGATAATCAGTATGATGCGGGCATGCAACGGTAAGGGGAACCCGTTGGCTGAACGGTGGGAAAACTGGATCACCCGTGCCAAGCGAATCATACGCAGACTGGTGAAGTAGCTGGCCAGCACGGCATCACCGGAAATAACCAGCACCAACATATCCCAGGGAAACGTTGCCACCAGGTCGACCAGGAACCAGGTACGCACATAATTGCGCCGCACCATTTTCTGCTCGGTAACGAAGTCGCCATCTTCGAGATAAGCGGTACGAAAATGAATAAAAATATCAATGGTATAAATAAATGTTAAAGCAATATTAACAACATGTGTCCAAGCGGGCACCTCAATGAAAGGCAACAGAAAGAGCGGGATGGTTATGGCATACCACATGCCCCCCAACAGGGCAAGATGGTTCCAGACGATACGCCAGGGGCTGTCCGGGTATAAAACAGTTTGCTGCATAAGAGCCTCACGTCAAATGGCGACACAATCTTAAACGAATATAACCTTAGACGGATATAACGGAGGTATCCTAGTGGCTACCACCACACAAGTCAAGAAAAAGTGCTTGCCTGCACCTGATCGATCGTAGTATTTTGGCGGTTTAATCCTGTTGTTACATGCCTAGTCGTGGAGCTGTGCCTGTGCCTGCCGTCCTGCTGCTGGATCGTGATGGCGTCATCAACCACGATCGCCCTGATGCGGTCAAAAGTCTTGCCGAGCTGGTGATTCTGCCCGGGGTGATTGATGCCCTGCGCCAGCTGCGTCAGGCCGATGTACGCACGCTGATCATCACCAATCAGGCCTGTGTAGGTCGTGGTGCCCTGTCCATGGCGTTACTGAACCAGATTCATCACCATTTGCTGACACAGATCGAACAGGGTGGTGGCCATATCGATGGTATCTACTGCTGCCCTCACAGCATCAATACAGCTTGTGACTGCCGCAAGCCCCTGCCGGGACTCATCCACCAAGCCCAACATGACTGGCAGTTCGACTACGGTACCACATGGATGGTTGGTGATGCGGGACGCGACATTGAGGCCGCCCGCAGTGCCGGGTGTATGCCAGCTCTGGTACGCACTGGCAAGGGATCCAGAACGGCCCCCGATTATCCCGATGTACCGCTTTTTGCCGATTTAAGTGATTTTGTTCACCATTACCTGACAGAAAGTCCAGGACGACCATGATTGACATTCGAGATGCCCTTCAGGAACACCAAAACACCATTGCCTCCCTACACAACATGATCCCGCAAATCACCGCGGTGGCCCAGCGGTTGAGCCAAGTGATCCAGCAAGGAGGCAAGATCCTCTGGATGGGTAATGGTGGCAGTGCTGCCGATAGCCAGCATCTGGCTGCCGAGTTGATTGGCCGTTTTACCCGCGAACGCCGTTCCATCGCCTCAGTAGCCCTGACCACCGATAGTTCCATTCTGACGGCCATTGGCAACGATTATGGCTACGATACCATCTTTGCCCGTCAGATTGAGGGGCTTG
Source organism: Magnetococcales bacterium (assembly GCA_015229115.1). GTDB lineage: Bacteria > Pseudomonadota > Magnetococcia > Magnetococcales > JADGCH01 > JADGCH01. The sequence goes on from JADGCH010000178.1 coordinate 1,688, forward strand.
CTACACCACAGGATGCCGTGATCGGTCTCTCAACCTCCGGCAACAGCCCCAATGTGCTGCAAGGGCTGGCCACGGCCAGAAAGATCGGGGCTTTGACCGTTGGTCTAGCTGGGCGGAATGGTGGTCAACTGGTACAGGCTGCTGATCTGTGTCTGGTGGTTCCATCCAACATCACAGCCCGCATTCAGGAGGCCCACATTCTGATCGGTCATATCCTGTGCGACTGGATCGAGGCCGAGGTTGCCCGTGTTTGAGGAACATGTCCGTATCATCGATCTGCTGCAGAACGGTTTTAACCAGCGCTCCATTCTGATTGTTGGCGACCTGATGCTGGATCGTTATCTCTGGGGTCAGGTGTCACGCATTTCACCGGAGGCCCCGGTACCGGTGGTGCATGTGCTGCGCGAGACCGAATGTGGCGGTGGTGCGGCCAATGTGGCCGTTAATCTGGCCAGCCTCGGCCTGCGTCCGGTACTGGCTGGTTGGATCGGTGCTGACACGGCCGGCCAGCAGCTAACAGCATTACTTAACCGTATCGGTGTTGACACAACGCCAGCACTGGCCCTGCCCAACTGGCCGACGATTACCAAGACCCGTATCTTCGGTGGACCCCAACACCAGTTGGCGCGCCTCGATTATGAGCAACCGGTGCCCGCCAGTACCGAACATGGT
>JADGCH010000179.1 GCA_015229115.1 Magnetococcales bacterium
GGTCGGAATAGGGTTTAGCTGTCCATTTGGCGCGCGAGCCGAAGGCCCAGACCTCACGGTCTGGTACGTGGTGTTGCAGGATACCTCGAACGATCTCCCAGTGATCAGGACGAATGTCGATGAGAGGTGGTTGGCTCACACCTGCCCCGTGCGCTGGCGTAGTTGCTCCAACAGCCGAATCCCACCTTTGGCATCAATTTCTGCTTCGTAGGAGTACATCATGAAAGCCTTCCCTCCTTTGCACCATCAACAGGCACTGGACTCTATCACCGCCATCATAGCGAAGGTATGCCACTTAGCAGCCTACACCGGTTGCCCTATCAACGCAATCCATTGACACCCATAGTTATGCGTAGAATAATGGATACTATAGATTTTTATATTTTGGAAAAATATAAAAAATGATGCGATTGTGATCGGCAACACGGAGGAGCGTCCATGAAAGATCTGAAACTTGGGATCAAGCTTGGTATAGGGTTTGGTGTCGTGCTGTTACTGCTGGTGTTGGTTTCCTGGTCAGGATGGCACACCATCGAGACCTACAAGGTCAACGGCCCAATCTACCAGAATATTGTACAAAGCAAGGATTTGCTGGCAGATGTGCTCCCCCCACCCCTTCTCATTGTCGAGCCGTGGGAAGCTATTCTAGAGCTAAGCACCACAACTGACAAAGCAGAGATTGAGGATGACGCCAAAAGTCTGGCCAAACTGAAAAAAGATTACGACGACCGCTATGCGTACTGGTTGAAAGAGCGGCTAGAACCAGAACTGGTCGCCCTGATGGAAAAGGCCCACAAACCTGCAGAAACCTTTTTTGCTGCGGCTCAGGGAGATTTCTTGAATCAGGTGCGGTCTGGCGATCAAGACAAGATCCGCGCCGTCATGAAGGATCTCGAAAAAACCTACACGGCTCATAAGTCGGCCATCAATGACGTGGTGGCTTATGCCGCCCGACGTAGTGAAACGGCGGAAAAAGAGACCAAGGAAAAGATCACATCGGCCATCTTCATGATCATCAGCAGTAGCGTAGCGGCTGTGCTGCTGGGGCTGCTGGTCGCTTTCCTGCTGACGCGTACCATCGTTGGGGCGCTTACACAGGGAGTAACGTTTGCTCGTGCGATTGCAGCCGGTGATTTAACAGCCACTATTACCATTGACCAAAAAGATGAAATTGGCCAACTGGCCGAAGCGCTGCGCAACATGGTCGATAAGCTGAAAGCGGTGGTGCTGGAGGTGCGTGATGCAGCCGACCGTGTCAGTGGCAATGCCCAAGAGCTTTCCTCATCGGGACAACAGATTGCTCAAGGGGCTACCGAACAGGCCGCCAGCATTGAAGAGACCTCAGCGGCCATGGAGGAGATGACCGGCAACATCCAACAGACCACCGATAACGCCCAAACTACCGAGAAAATTGCCCATACCGCCTCCAACGACGCCGTTGCTGGTGGTCAGGCGGTGCTACAGGCCGTAACCGCCATGAAGGAAATTGCTGGCAAAATCGGCATCATTGAGGAGATTTCCCGCCAGACCAACCTGCTGGCACTCAATGCCGCCATTGAAGCCGCCCGCGCTGGCGAGCAAGGCAAGGGCTTTGCTGTCGTGGCTGCCGAAGTGCGCAAGCTGGCTGAGCGCAGCCAAGCAGCCGCCGGTGAAATCAGTCAGTTATCAACATCAAGCGTTCATGTTGCGGAACAGGCTGGTGCCATCATCAACAAGCTGGTCCCCGATATCAAAAAGACCTCCGAATTGGTGCAGGAGATCGCTGCCGCCTCCCGTGAACAGAGTCAAGGTGCTGATCAGATCAACAAGGCCATTCAACAGCTCGACCAAGTGATTCAGCAGAATGCGGGTGCCTCTGAAGAAATGGCCGCCACGACCGATGAGCTGAGTGGTATGGCATCACAGCTACAGCAAACCATCTCATTTTTCCAGGTTGGTGCTGCTCATGCAACATCACCCCGAAACCCATCTGCTCCGGTAGCTCGGCCAATAGCCCGGCCAATAGCCCGGCCAATAGCCCGGCCAATAGCCCGGAATGTTATTGCACGGAACCTCGGCCACATGGTACCATTCCGTAGGGCAACAGGGCGATGATGACGGGAAATTTAGCGAAGAGAGAAGCAGAAAGAATGGATCTCCAGGACGAGTACGACAGCCCATGGAAGGAAGTGATCGAAGAGCTGCTCGATGACCTGTTGGCCATGCTGCTACCCGATCTTCATGACCTGATCGACTGGTCGCGTGCTCCGGA
>JADGCH010000017.1:0-14929 GCA_015229115.1 Magnetococcales bacterium
CTCGTTGATAAACTGGCGCACCAAGTCCTCCAGCATGTGCGGATGGGTATAGAGCTGGTGATAGATGCCGTCGTGATCGATGGTGCTGATAATGGGTACCCCTCTGTAAGCGATTTTGTCCGAATGACCCGTGTTATGCAAGGGACCGGGGTTAGCTCACACCTCCGTCCCCTTGATCACGGCATTGCGAGAATTGAGGATCAATGTGGGCTAATCCTCCAAATGAAGCAGCAGAAAAGCGGCAAAGCCGGTAAACATGGCTACCGGCGACCAGGCGGCCAGTTCCGGTGTCAGGCGATGGTGCTCCCCGAACGAGTTAAACAGATCGACAATGATATACAGCACAAATCCGACCGCCACACCGGTGGCGAGGGAACGGCGCACCTTGCCCATGCGATGCAGCCGCACTGCAAAGGGGAAGGCCAGCAGCACAGAAGCCAGCGTTGTCACCGGATCGGCCATGCGGCGCTGTCGGGCCAACTGGTAGAGCACGGCATCGTAGCCTTCCCGTTGCAGACGGTCGGCATAACGACGCAACTGGCTGAAGGAGAGATGGGCCGGAGCCGGTGTGCTGCGGTTTAACTGTGCCATGTCCAGCTGGCTCTGCCATGGCATGGCGGTAAACTTTTGTGCTTTCATCACCGCACCAAACTGGTAGGAGGTGCCATCAACCAGCGACCAGCTACCGTCCCTGAACTCGGCCTTGCGGGCATCGATCCTGGTGCGCAGCAGATCGTTGTCAAACTGGAAGATCATGACATCAAACAGCACGCCCTGCTGCGCCACCGCCTGTTCGGCATGGATGATCCAGTCGCGGTCGCGCAACCACAGGTCGCGATCGTGGCTGGTGCTGAAAAGCTCACCCACCGGCTGCATGGCCGACTGGCCCTGCTTCATGCGTTCCATCATCTGACTGGAAACCAGCGCCGTGACCGGTATGACGTGATTGAGCAACAATCCCTGCGACAGGGTTACCACACCACCGGCAATCAGAAACGACAGCAGAATGCGTCGCAGGGGAATCCCTCCGGCACGCATGGCGGTAATCTCGTTGTTGTGGGACAGGCGCGTCACCGCCAACAACGTCGCCAGCAACAGGATCGGCGGCAGGAAACGCAGGATGAAATCGGGCAGACGCAACCCGATCAGCAGCAGCAAGTCAGGCCATGAGGTCGAGCTGTAGCGGGCAAAACGCCGCATCTGTTCCGCCCCGTCCAGCAGCAGGAACAGGCCGGCAAAAAAAACCACGATGGTGGCAAAAGACCTGAAGAAATGCCCAGCCAGATACCTGAATAGAATCACGTCATCCTCCTGGCCAGATGCAATACCAGCAGCGACAACAGCATATTGGGAAGCCAGAAACCGGACAGCGGATCGAGCAACTGGCGCTTGACCAGCAGTTCTCCTCCCATGGTCAACAGAAAGTAACCGACCATCAAACCACCAACAATCACCATCTGGTTGCTACGGCCACCGCGACCACGCACCACCGAGCCAACCACAATGGCCAGCAGCCCGAAAATAGCGGTCATGATCGAGACAGACCAGCGCCGATGCCATTCGCTGCGGGCTTCATGGGCCACGGATGGTTGCTGCATTCGCTCCTGTAGCTCTTCGATGCTCCAGTCGATAGCCTCCTTGACTGGCGCTGTAAGGGGCGAGCCGTCGGTGTTCAGCACCATATCGTAGGTGGCAAAATCAATCTGACGCAGGGTGCCATCGCCCTTTCTGCTGTGGCGGCTGCCCTGTTCCAGAAACAGGGACAGATTGCCCTGGGCGTTGTGATAAAAGCGACCCGACCGGGCCATCAATGTGCTGGGCTCCTGTTCGTTGCGCTTGTCGTGAATCAGCAGGCCATTCATACGGCCATTGTCATCCTGCTGGCGGATGTAGAGGGTCAGACCGGGAATCGACCGATTGAAGGTCTCGGCTTTCAGGGTCAGATGGACCGCTTCGGCGCTCATCTCCCGTTTGAGCTGCATCAGCAGAAAATGGGCCTGCGGTGCCCACAGCCAGTTCGAGACGGCCGAGGCCAGCGTGACCAGCATGACCAGCAGCGCGATTGGACGGCCGATCTGGTAAAGGCTGAGGCCACTGCCATGCAGCACCACCAGCTCACTATCGTGAGACAGACGGCCCAAGGCAACCAGTATGCCCACCAACAGGGACATCGGCAAGGTCACTGCCAACAACCTTGGTGTGACCAGCCCGACCATCCACAGCATATCGAGCCACTCCCCTCCCCTGGCAGCCCAGAAGTCAAACAATTTCATGGCAGGAGCGAGCAGCACCAATCCGGTCAGGATCAGCAGGGCTGCCATGAAAGCCAGGGCGCATTCGGTGAACAGATAGCGTGACAAGCGACTCATGGAACGTTCCAGGAAAAAATGGTATGATGCGGGCAGAAGACGCGCAACCCAGCCAGGAGAACCTTATATCATGAACCTCACCCCTGAAACAGCTTTCGACCCCACTCCCTACGAAAGACTGCCGTTGCTATCGATTCAGGCCGCGGCATGGATCGCCGGCATCACCCCGGAAGCCATGAAATACATGATGGAATCTTCCGGAAGATCCTGTCCGGAGGTGATCGCCCTGTTCGATCTGGTCCGTACCGGTTTTTCGCTGCTGGCCCAGAAAGAGGCCCAGATTGGCATGTTGCGACTGCAGCTGGGTACCACCCTTGAACGCGAAAAGGAGCTGACGGCCGCCCTGCAGAACAAGCTGTCGTTTGAACCGGCTACCCTGCCGGCTGCTGCTGTCACACCGGCTCCGACGCGCAGCCACCCAACCGACTCCTACCCCTGGCCCGACGCCCCAAGCCAGCTCACTGGCCGCTATAAGACCAAACCGAAAAAAGACAAAAAGAAGAAATGAACCGGACGGCTATAGTCCCGTCATGTAACCTCACCCCCGGCCCCTCTCATGTTCCTCCCTCGCCATTCATGGAGAGGGAGGCTAGGTGGGTGAGGTGCTCCCGCAACCCTTGCACTGCTGCTGGCGACGCAACAGGATCGGGCGACGCACGCCATGCAGCAGATCGATGGTCAACAGCCGGTCCAGCAACGGAGTACCGGATCGGCTGATCCATTTGATCGCTTCCAGGGCCATGAGCCAGCCCACTTCCCCCACCAGCGGACCCACCACCCCTTCACGCTGGCAGGCGCCCGGCTCGGTAGCAGGAGGAGCGTCGAACAGACAGCGCAGGCAGGCCGATTGTCCGGGCTGGATGCTCATCACTTGGCCGAAATAACCGGTCACGGCGCCATGAACCAGCGGCAGACCGCTTTGCAAGGCGGCATCGTTGGCGGCAAAGCGGCTGGCAAAATTATCGGTGCCATCGACGATCAGAGTACAGCCCGATGCTGCCGAGACAATCGCCTCCGTCGTGTCCAGTCGTACAGCCTGGCACTGGATGGCCAACTGCGGCAGACGTGCCGCCAGAGCCTCCACCTTGAGCCGTCCAACATCCTCGCTACGGTAGGCAACCTGGCGATGCAGGTTGGACAAGGCGACACGGTCCGGATCGGCAACGATCAGGCACAGACCAGGAGCGGCCGCAGCCAGAGCCAGAGCTACCGCTGTACCCAAACCACCGGCCCCAAGCAGCAGCAAAGACGATGGAGTGGTCATGGACTATCTCCCGGTGTGGCCAAAACCACCACCAGCACGATCGCTGTCCGGCAACGTCGCTACCTCGTGCCAGTCGATCCGGACCACCGGTGCCACCACCAGCTGGGCAATGCGCTCGCCACGCTGCAACTCGAAGGGATCCGAGCCGAGGTTGATCAGGATGACACCGATTTCACCACGATAATCGGCATCGATGGTACCCGGGGCGTTGAGCACCGTGACGCCATAACGCAGCGCCAGCCCGGAGCGCGGACGCACCTGACCTTCGAATCCATCCGGAACGGCCACGGCGATACCGGTGCGGATCAGTGCCCGTGCCATCGGGGCCAGTATCACAGGGGCATCCATCGCTGCCAGCAGATCCATCCCAACCGCTCCGGCGGTCATGTAACGAGGCAGAGGCAGGTCGCGGGCATGGTCGAGTCGCAGAATTGGTACCTGGGGGTTCAATAATCCGGCCATAATTCCTCCACAGCTCCCAGCAGACGTTCGGCGGTCTCTTCCTTGGTGAGCATCGGCCACGACTGGCGTTGGCCCTGCTGTCCCAACAGCAGGATCTGGTTGGTATCGACCTCAAAACCACAACCAGCGGCCGTGACATCGTTGACGGCCAACAGATCACAACCCTTGCGCCGTAACTTGTCCCAGCCCTGCTGTTCGACATCGGTAGTTTCAGCAGCAAAACCGACTACTACCTGACCCGGGCGACGCTGGGCCACCACGGCGGCCAGAATGTCTTCGGTCTGCTGCAACACCAGCGTCATGGGCTGCTGTTCTGCTCCCTGAGCCGGTTTCTTGATCTTGTCTGTCTGGCAGAACTGGGGGCGAAAATCAGCGACAGCGGCGGTGAGGATGGCGGCATGGCAATCGGGCCAGCGGGCCATGGCGGCCTGATACATTTCAGCAGCACTGGTTACGGCCACGGTCCTGACGCCATCGGGAGGCGGCAAGGCTATCGGGCCATGCACCAACTGCACCTCAGCACCGAGTCGTGCCGCCGCCAGGGCCACGGCCCAGCCCATCTTGCCGCTGGAGCGGTTGCCGAGATAGCGCACCGGGTCGAGTGCTTCACAGGTTGGCCCAGCCGTGACCAGCAGACGTCGGCCCTGCCAACGGGCTGGGGTCATGGCACGTCGTCCCGCTTCGAGAATAGCCTCCGTGGTGGCCAATCGTCCCATACCCTCCTCGCCACAGGCCATGGCTCCCGATTCGGGACCGACCAGCAGCAGGCCATCGGCCTGCAGACGGGCCACATTGCGCTGGGTGGCTGGATGGTGCCACATGGCCGGATTCATGGCCGGGGCCAGCAGCACCGGTTGCCCTGCCCTGGCCAGCAGCAGGGTGGTCAGCAGATCGTCGGCCTGGCCACAAGCGAGACGGGCCAGCAGATCGGCGGTAGCCGGCGCGACGATGACCAGATCGGCCGCCCGTGCCAGACGGATATGGCCCATCTCCTGCTCCTGATCGAGAGCAAACAGATCGTCCCATACCTTCGCACCGCTGATAGCCTGCAGAGTCATCCGGGTGATGAATTGCAGCGCTGCCGCCGTGACCACCACCGTGACCTGCGCCCCCTGCTCGCGCAGGCGACGGATCAGATCGACCGTTTTGTAGGCAGCGATGCCCCCACCGATACCGACGACAACCCGTTTTGATGGCCAGAAAGTCAAGTCAAACGCCTTCCATGAAGTTTCCCGATTGATCTGGCATGGTCCAATAAAATAATCTCCTTGTCAAACTGAAAATGACCTTTTATGCTGGGGAGGTTTTTCCCCTTTTGACCTTAACCATCCGTTTCAAGGAGCAGGCCTGCTGTGGCAAATATCAAATCATCGAAAAAGGACATTCTGCTGGCTGCCAAGAAGACAGCACGTAACAAGGATGCCAAATCGCGTATGCGTACTTTCAGCAAAAAAGTCGTGGTTGCCAGCGAAGAGGGCAACCTGGAACAGGCTCGGGAAGCCCTGCGTGAAGCCATCTCCGTGATTGCGGTGACGGCCCGTAAGGGGATCATCCACAAAAATCAGGCAGCACGGCGCATGCGGCGGCTCAATGCCAAGGTGAAAAAGTTGTCCCTGGCACAGCAGGATGCAGCATGACAGGCCAGCCTGACCAGGCCGCTGCCGGCCCGGCTGATGACGGCCAGCCCATCTTTCACGTCGAGAAACTCTATCTCAAGGATTTTTCTTTCGAGAGTCCCTCCGCTCCCGATATCTTCCTGGAGCAGCTGGAGCCACAGATTCAATTTAACCTCGACAGCAACAGCACCCAGAAAAGCGATGTTCATCATGAGGTTGTGCTGCACTGCACCGTCAAGGTGGCTGCAGAAGAGCGGGTGTTGTTTCTGGTAGAGCTGAGCTATGCTGGTCTGTTCCTGATCCGCAATATTCCGCAGCAGCACCTGCCGCCCCTGCTGGCGGTCGAGTGTCCCGGTATCCTGTTCCCTTATGCCCGTCAGATGGTCTCCAGCGTGGTGCTTGAGGGTGGTTTCCGGCCTTTTGTCATCGATCCCATCAACTTTGCTGCCTTGTATCAGCAGAAACTGGCGCAGCAGACACCGGGTCAGGTGGCTCCATAACGCCGTAACGGGCTGTGACAACCGTGCGGATGCCGCCACGCACGTTGAAGGTACCGGTAACGGTCATGGCCCGTGGCTGCACCACAGCCAGCAGATCGTCCAGCATCTGGTTGATGACTGCCTCATGAAAAGCCCCCTGATTGCGATAGCTCCACAGGTAGAGTTTGAGTGATTTCAACTCGACACAAATCTGATCGGGAATGTAGCGGATGGTGATGTCGGCAAAGTCGGGCTGTCCGGTTTTAGGACAGAGGCAGGTGAATTCCGGACAGCTCATGGTGATCTCGTAGGGACGATGGGGTGCCGGATTGGCGAAGGTATCGAGCATCATAACTCCTCGTGATAACGGTTAACGGTACGGACAGGAACAACGATCGGTGTCCAGCCAATCCAGCCAGTCCAGCCTGATCAGGGCTGTTGGAATCATCAGCTTCTTTACCATGCTGTCCCGTATTCTCGGCTTCATCCGCGATGTGGTCATCGCCCATGCGTTCGGTGCCGGTATGGCGGCCGACGCCTTTTTCGTAGCGCTCAAGCTGCCCAATTTTCTGCGGCGGCTCTTTTCCGAGGGGGCCTTCAGCACCGCCTTTGTGCCGGTCTTTAGCGACTATCGTGCCGAAGGAGACACGGAACAGATCCGCACCGTGGTACAGTCGGTGTTTACCACGCTGGCCCTGGTGCTGCTGGCCGTGGTCGCGGTCGGTGAGCTGCTGATGCCGCTGCTGATCACCGTCGCTGCGCCCGGGTTTCGAGCCGATCCGGTCAAGTTCGGGCTGGCGGTCGATCTGACGCGGGTTACCTTCCCCTACATCCTGTTCATCTCGCTGGTGGCCCTGGCTGGTGGCGTCCTCAACAGCTACCGCCGTTTTGTCGTACCGGCTGCCACGCCCACCATCCTCAACATCACCCTGATCATCGGGGCGGTAGCGCTGGCACCGCTGTTCACCCAACCGGCCATGGGACTGGCGGTGGGTGTCTTGGCTGGGGGGGTGATCCAGCTGGCGATCCAGTGGCCAGCACTGGCCCGCGTCGGCACACCCTTTCGGTGGCGCTGGGATCCGCACCACCCGGCCATCCAGCGCATCCTGCTGCTCATGGGGCCCTCGGTGCTGGGTGTTTCGGTGGCCCAGATCAATCTGCTGTTCGATCTGTTCATCGCCTCGTGGCTGCCAGAGGGGTCAATCTCCTATCTCTACTATGCCGACCGTCTGGTGGAGTTTCCGCTCGGGCTGATCGGCATCGCCATGGGCACGGCCATTTTACCAACCCTGTCCGACAAGGCAAGCCGTTGCGATATTGATGGCCTGAAACAGGACCTCGATTTTGCCCTGCGCCTGATTGTGGTGGTCAACATCCCGGCCACGGTGGGATTACTGCTGCTGCGCGAACCGCTGCTGACGCTGCTGTTCCAGGGCGGAGCCTTCGACAGCCGTAGCACCGAACTGACGGCACGCGCCCTGCTGGCCTATGGTAGTGGTCTGCTGGCCTTCTCGGCCATCAAGGTTATTGCCCCGGCCTTCTACGCCATGAAGGACACCCGGACACCGGTCAGAATTGCCATCACCGCCATGATCAGCAACATGGTGCTCAACCTGCTGCTGATGGCACCGCTGCAACATGTGGGACTGGCACTGGCGACCTCGCTGTCGGCCTTTCTCAACATGGGGCTGCTGCTCTACCATCTCAACCGCTCCATCGGTTACCGAATGGGACAACCGCTGTGGTCCGCCGTGTGGCGCACCACCCTGGCCAGTGGTGCCATGGGGGGGTTACTGGTATTATGGCAGGCATGGTTGTGGCAACCCCAGATGAGCACGCTGCACCAAGCCGCCCTGATGACCGGGGCCATAACAGCAGCTGTCCTGCTGTTTGGGGCTGTCGCCTGGCTGTTGCGCCTGCATGAACTACGCGAGCTGCTGCAGATTATCCGGCACAGCCGGGGACAATCATGAGTGGGTCTGGTTGGCCTGTTGCAGACAGGCTGTATTGCAGTAGATCTGCCCAAAAGAGGTGGTGATGGCCTGGGCGCGTGGTGCCAGGGTGCCGCAGTGATGGCAGCGGATCAGATCGGTATCCGAGTTGCTGGGCTGTGGAGGAGCTGCCTGCGCCGACGATGCTGCAGGCTGGGACGGAGAACCAGATCTCCAACGCTTCCATATGTGATAAATGAGGAAGATCAACAGTATAATAGCGCCAACGCGCAATAATAATCCCATGATCACACCTTGAATCGATGTCTTTACCCAATGGTCCGGAGAGTCGCTTGCATCAGGATATCACACTCACCATCTGCCTGCCCACCTTTAATCGTGCCGAGACGCTGCGCCAGACCCTGATGGAGCTGGTTTGCGTCAGGGAATGGCCCTTTGCGGTTGAAATCCTGGTTTCGGACGATGCCTCTCCGGATCATACCGCAGCGGTGGTTGAAGAGATGCGGCAGCAGCATCTGCCGATGATCCGCTTCATCCGCTATGACCACAACATCGGCTCGTTCCGCAACATGGTCGGCCTGTACCGCTCGGCACGCGGACGCTATGCCACCTATCTGGCCGATGACGACCGGCTGATTAACCAGCGCATGGTGGAGATCATCCAGTACCTGGAAGCCAACAGCAACATCGTTGCCTACTTCGCGCCCTGGCAGCTTTACGATGTCAACAAAAAGGACTCGACGATGTTCGGTGGCTTCGACCGTGTGCGGCTGTTCAGGAAGGCCGACAGCCTCGAGCTGTTTCACTTCATTGTCGATAACCAGGCCTCACCGGAAAATTCCATCTTCCGAACCGATATTTACAGCCATGTCGGTTACAGTACCCACAAGCTCTATTTTCCGTTTAACCATATGTTTCGCATGCTGGATTATGGCGATATTGTCTTTGACCCGCAGCCCTTTTATCTGCAGAACAACAATCTGGAGGTGCACCGGCTCGAAAATCAGCAGGGCAAGCAGCGCGAGGGGCAGCGCCTGCTGACCAAGGAAGCAGAGCACCTGTTTCACACCATCGATGCACAACTGTTCTGGGCCCTGAAAGGGGCCGGCTACCACGATGGCGTACCGGACCAGTTGCGTGCCGAGCTGCTGGAGAAAACCAACCAGGCTACCATGCAGACGGTGCTGATGTATGCCTACGCCATGATGCACTACGATCGCGACTATATCGCCGCCTCGGAACTGCTGAAGCGGGCGGTGATGTGGAAAAACATCAAGCAGCTGGGTGACCAGTCGTTGAAGCAGTGGGAAGATCACTACGGCTTCATTGCCGCCTTTCAGGCCATCCGCGAACAGGTGATCAACATCCCCGGGGCCGGACGGGTGGTGCTGATGCCGGATATCCCGTTTGGTAACGGACCGGAGCAGTTCATCGCCCAGCTCCACTCGCTGTGGCCCGATCTGATCGTCGAGCTGTTGTCAGAACAGCAGGTGCTGGCCGGAGAGGCCCGTCACAGTGGACTGATGGTCACGTTCTCAACAGAAACGAGAAACCACCTGCTGGCCCACGGCATTGCTCCCGGCCGGGTCATCCTGCTGCATGAATGGATGAAGAACTTTAAAATCTCATAGCATCATCACAACCACTGATCCTCGATCAGCTGGCATAACAGCCGCACTCCATAGCCGACACAGCCCTTGGGCACGTAGGAGCGCTTGCCGTTCATGTCGATGGCCATACCGGCAATATCGAGATGGGCCCAGCGCCGTTCCTTGTCAACAAAGCGGGACAGGAAACAGGCCCCGGTGATGGTACCCGCCTCACGGTTGCCAATGTTCTTGACATCGGCCACCGGCGACTTGAGCAATTCCTGATATTCAGGATACATCGGCAACGGCCATACCCGCTCACCACTCTCGTCGCCAGCCTGACGCAGGGCAGCGATGAGACGATCGTCGTTACCCAACAATCCGGCGCACTGGCTGCCCAGAGCGACAACACAGGCCCCGGTCAGCGTCGCCAGATCGATAATGGCCGCTGGATTGAAGCTCTCGGCATGGTGCAACGCATCGGCCAGAATCAGCCTCCCTTCGGCATCGGTATTGATCACCTCGACAAACAGCCCCTTGGCACTGTGGACAATATCGCCGGGCCGCTGAGCCTTGCCATCGGGCATGTTTTCGGCGGCCGGCACGATGCCGACCAGATTGATGGGCCACTGCAGCTCGGCGGCAGCCTGCATGACGCCAAACACCGCTGCTCCGCCGCTCATGTCAAACTTCATCTCTTCCATCTTGTCGCCGGGCTTGAGAGAAATACCACCCGAATCGAAGGTGATGCCCTTGCCAACCAGCACCACAGGGGGATGATCGCCACCCTTGCGGTACTCCATGACGATCAGACGAGGCGGATGACAACTGCCCTGACCGACACCCAGCAGTGTATTCATGCCCTGTTTGCGCAACGCCTTTTCGTCCAGAATGGTGGTCTTGATCGGTAACCGCTGCGCCATCTCCTGGGCTACCTTGGCCAGATAGTCCGGCGTGGCAACATTGGCAGGATGGTTGCCCAGATCACGAGCCAGAAACACGCCCTGGACCACCTTGGCAACCTGACCGAGCAGATCACGACAGGCAGAAACTTCGTCACGAGCCACAGCAAAGACCAGTTCCTGGGGCAGTGTTTCCTCGTCCTCATTCTTGCTGCGATAGTGATTGAAGCGGTAGCAGGCCAGCGCTGCCCCTTCGGCCATAGCCCGCAACTCGCGCCGCCGCTTGCTGCCCTTACTGCTGGATGGATGTTTGGCAACATGCTGATCGAGCGAGAGTAGCAGCAGCAGGGAACGGACATTTTTTTTGCTGGCAACCTGCATGATCTGACCACCACAGAGACGCAGCTTTTCCAGAGTCATTTCTTCCTGTTTGCCCAGTCCGATCAGCAACAGGCGCGTGGCGGCCATACCGGTAAAGGGCACTGGAATCAGCAGCTGTTCGTCAGCCTTGCCGCGCATCCAGCCCTGTTCCAGCAGTTGCTGCACGGCCTGAAGCGCTTCCTTGCCCAGTGCCTGGGCAGCAGCTTCCTGCACCTGCCCACCTTCGTAGACTCCAACGACCAGACACTCCCCAGACCAGGCAGAGACCTTGCCACTATCAACTCTTAACTGCGGCACCCGTTCGGCCATGCGCTATCTCCCTTTAATTTGACGATGATAGATAAAAACTCACTGACGACATTGCAGAATACAGCGGTCAATCTGGCTGAACATCTCGCTTTGGCGTGTTTCAAGGTGGCTGCTGCTCTGGCGTGCCTCTTCAGCACGGCCCTGATGGTAATGATCGACCAGCTTCTGCAACATGTCGTGGAAGCGGTCGTGGGCCTGTTTGACCTCTGCCAGAGCGACATGGTCATGATCAATCAGCCACTGACCCATGGGGCACTGCTGCGCTGATGGCACCTCCTCCACAGCCAGGCTGATGCGACCGGCCAGCAGCTCCTGCAACTGGTGCAACCAGTGCAGATGCAGCTCCTTGTACTGCGTGATATCGAATGGCAGCGAACCGATATTGAAATGTCCCTGCGCCTCGTTCAGAGTGACAGAAGTGGCCTGAATCACCCGCGACAGCGTTGCTGAGTAGTTGACACTGCCCTGCAGATACCAGAATAGCTTGAACAGCTCACCGGCCTGGGTACGAATATGGATCGATTGATCGGTGGTTCGCTGCGAGGCCATCACGATCTCATCCATCATCTGCCGTGCATCGTAACCCAGACTGACCACGCCATCGGCCTCTGCCACCACGGTGGTGGAAGCTCGGGCGATTTCTTCCGTTCCCTGGGCCGCTTCGCTGGCCGCTCGCGATACCTCTTGGGCTGCCTGCTGCAATTCGTGGGCATTGAGAGCCACAGCATCGGAAGACTTGGCCACCTGTCCCATGGAACGGGCAATCTCGTTGATGGATCCTGATTGCTCATCGACCGCCAGGGTGATGTTATGGTTAGCGTCGTTGACATCACCGATGCCCTGAACAATCTCATCGACCGCAACCGATACCTCGCGCGTCTTCTGCTGGATTTCCTCAATGCGGTGGCCGATGGTGAAGGTAGCTTCCTGGGTCTGGCGCGCCAGATCCTTGACCTCGTTGGCAACCACGGCAAAGCCGCGACCAGCATCCCCAGCCCCGGCCGCCTCAATAGAGGCATTGAGGGCCAGCATGTTGGTTTGCTCGGCGATGTTGTTGATCATTTCGATGACATTACCGATGGCCCGTGCTGACTCGACCAGACTTTCCATCACCTGATAGGTACTCTCAGCCTTGCGCTCAATCTGGCTTGAAGTCTCGCTGGCCAGGGCACAACGGCGCCGCACATCGCCCAGCGAAGAGGTCATCTGCTCCACCGCCGCCGTGACAGCGTTGACCGACTGGGACACCTCGGCAATGCGGTTGTTGACCTCACTGAGGTTGGAACTCATCTGTTCGGCTGCCGCCGCCATGGTGCGCACATTGACGCTAGCCTGTTCCGTTGCCGCTGAAACAGTATGGATGCTGCCGGACAGACGGTTGGCAGCAGCAGAAATCTGCTCCAGGCTCTGCGATGATTGACCGACAGCAGCGCTAATCTGGCCCATCTCAGCCGAAAGTCTGTCGGTCCCCTGCTCCACCGTCTGGGCAATGTGGCCGGTGGCCTGGGAATCGCCGCTGATGATCTGTTCCAGCTGGCGCATCTCTCCAGCACAGGTGGCCAGGGTATGCGATTGCACCACGATGATGCGTACCGTAGTCACCAGACTATCGGCCATCTGGTTGACCATGGCGGCAATAGTGAAAATTTCGTCAGCCTTGGCCGGAATATCGACCCGTTGGGTCAGATCCCCGTCTACAATCTTGCGTACCACCCGATTGATCTGTTGCAACGGCTGGGTGATGGTGTGGATGATTAACCAGGAAATCGTGGCCAGCAACAGCAATGACGTGGCAAGGAATAGAATTAGCTTGCGTGCTTCATGCCAAAATTTAGCTTCGACATCATCAACATAGATACCAGTACCAATGACCCAGCCCCAGGGTGAAAAGCCCTTGACGAACGAGAGCTTGTCGACCGGACGGGTGATACCAGGCTTGGGCCACTGGTAATCGACAAAACCGGCCCCCTGCCGTTCGACAACACGGACAAATTCGATAAACAACGCCTTGCCATTGGGATCCTTGAACTGGTCCATTTTCTGGCCCTCCAGCTCCGGCTTGTAGGGGTGCATCACCATCACCGGCTGCATGTCGTTGATCCAGAAATAATCCTCTTTCTGATAACGCAGACTTCTGACCACATCTTTGGCATTCTGCTGCGCCTGGGCACGGCTGAGCTTGCCCTGCTGCTCCAGTTGCTGAAAATGCTCCAGCAGGCTGTAGGCACTCTCGACCAATACCCGGGTGGTCTGCTGCTTATCCTCCATCAGATTGGCCCGTTCCTTATGGAGATCGAACAGACCATTGAGAAACATGCCAACCAGAATCAGGATGAAGGCCATCCAGATGCGCGCTTTAACACTTAATCGGAACAGAAGACGCTGGACCAGGTTGCTCATCAATAAACCATCTCCACAACGATCGTAATCATGACCAAAAATTCATGGACTCACCCGGTCATATTAGCTTATCATGGCCAGTCTGGCAATATGACAGCTGAACTTCTGGAGTCTGACGATGCCTCTGACGAACCGCGTTGCCCTGATTACCGGAGCTGGTGGCGGTATTGGTCGCGCCGTATCCTGTCGCTACGCCGCTGCCGGTGCAACCTGTATCCTGCTGGGACAACATCAGCCCCCTCTCAATGAAACCTACGATCAGATCACAGCGGATGGAGGTCAAGCCTCCCTGGTTGTGCTGGATCTGGAAAAAGAGCTGCATGTCGTACCCCAGCTGGTCGCCTCCCTGCATGAGCGCTTTGGCCGACTCGATATCCTGGTCAACAATGCCGCCGAGTTCGGTCTAATGACGCCGCTGGCCACCTACGAACCGACCCTGTGGGAAAAGGTGTTGCGCATCAACCTGACCGCCCCCTTTTTCCTGACGCGCGAGCTGTTACCCTTGCTGCAACGCAGTGACAGGGCATTCGTCATTAATGTCAGCTGCGACATTGCCCACCAACCCCAAGGCTACTGGGGCGCCTATGGCATCTCCAAAGCCGCCCTCTCTGCCATGAGCCGTATCTGGGCCCAGGAACTGACCCACACCAGGGTACAAATCCATGATTTCAATGTTGCGGCAACAGCCACCCGCCTGAGAAAAAAGGCCTACCCCGCCGAGGACATCACCACCCTGTTGTCACCGGAACAGGTGGCGTCATCATTCCTTGACTTGGTGCGTTGACTCTTTCAACCCCCAGGCACCACTGTCGTCCTGACGCCAATATTCCATAACGTAGCCCTGCTGGCGGTAGTAGCGGTAGCGCTGGCGGCTCTGCTGCATCTGTTCAGCATCGTTGGGATGGACAAAATCCAGCAGCATATCGAAACGATCCGGAGCATCAATCGGCTGGGTTACCGCCGAGATGAGGTGAGTGGCACCATTGCTATCGTTGACAGAGGTGCCGATCAGGATGGGTTGACGCCGATCATGCCGACCACCACAAAGACCGTGAGGAAGAAAGCCATTGTGAGGCTGACGCCAGAGCAGGTCGTCCAGCTGACGGGCAAGGGCCTCCGTCTCGGCAACAATCAGCAGCCGCAGCTGGCGCTGGTAGATCTTGTCGCTGATAGCAACCAGACTCTCCTCCCAGCTAGCCCCCAGTA
>JADGCH010000017.1:15026-24856 GCA_015229115.1 Magnetococcales bacterium
CGCTGGTAGATCTTGTCGCTGATAGCAACCAGACTCTCCTCCCAGCTAGCCCCCAGTGGATGGTAAAAGCGAATAACGGTGGGTTTGTCGTGAGAACGGGCCATGGTTTTATCCCACTAAAAAACGCATATCATTCAGTGACACCATAAGGACCATGGGGTCACTCGGTGATACGGAAAACCCAAGGGCAAGATAAAACGCTTTAGCCTCCTCAGAGACAGCGTGGGCTACCATACCACGGATACCAAGAATGTCTGCTGCTCGATTGACACGATAGACACTATCACGAAATAGCGCACGACCCATGCTACGTCCTTGGTAGGCACGATCCACAGCAAGACGCGCCAAAAGCGTAATGGGAATTGGATCTGGCATGTTACGCCGGAACTTTCCTGTCGCATCTCTTGAACGAATCGACCCTGATGCCAACGCATAGTAGCCAATCACCCGTAATCCATCACACACAACAAAAGTCCTTGATGCACCGCTTGCCTGATTGATACGGGCACGCTTTCTTAGCCAGTCGTCCAACGATGTCACACCAGACACAAAGTCTTCAAGACAGTGGCGCTCATCAAGAGGAGCTGGGGCAGAAAGCGACAAAAATCACTCCCATGGTGCTGGAGTTTGCAAGGCACGGCGCAGCCTTTCCCCAGGCTGTGGCGGAGCGTCAAGCAGTGCCAGCCATCGTTCATAATCTTCCGAACTGACCGTCAAAGTGGCCTGGTCAAGAAGTGCATCTTCAGCCGCCTTTCTTACCGCGTCAAGAATGAAATCAGTCCGGTTTTGTCCACGCACCTGGGCGGCACGGTCAATCAGGTTCTTTTCTTCAGAATGAATACGAAGGTTGAGTGTTTCCAGCCGTTGTTTTTGTGGTGATAATAAGGTCATCGTCTTAAATTTTATCTCTTTTACTGGTCAAAGCCACGGGGTCATTTCAATTTCTCCAACAGTGGCTTCAACTTGTATTTGCGTACATGTTTTTCAATGATGGACGCAAGCACAGAGGCCCATTCGGCCTGACGTCCAGCCTGCAGATAGGCCATCCTGGTCAAACCCAGCCACTCTGCTGCCACATCGTAGTGAGCCGCCTTGCCAGCGTTCATGATGGTGTCCGCCTCGGCACGGCTACGCTGGATGACCCAGTCAGCATGACTGCCCATGGCGGCCAGCATCAGCTCACGCAGCAACACATCGCTGCTGATATACGATTTCTCCACAACCCTGACGGCCTGATCCACCCTGCCTTCATGCAGGTAGATGACGATTTTATTGTCGGCAGAAAGCGCTGCCTTGTTGTCGACCATACCTTCCAGCAGCCGTTCCCGAATAGCAGGCCATCCATCCCCGGCCAGCGCCTCAATAGCCAGATAATCGCTCATCTCAATGGCTTCGTTGAAGGCAGTCTCGGCAGATCGCAGGGCCAGATCCAGGTTACCCGTCTCATGGGCCACGTCACGCAGCCAACGGGCCAGATCGAGTCGACCAGGCAACCGAGACCGTCCCGATCCTGTCCGTAACAGCCCCTGCTCAGCCACGCGCAACGCCCGGTCAAGATCACCCTGCTGGTGGAATAATTGCGCCAACCGGTGCATCTCAGAGGGAGACTCGATACAGGTCAGGGCCACAGCCTCGGCTTCCTCCACTCGTCCAAGGTGGCACAACGTTTTGGACAACTCCTCATATTCACCGTAAAAGCGAGCCAAACGCAGCTGCTCCTCATGGCGTCCCCGATGACCTAAAATCGCCAGGCGAATGCGTATCAGGGTACCACTCGCATCCTCGTCTTCATACTCGTCATATTCGTCCTCGTCTTCATCTTCATACTCATCCTCGTCGTTGCCGCTGGAGTCCACAGGGGTACCCTGCAAAATCGCCTGCAGTCGTGCATCGTCCCATCCTTCTGATGCTGCCCTGATCGCAACGGATATCCCCTCCTCAGCACCGTAGTCCGCCAGTTCTCCCTGCCATTCCAGTAACCGTTCTTGCCACTGGCTGCGCTCCCGACTGGACAAGTCAGCACGCAAGAGGGCCTCGGCAATCATCTCGCCCATCTCCTCAAACAGGGAGGACAGTTCGCCGTCATCTTCCAGCTCCATCCATTCGTAGGTATAACACTCCACGATGGCATCCAATGCCGCGAGGGCGCTGACGCCGTCGTCCTCCTCAAGTAGCGGACGGATACGGCTCAACAGCCCTTCAAGCCTGTCATAGACCACGCGGCCCATGCCGTATTCATAACCCCTACCGTGCAGGAAAAACGAAATATCCTCGGCCTCACGCCGGAACAAAGCCGGATCAATAGCCAGCTGACGTGGCTGCGTTGCCGCAGCGGCCGGGACAACAGCCGAAATCTCGCGTGCCAGCAGCATTTCCAGCTTGCGGACCAGTGACGGGTCCTCCTCCAGCAGCGTGTTCCACAGCGCCAAATGGCGGTCACGGTCAATTTCCCGAAGAACTTCCATCAGCGCACGCCGAACGACATCGGTCGGCTGATATACGGTCGTGGCAGGTTTCATGGATCACTCCTTACTCGAAAAGAGGAGCTGTTGTTACCTTATCAAGCAAGTCAAGCCCACGCTGGGAATTACCTCTTGCAGCACGCCGTAAAAAGCGCTGTTCTGCCTCTACCTGCTCAATCAGGCTCACTGCCATTTCTGTAACGATCGTATCGATCGCAACATCACGTGTTGCAGCAATTTGTTGCAGACCTACAGCAACTGGATCAGGCATATCAACAGTTAATGTGGCCATTTAATTTCTCCTAACCAGGACTCAGGTGTTCGAATATATGGCAAAGGGAATCGGAGTTCACGCAACAAAGACATTGGTATCCACAACAATGATGGGGCTCAAAGATGTTTTCTGTTCCAGATCTACTTGTCCTGTTCCTTATCCTGTTGCTGGTCCAATTCAAGTTCCTTGTACACCTCGTGCAGGTCTTTCTGGTTGGTTCGCAACATCCAGACAATCAGACCGACCAAAAAAACACCCAAAACAATCCATAAAACCATTCTGTTTCCTCCAAAATCAGTGCAATAAGGACAACCATTGTACGGCAGCCGGTGTTTCTGATACAAGGTTATGGATCATGATCCTCATGCGGTCGTTGCAGCCGGAAAAGGAGCAGAGCTGATGTCGCGTGTCGTTTATTCTACCGAACAAGGGCGCCTATGCCCCGAGTGCCAGCAAGCGGTGGCTGGCTGTATCTGCCGCCGCAATCGACCGACCGCCCGTCACGATGGCATAGTCCGGGTCTCCCTGGAGACCAAGGGGCGACAGGGCAAAGGCGTTACCCTGATCAAGGGGTTGCCGCTGGACACCTCGGCACTGACCCAACTGTGCAAACATTTCAAAACAGCCTGCGGCTCCGGCGGAACGGTCAAGGATGGCGTCATCGAAATTCAGGGCGATCAGGTCGTCCTGGTCATGGATCACCTGAAACAGCAGGGACTGGTGGTGAAACGGTCCGGAGGGTAACCTGCGCCGGAGGCAGGTGATGACGATGACCTTGATACCACTCGGCCGAGCGGTTCACCTGGGGCAACGGCTGCAACGGTCCCGTCCAGGGTTGCCAGCCCTGTTGCGGTATGAACAGAAAAATCCTCTGCGGTTCACCCGGCTCAATAGCGGCCAGATGAATCCAGCCGTTGCCAACCAGCTCGCGTATCTCCTGCTGCTCCTGATAAATGCGCGTCAAGGTCTCGCAGCGCTGCTCGACAATCACCAGCAGACGCATGGCCTCGTGAATTTCAATCATCTGGCGTGGCAGACCGGTGCGCAGGTCAGAACTGCTGCCCTCCATCACCCCCAGTAGACCGGTAAGGTTATGGGTCACCTTGGAGCCACAGCCATAACGGTCATTGTTGATGGTGGAGAAGTAATATTCGAGATTGATACCGGCGCCGACTGGTCCGGCGGCCAGCAGAATGGCCTCGATAATCCGGCCATCGTCATCATGCTGTGGATCGTAGGAGATGAGAAACATGCGCCGATCGAAAAACAGACCTTGGCTCAGGGCACGCCGACCAATCACCGCCACGGCATTGGTAACGTGCCCCAGCTCCGGACGTGGCTGGCTAAAATCCTTAGCCCGACCAACCATATGCCTTCTGGCTTGCTCGGGAGAGGCTTTCAGAGAGGCTGAGGCCAGCTTTCTAGCGCGTTCATGGGCCGACAGGGCACAGGCCTTGTCCAGATCGCGCCTGAGTTCATCGAGTGGCTGGCGCCACTGGGGCGGTAACTGATCCAGGTCGAACCAGTTGATTGACTCATCGCAGGTATCGTGCTGGGCGCCAAAAAACCAGGTCCGATCGGGAATCTCAAGGCCGCGCTGACGCAGCAACTGACGCACTTGGGGACGATTGGCCATAACCGCCATCAGACGGGCATTGGGTCCACCATGGCGGCCACTGCAAGCGCCACAATCGTAAGCTGAGCGGTGCGGATTGTTATCACTGCTTGAACCATGACCAAGAATGACCACCAACGGCGCCCATCGATCGGTCAGGCCGATGGTGCGCAACAACCGTTCGACCCGATCGGCCTGCTCCTCATCGGTCAGGCCGAGGCGGGGCTGCTCGGCTGTCGCTGGTGGGGCATCATCCGCTGCCTTGAAAACCAGGCGCGTTGGCAACGACAACAGGTAGCGATTGCGATAACGGTCGACCCACTGGCCGGTCAGCTGTGGTGCCAGCAGTTTGCCTGCCATCAGCATCATCGCCGCTGGTGCAGTCAAGGCCATGGCCAGCAGAGGCTGCCAGACCCCGTGACGGCTCCGCTGGTGTAGCCAGCGCAGTGCGGCAAACCATTGCCGACGGCGCTGCTGGTGCTGGTCATAACGCTGCTCGAAACCGGTTTGCGGCAACTCCTGGATCTCATGAACCGGTGTCACCACCACCGGGCAGAGTGCCGTCACATCGGAGTCATCAAGACCACGCCAGTTGATGGCCACCCCAAAAAAACCGGCCGCGCCGAAGGTCTCGATGGCCGGGTTATGCTCCTCCAGATGACGCCGGAAACCCTCCTCGCGATCATCCATGCAAAACAGCAGTTGCGCCACCGGCCGACTGGATTCGACGACAGGCTGGTTTTGCAGCAGGGCATTGAAAATCTGGTCACGATAATGGCGTTCGTAGGCCTGAAGCCAGATTTGTCCGCACCGCTGTTCATCCAGCTGGTCGATACAGGCCAGCATCTCATCAACCGCCGCTTGTCCCATCTGGCGCAACTGCGTGCCGGTCAGGCCCAGATGACGTACCAGCTGAAACAGCGGCCAAGCCTGATGGCCAAGACGATCATGCTCGTGTCGCGGCTGCAGTTGTTGCAACAGTTGCTGCCACTGGTCATCAGAGCCAACCTCCCCATCGGCCGGTTGTAACAGCTGCTGCACGGCATGAGCCAGATGCTCTGGCAACGATCGGTCAAAAAGCATGCAACGCAACCGAAACTCAGCCACGTGGCCACGGCCGTACCAGCGCAACAGATCGACACGCGGATCCATCTGCCACAAGCGCTGACAGAGCCGGGCAGCATAGAGTCGTTCCAATAACAACCGTACTGCCAGATAATCAATCATGTCAACCTGTTGCGGTAACAGGCCCTGATAACCTGGGTGCAGATGACGCCACAGCATCATGCCAGACCAGCCGGGCAGCTCCAGTGCCAACCGCTCGAGATAGCCATCCCAGCGTTTCTCCGGGACACCGCTGCGCTGCAACATTTTCTGCAGGGCTGCCCTGCTGTCATCGGGACAGCCGGCAATCTCCTGATCAGCGTTGGGTAGCTGTTCCAGAGCCAAAGCCGGATCCTGCAACAAGACACGGCGGAAGGCCTGCCATAACCCGCCAGAACGCTCGGGATAGGGACAGGCGGCGGAACCTTGGTCGATCCAGCCCGAGAGATGGCGCAGCAATAGCGGTCGCATGTCGTCGAGAATGTCCTGTCCGGTCAGGGCCAGCAACAACCCCCGCAAGGTCATGTCACGACCCATGCGGTCAAACAGCGTCGTTAGCAACGGATCATCAGATGAGTCGGATGAATCGGGCTGGGACGATGGCAGCACCTCAAGGCAGGCCGACCATAGATCATCGGCCTCCAGTCGCCAACGCAGCTGTTCCGCGCTGATAGGACGCAAATCGTGCAGCAAAATGGTGCGATAGATCTCAAGCCGTCGATCATCGGTCACGGCCAGATCGGCAGCGTCACGGATCTCATGTTCCAGATCAGCCCTTGTGATGCGCCCCTGCTGATAGAGGTGGCGAAACTGGGCCAGTGGCAGATAGCCATGGATGCCATAAAGCCGCTCTGCCTCAGCCAACGCCTCGTGGAAGGGCAGATGTTGCAAGCCGTGCAGGGTGTTGTGATGGACAAAGTCACGGATGGGCGCCTGTCCTGGCAGCCGGTGGTGCAGCCGGTGGATCAGCTGATGCAGTCGTTCTGGAGTCAACGACCAGATGCCTTTTCCAGCTGCTCCAGAATGGTACCCACCACCAGATTGGGCTGAAACTTGGGAATAAAGCCATCGGCACCCATCTGTTTGGCCTTGTCTTCGTTGGAGCGGTTGCTCAGTGAACTGTGCAGAGCCAGATAGATACCGGCCAGCCGTGGATTGGCCTTGACCTTGCGGGTGAAGGTGAAGCCATCCATGATCGGCATCTCGATATCGGAAAAGATAATGGTATAGGGACAGGCCTGGCCATCGGCTACCGAGGCCTCCAGAGCCTCCAGGGCCGAGGCGGCATTGTCGAACAGGGTATGCTGGATGCCCAGCTGCTCCAGCGCTGAATGGATCATGGAACGGGCAGCCTTGGAATCATCGACCGCCAGCACATGATGCTGGTGCGTGACCAGATGCTGGGCCTTCTCGACCAGATCGATCGCCACACTGTCGTCGATACCGATAATCTCGCTCAGGATCTTTTCAACATCGAGAATCTGGACCGGCTGACCTTCATGATAGCTGATGGCGGTCAGATAGGTGGTATCGTAAAGACTGCCATCGGGACGGTTGACCTCATTCCAGCTTTTATGGATCAACATGTTAGGTCGACTGATCAGCAACCCCTGGGTGGTGGTACTGTACTCGCAGATCAGCACATAGCTGATGGAAGTAGCCCGATCGATCGCCTCCATACCCAAGGCATGCGACAAGTCGATCAGGGGCACGGCATGGCCACGAAAATCGATAGCACCTATCACCGACGGGTGGGCATGGGGCATGCGGGTGATCTGCTTGGGACATTCGAGAATCTCGATAATCTTGAAGACATTGAGGCCGTAAAGCTGCTCATCGGTGAGGTAAAAGGTCAGCATCTCCATTTCGTTGCTGAAGGCCAGATTGGTACGCCTCTCAACATCGTCCATAAAATTGGCTTGTTGATTCTGACTGGTCACTGTCATCGATTTCTCCCCCCTGCTCCTGTCTATAGTCGCCTGACCGATTGAATCACAACAGGCTGCAGGGGGATATTGTCATACCCCCCCTGACTGCCGGTAGCCACCTTGGCAATCTGGTCGACCACCTTCATGCCATCACCGATCACCTGACCAAACACCGCGTAACCAAAATCACTGGGCTTGTGATCAAGGGATGAGTTGCCGAGGATATTGATGAAGAACTGAGCCTGGGCGCTGTGAATCCGTGCGGTACGGGCCATGGCAAGGGTGCCGCGTTTGTTGCAAAGACCGTTGTCAGCCTCGTTACGAATCGCCCGGTTGAGTGGTTTCTTGCGCTTGAGGTCAGCTGTGATGCCACCGCCCTGGATCATGAAACCGGGAATGACCCGATGAAACAACGTCCCATCATAAAAACCGGCATCGACATAAGCGAGAAAGTTGGTCACACTGATGGGAGCCTTGGCGCCATCCAGCTCCAGATCAATGTCCCCCAGAGAGGTCGACAGACGAATACGTGGTGATTCCTGCCCAGGCGGAAAAACGATCACAGGATCGGAACCATGGGTCAGACGCCAGATCAGATCACTCAATCTCTGCCATATCCGCTGCCACATCATTTTTCCCCTTCGTCAAGAATTTTCAGGAAGGCCGATTCATCGATCACAGCAACACCCAATGCCACGGCCTGGTCGTACTTGCTGCCAGGGTCGCTGCCAACAACCAGCAGTGCCGTGGAACGTGACACAGAAGAGGTCACCTTGGCTCCCAATGACTCCAACCGCTGTTTAGCCTGCTGACGAGTCATGGTGGCCAGGGTACCGGTCAACACCACGCTCTGGCCTGCCAGAGAGCCCCTTTCCTGCTGGCCATGCTCTGCAGAAGTGCGCTGCCAGCGACAGGAAATACCAGCAGCCAGCAGTCGTTCCACCATGGCATGATTATGCGCCTCGCGAAAGAAAGCGTCAATCCGGGCTGCAACCACAGGACCGACATCGGCAACGGTCAACAATTGCTCCACAGAGGCCATCATAACCAGATCGAGTGCGCCAAAATGGTTGGCCAGCTGGCGCGCCGTCACCACGCCAACGTCACGAATGGCCAAAGCGTACAGGAAACGGTCCAGCGTCACCGACTTGCTGGCTTCAATGGCCTGAAGCAGATTGTCAGCCGACTTATCCCCCATACGCTCCAGTGCCACCAGATCGGCACGGTTGAGCGCATAAAGATCGGCGACGTCACGCACCAAACCGGCCTGTAACAGCTGGTCGATCAGCTTTTCTCCCAGGCCGTCGATGTTCATGGCCTCGCGGCTGGCAAAATGGCGCAGGGTCTCACGTCGCTGCGCCGGACAGATCAGGCCACCGCTACAGCGCGCCACCACCTCATCCTCGAGTTGCACCACCTGTGCGCCGCATTCGGGACAGTGTGACGGCAGCTGCGGCGCAGGCTGGCGTGGCTCGGCTTGCCGTGCCAGACAGACCAGCTCGGGAATGACATCACCGGCACGACGGATAACAACCTGGTCACCAGGGCGAACATCTTTACGCTGCAGCTCCTGAAAATTGTGCAGTGTCACATTGCGCACCATGACCCCGGCAACAGCTACCGGGGTCAGTCGGGCCACCGGAGTCAGGGCTCCAGTACGACCGACCTGGATATCGACGGCCTCCACCTGTGTCACCACCTCGATGGCTGGAAACTTGTGAGCAATAGCCCAGCGCGGGGCACGTGATGAAAAACCAAGCCGCTGCTGGCCATCGAGCCGATTGAGCTTGTAAACCGCTCCATCCATGTCGTAGGGCAGCTGATCGCGTTGCTCAAGCATGTGGTGGTAATAGGCGAGACAGCCCTCCAGACCAAGAACCATCGCCCGTTCTGAAGAGAGCGGCAACCCCCATACCGCCAGCCACTCCAGCCACTGGTCATGAGTGGTGATGGTCTGCCTGAGCCCATCGACATAGGCCACGCCATGGCCGATCAGCGACAGTGGGCGGGCGGCAGTCACCTGTGGATCCAGCTGACGTATGCTACCAGCAGCGGCATTGCGTGGATTGGCAAACAGTTTGCTACCCTGCTGCTCCATCTGCCGGTTGAGATCGATCAGCCCCTGACGGCTCATGTAGATTTCAGCCCGAATATCGATTTCATCGGGATGGTCACTGCCCTGCAACCGCCACGGCAAACCGGCAATGGTACGCACCTGGGCCGTGACGTCCTCGCCAGTGAGTCCGTCACCGCGCGTTGCCGCCCGCACCAGTCGCCCCTGCTGATACAGCAGGCTGATAGCCAGCCCATCCATTTTCGGTTCGGCACTGTAGCAGATCGGCGCATCGGACGGTGACAGCTCCAATACCTCGCGCAGACGCTGGTCAAACTGCCGGATGTCGCTATCGTCAAAACCGTTGTCAAGCGACAGCATCGCCACCCGATGG
>JADGCH010000017.1:24915-45485 GCA_015229115.1 Magnetococcales bacterium
GGTTGTCTGGTCCGGATGATCCGCTTCCAGCTGCCGCAAGCGCTGCACCAGCGCATCGTAAGCGGCATCGTCGATCTCTGGCGCATCCAGCTCATGGTAGAGACGGTCGTGATGCCGGATGAGCTGGCGTAACGCGATGATCTCCTGGTTGCTGGTCATGGTCCAACCTCTGTTTCCGAGTAAGCCCTATCGTCCCGGATTGTAGCATAGCCACGATAATCGTTCTATCGTTTTCGTAGGGTGTTGACAATATCCTATCCCCCATGATAGGATATGCGCCATGGATCAACACACCTGCCACCCAGAAATTATCTCCCGCCTGAAGCGTGCATCCGGTCATTTGACCAAGGTCATTGCCATGATTGAGGCTGGAGAAGAGTGTGAGAAAGTAGCCCAGCAACTTCAAGCTGTCACCAGCGCGCTGGCCGTAGCCAAGCGCCAATACGTCACCGACCATATCGAGAACTGCCTGGAAATACGGGAGGATATGTCTATGCGTGATATAGCCATTCAGGTCAAGTCGCTGAAATCAATCACAAAATACCTTTAGACAGGACACCAGAAGATGTCAGCTTCCCTTTCCAGCTACGGCCCACATGGCGGTCCCCTGCTGTGTCACAACGATGGATACGTAGAACTTGCCGTGTTCGAGACCGGAGTTCCTCCCCGTTTCCAGCTGTATTTTTTCGACGGGGAACTCAAACCGGTTTTGCCCCCTACCGCCGAAGAGATCACCTTGGAAACGGAACGACCTGGGGAAATTCGGCAACGGTTCGCCTTTCGGTGGGGAGAAGGATTGCTGGAGTCCCTCACCAACATCCCGGAACCCCATGAATTCCTGGCCTGGGTCCATTTGAATGGTGGACACCAACGGTTGGTCACCCTCTTCGACGAGGAAGGGCATGAGCATGGCCACGGTCACAGTCACGGCGAAGACGGTGACGATCATGGCGTTCACGGTGGACCTTTGATCGCCCATGCCGACGGCTTGGTGGAAATCAGCGTATTCGAGACCGGTGTTCCCCCGCGCTTTCGGCTCTATTTTCTCGACAACGATAGACATCCAGTCCCACCCCTGACCGCCGACATCCTGACCATGACTACCGTGCGTCCCGGCGGTGAGAAGCAGATGTTCCGCTTCCGTCAGGAGGCAGAGTACCTGGAATCCACTACCGACATCCCGGAGCCGCACGAATTCGAGGCGCAGGTGCATATCGAACGGGAAGACGGGAGACAACGGCTGGTGACACCCTTTACCGAGGTGGGACATGCTCATGGCGACCACGGTCACGGCGACCACGGTCACGGTGACCACAGTCATGGTGAGCATGGACATGATCACGGCAGTGGTATCATAGGCTGGTTAAAAGGAACCTTTGCCCACTCCCACGACGTGAGCGACAAGATCGATTCGGTCATGGAATCGAGCGAAAAAGGCATCCGGGCGCTCAAGATCTCCCTGATCGGGCTGGGGATCACGGCGATATTACAGGTTTTGGTGGTGATTTATTCCGGTTCGGTAGCCCTGCTGGCAGACACCATTCACAACTTCGCCGATGCTGCTACCAGCATTCCTCTGTGGGTGGCCTTTGCACTAGCCAGAAAGGGAACCAACCGGCGTTTCACCTACGGCTACGGCAAGACCGAAGACGTGGCCGGAGTGATCATCGTTGGAGTGATTTTTTTCTCTGCCTGTGTAGCCGGTTACGAGGCCTTTCTCAAATTGATCCACCCCGAACCCATGACCCATCTGGGTTGGGTAGCGACGGCAGCCATCATCGGTTTCATTGGCAACGAAGCAGTGGCAATCTATCGCATCAGGGTAGGAACCGAGATCGGTTCCGCTGCCCTGATCGCCGATGGACAGCACTCACGTGTGGACGGTTTTACCAGTCTATCGGTGCTGATTGGTGTGCTAGGGACATGGCTTGGGTACCCACTACTCGATCCCCTTGTTGGAGTTGGTATTACCATCGCCATCCTGTTCATCGTAAGAGATGCTGCCAAGGCTGTTTGGCACCGTCTCATTGATGGCATCGAACCGGAAATCATCGATGAAATCACCCAAACAGCCCGCCTTGTGGCTGGTGTGCGAACGGTGCGTCTGGTGCGTGCACGATGGATGGGTCACAAGATCTACAGTGATGTTACGATCAGCGTCGATGCCAATCTTCCGGTCCATGTGGCAGACGCCATTGCCAAGGCGGTGGAACGCTCCTCACGGCAACAGGTCCGGCTGCTGGGCGAGGTGGTGGTGCGTGTTGTTCAGTAAAAAGCCACCGCATGGGTGGCTTTCACAGCCATTATCGGCAACTATTGGCAACGCTTTTTAGCTACACGCTCTAAAGCGACAGCCGTTGCATCGAAGGCCTGCTTGAACAGATTGACATCTTCTCCGCTCCACGATTTTTTACTCCAGATACCAGACATGTTTCCTACAGCCGAGGAAAGTCCTGCATCCCCCTCGCTGCTAGCAACCGCTTCCAAAACTCCCACCACTTCGTCCATATCAGACTCAAGCTTGGCATTATCCGAAAAATCGCCTTTGGTGGAACTGATATAATCTGTAGCGGCACGAAGCACTTTTGCAAATTCCTGATAATCCCGGCAACCAGGCTCAGCTGAGGCAAAAGAACTCGTTAATCCAACCAAAAGAGCAGCAACGATCATCAATTTTTTCATAAGACTTTCCTTATAATGTATACCTTTCAGGCGAGACATGGGCAACACAGCTCCATATCTCATCGACCCGTTGTCAATATACAGCATTGGGTCGGCAATGAACAGTGAACCACTGGACCTTTTGGGCCATATTGACTAATATCAAGCCCGCTGAATCAGTTCTGGATGGTCCACTTTAGAGGAGAAAATTGATGCGTCTCATGTTCCCTGCTTTATGCTTGATTGCTTCCATGTCAATCGCTGCTCAAGCTTTTGCTGGTCCTGAGGCTGCTCCAGCGGCGGCGGCTGCTCCAGCGGCGGCGGCTCCAGCTGCTGCCGCTCCGGCCGCTGCGGCTCCGGCGGCTGCTGCTGCTCCGGCTGCCGCTGCCAATGAACAGAAAGCCAAAAGAATTGGTGATTGCGTTCAGGAGAATAAAAATGAGGGGGCTTCCCCTGATGTGGTCAAGAAGTATTGTGAGTGCATGAGCGGCAAAATGGCCGACAACGAAGCCAAACCGATCACTCAGTGGGAAAAAACCCATCCAGATGAAGAAAAAGAGTGCGATAAGGTGGCTGGCTGGAAATAAGCGCTACAGCTCCCCCTGATGGCGTTGCCAGTCGCGTCGGTCTTTTTTGGTCGGGCGGCCGCCGGCCACCGGTCGGGATAACAGACCAAGGCGATAGTCCTGCTGTTGCTGCTGTCGTGCCTGAAGACTGGCCTCGCTCTCCTGATAGAGGGTCATCGCCACAGTAGCCGGTCCACGCGATTCGGATAACCCGGTCACATGCACCTCGAACAACTCGTGGCCACGACGGATGGTCAAACGGTTGCCGAGGTGCACTCCCCGACCCGGCTTGGCCTTGGCGCCATCAACATGGACCTTGCCCCCTTCGATGGCCGTTACCGCCAAAGCCCTGGTCTTGAAAAAACGGGCCGCCCACAGCCATTTATCCAGCCTGACCGCCGTCAGTGTTGCGTCATCGGTCATGACGACCCTCCCCCATCGCCGCCGCGGCGCAGACGCTGCAAAATCTCACGACGAGCATCAGCCAGCATGGAATCCCGATCCAGCGTATCGAGAATCTCACGCACCACCTGCTTTGGCCCTCCAGGTCCCCAGGAACGGCCTTGGGCCAGATAGCGTTCGGCCGCCCGTCCCACCACATAAGTACCGTAATAGGCTACCGCTCCCTGTGTTCCGGCCGTCAACAGCGTTGATAGGCCAAGGCTAAAGCCCTTAAGCGCTGAAACAGCCAGTTGCGTTAACCACACCGTGCCGAGAATCAGCAGCGTCTGGGCCACGATGGTACGCACCAGATCGCCCGCTTCGCTGGTATTGAGCTGCAAACCATAAATGCGCCCCAGAGTGACGATCATGGCGGCATCGGCCACCACCACCAACAGATCGGCCACGGGCACCGGATTGACGGCAACGGCGATGCCCTTGCCCAGACAGTAGGCATGAATCACCTTTTCAGCCGTGGAGCGATGATAGCTGGCTAAGGTATGGGCCAACCGGTCCGACAGTTGTCCAGCCCGAAAAGTGGCGTTAAGCGCCGCCAGTGTCTTACCTTCGGTGACAACGATTCGCTGTAGCAGCGACTGCAGCTCCGCTACATCAGAGGCGGGACGACGCCGTACCTCCCGCTCGCGGCCACGGCTGTCCATCTCCAGATAGATGCGCGGCCCCGGAGCTGCCGCACAAGGTACAACCGATTCCGCATCGATTAGTCCGGTCAACCGTTCCGTCAAGGCCTGTAGCACCAGTTGCCGTTCCGGCCCGGTGTAACGGTCGATCTTGTTGAAGGCCAGCACAACGGGACGGTGCAACTCCGCTTTCAGCCGGTGCAGGGCCTGAAACTCGGTATCGGTCAGGTCGCCATCGACCACAAACAGGATCATGTCTCCCAGATGGGCGGCATCCTGGGCCATCTGTTCGAGCGATTCGCCCCCCGAATCATCCAGGCCGGGCGTATCGATCAGAAAGATACCATCCAGACCGGCCTGGCGCCACAACGCCTTACCAGTCTGGCGCGTTTCACCATGTAACGGACTGGCTGAAAAGCGGTTTTCTCCCAGCAAGGCATTGAGCAAGGCCGATTTGCCCACACCAACCCGTCCAAACACCACGATATGGATATGCCCCTGACCGATTTTATCGAGCAGCAGCTCAATCTGCCGATATTCGTGCAACAGCTCATCGCGGATCGAGACCGGTATGGTCGGGTCAGCGAGAATATCGCTCAGACTGCGTTGCGCCAGATTGAGATGCCCTGCGCCACCATCACCGGGCTGATCATCGACTCTCTGCTCATCACCAACTACCCCAGCCACGTCAAGACGCCGCAGCATCCGCTCGACAGGTACCCTGATCTGAACCCTGGCCCTGGACCACCACTCTTTGCCATCATCGATCAGGTTGCGCATCTGGCCTCCGTTCCGGCCCACGTTCCGGCCCCTTTTCCGGCCCCTTTTCCGGCCCCTTTTCCGGATTATGCGCCAATGCCAGTTTCAGCAGACGCTGCAATCGTCCATCCAGATCATCGGCCAAGGCGTTTTCGAAGCGGTGCAGGGTCGGATTGACCAGCAGCGCCCCCCGCTCTTCCAGGGTGCCCGCCAAAGCCCGTCCCAGAGAATCGAACAGCAGACCATAGGCAATGGCGTGCAGCACCCCTCCGGCCATGGTCCCCACCCCTGGAAACGATTTCATCAGGTTGCCGGCCACGGCCAGCACCAGCGGCAGGGAGCGTTTTTTCAACCGGTCGCTCTGCTGCAACAGCCGATCAATTTCAACCCGGGTCACCTTCACTTCGTACAGGCTGCACAGCTCCTTAACCATACTGACGGCCAGCACACCCTGGATGATCAGATCCATACCGGGAGTCAACGCTGCCAGAGCGCCCACCACCGCCTTGCGCGTATAGCCGGCAACGATGTGACTGGCCTGTTGTTGCCGATGCTGGTTGAGGCTATGGTCCAGTTTACGTGCTGCCAGTGTCAGAACAGCACGGTCGCGCAAGGATTCCAGCACGGCCACATCACGTTTGACGATACGCCGCACTGCAGCATGGAATTGGTCCAGCTGTGGCGCCACAGCGCGTTGTACCGGTTCCTCACGACCATCGGCATGGACACGGATCACCTCCTGCCAGCCACCAGCCGATAAAGTGACCAGTTCGATGGAGGAGCTGCTGTTGAGGGTGGCGATTCTTTCCCTGAGTCGTTGTAGCAACAACGCCACCTCTTCGTCGCTGTAACGATCGATCTTGTTGAGGCCGACCAACAACGGTTTGTGCAAATCCGCCAGCTGCTGCAACTCCTGCATCTGCACCCGGGTCAGATCACTATCGCACAGATAGACGACCAGATGAGCCCTCATGGCCTCCTCCCGTGCCCCTATCGACAGCTGATCGTACACTTCGTTGCACCCGGGTAGATCGGTGACAACCAGACGATGACCAGACTCATCAACCCAGACACGCTGAACCATGGTACGGGTCGTGCCAGCCACCGGACTGACGGCGGTCTCCGCATCGGGCAACAGGGCTGTCATCAGGGTACTTTTACCGACATTGACCTCACCAAACAAGGCCATATGAATATCGCCACTGTCACGCCGCTGCTGCAACAGATCGAGTTCGTGGCGTGCTGCAGCGGTACTGGCACCGAGACGCTGGTTACGATCAACCCGTTCTGCCACCATGCGGTCATCCATGGCAACAACGGTAGCCGGACGGCTGTGATCAGGATGGGATGATCCCGATCGGGATCCGGGTGTGGCCATACGCCATACCCACACCACACCAATGGCGGCTACCGAAGCCAGAACAACCCAGTAAGAGAAGAAAAACCATTGCGGGACAACCTGCAACCGTTCCCAAAGATCAAGAACGGCATGACTAAACTGAATAAACAGGGCTAACAGCAGCAGCAATAACAACAGCAGCAACAGCGCCACCGACAGACGCACTGCGGAGGAAAAACGCATCGATCTTCTCTCTCCTATCGATTGGCAAATTCATTTTCGGTACCACAGTCGGGACAGATCCAGGTGAGCCGGTTACAGCTCATGCCCCACAGGTTGTCCTGCATACATGGCTGACACATGGACAACTGGCACTGTCGACAAACCCAACTGAAGGAGAGTTGCTTTTCTTTGCAGGCAACACAGGGAGGATAAGAGTGGCGTGGCGGACGACGCTTTTGCATCAGCTGTCAATATCAGCTAGATGTAATGACGCAAAACCATCTCTTGTGGAGGTGCATAGCCACGCAGGGACAGCATACGCCGATTCTCGGCAAAAAGCTGCTGTGCAACCCGCGAGTGCTCTTGTGCCAGACGCGACAAGGCAACGGGAATACGCTGCGACAGATCCTGCAACTGAGCCAGCAGATCCTGCCCCTGGTCGCGATCGATGGTAGAACCGTTGAGTTGACCCGATGAACAGCCGATCTCCAGCATCAACACCACCTCTTCCCAGCTGTGTGCCAACTGACCAACCCGCTCTCCCCCTATCTCATCAACCAGCATGATTTCGTTCAGTAACTCCTGCATGCGGGACACGATCGAATCCATCATGGTCAATAGCCCCGACGTCCGCCCACGGCCACAGCTGCGGCATCGGACGACTCCTGAACAGGAGACACCTGCTCGGCGCGATATTTTTTAACGGCCACACGCCAACCATCCAGAAGAATGGTCAGCTGATTGATCACATCACGAATGCAGCTGTTGTCTCGTGTAATATTGGCCTGTGTCAACCGATCCAGCATAAAGCCATAGAGCTCGAACAGCTGTACCGCCAGATCTCCACCCTTCTGAAAATCAAGCGTATTCTGCAACTCGCTGATGATAGCCAAACCGCGCCGCAACAACTCCTTATGAGACTGAAGATCGTTGGCATCGTTCTCAATGATCGACTTCTCAAGAAATCGGATAGCTCCCTCATAAAGCATGATGACCAAATCTTCCCGTGATGCGGTAGTGGTCTTGGAAGTTTTATAACTGGCCAATCCATAAGACATGCGTCACTCCATTTTCCCAGTTCGTTAGCGCCTGTATTGGCTACGCCGCCATCATGACCTGCGGACGAGCACTGCGCCAACCGTCCAAAAGAACCATCAAGGAAACCACCACATTTCTGGCATAAAAAATATCGTGAGTCAACTCAGACTGATGCAGGCTGTCCAGCATGAAGCCGTACAGGTGGTCAAGCTGCCGTGCCAGAGAACCACCATGCTGGATGTTGAGCGTATTGCGTAATTCCTCAATGATCATGCGGCTGCGTGCCAGCAATAGATTGAACTCCTGGGCCTGCCCGGCGCTATGCTCGCGTTCCGCCTGCTGCAGAAAGCGGATGGCTCCATCGTACAACTGAATCAGAAGATCCAGCTGTATGACCAGATCATTCTCCCTGCTTTCATCCATCACCGGATCGATTAACTGTTTCATGATTCTGCTCCAGAATAGCCTGCTAATTATTAGACAGAGAACTGATGGCACTTGTCAAAGAACTGGTTGAGTTGTTCATGGAACTCATCAGTTTCTCCAGGTTGGCAAATTTTTTCGTCAAATTGTCCTTGACCTTATCCAGTCGTGTCTGCTCACGGCTGATACGGTCATCGATACTGCGCAAGCTGCTGTCGATACTGGTTACCTTGCCGGATAGGATACTACCGCTGGTAGCGGTAAAGTTGGTCATGACATCCGCCAGCCGATAGGCCAGCCCTTTTTTGCCCCCGGCATTGGCGAAATCAACAGAATTGGTAACCGTCGGTTTGTTGGTGAATAGACCAGCAATGTCATCAAAACTACTGGTAACAGCTGCATCAAAGGAGGCATCGTTGATGGCTAACCGGCCAGTATCCTTGTCGGTACGAATTCCTAACTGGGACAGGGTCGAAAAGGGTGTCTGCTGACCGTAAGGAGCATTAACACTACTGGTCGGCGTATTGATCTCACGGCGAAGCGTCGAAATCACGCTGCGCACCATGGCGGAGTCCTGGTAAAGAGCGCCACCTTTCTGTGTTTCGGTGTTGACATAATCAATCACCTCGTTGTAGCTCTTGATGAAGCTCTGCACGGTCGTCTTGAGTGACGAACTGTCATTGCCAATAGCAATGTTGGCCGAACCAAGCTGCTTCAGGCTCAACGTCACCCCAGGAATGGCCGAATTGACGGTATTGCTGTTGCTGGTTACGGCAATCCCATTGATCGTCAACGCTGCATCGGCACCGGCGACAGTTTCATCAAAACCAGTCACACCATCCCACGGACCAGCACCACCAAAATCGATCGAGCTGGCCGGATCAAGAACAATGCGGGCAGCACCGCTGTTAGTACCACTGTCTCGTGCCGTCATAACTAGGCGGTATTGGCTGCCGTCGTTCATGACACTGGCAATCACCCCCTTGCTGCGGTCGCTACCGTAGCTGGTGCTGTTGATCTTTTGGGCAATATCACTCAGGGTATCGCCCGCTGTCACGGTAACTGTATAACTGGTGCCATTGTAGTTGAATGCCAGCTGACCATCGCTGGTCACCTCTGTTGTCTGACTGCTCACCCCGGAGTGAGACACTAAACTCTGATAGGTCGCCAGACTGGTCACATTGACGCTATGAAAACCGGATCGTGCCTCGCTTGAGGCCGTCACCGTCATTTTATCGGTGTCCGAACTGGTCGCGGTGTGGGGTTGAAAAGAAGCTGAGTCCTGCAAAGTCGTCATAGCACTTTTCATGGACAACAGCTTGCCTTTCAGCGTCGAGATGGCACTCTGTTCCTTCTGATAGCCGGATCGCTGCGTCTGCATATTATTCAGACGCACCTTTTCAGCATTCATGAGCTGGTCAACGATATCCGACGGCAACCCGCTGGCTAAACCGCTGAACTGTATGTTACCGACTGCCACGTTGTTCCCCCTGATGATTCAAGCCAGTGACCAATTACCGGCTACCAAGAAGCTGCAAGGCCAGTTGCGGCTGCTGGTTGGCCTGGGCCAGAATAGCCGTGCCCGCCTGCTGCAGAATGGCGTTACGCGTCAACTCAGCCGTCTCCGCCGCAATATCGGCATCCTGGATACGCGAGCGTGAGGCCGACATATTCTCGGACATGTTGGACAGGTTGGCGATGACGGCATCAAAACGGCTTTGAATGGCGCCCAGATTGGCCCGAATGGTAGCCAACCGATCCAGAGCTTTGTCAACCTGATCCATAGTGGCCAAAGCCTTGGTGGAAGTCGTCACCTGACAGATACCCAAAGCCTCCACATGGGCGCTCCAGGTTATGCCGTTTTCGTTGGTCACCTTTCCAGTCGTTGTATCCTTTTGCCCGACCGTTGTGGTGCTCATCAAAGCTCCCAAGCTGGCTGCCTGGACTGAAATAGTCAGTCGATGACTGGCAAAAACACCCACCTGGAAATTCTTTCCTGCCTTATAATCCCCATCGAGCAACATTTGACCGTTGAACGAGGTCTGCTGGGAAATACGCTGCATCTCCGACAACAGCTGGTTGATTTCCTTTTGCAGATAGAGCCGGTCGGTATCCCCATAAGTGGAGTTGGCAGCCTGTACCGCCAGTTCACGGATGCGCTGTAACGAGTTGGTGCTTTCGTCCAGAGCACCCTCAGCCACCTGCGCCAGCGAAATACCGTCGTTGGCATTACGCACCGCCTGGTTGAGACCGCGAATCTGCGAGGTCATGCGCTGGGTGATCGCCATGCCGGCTGCGTCATCCTTGGCCGAGTTGATACGCAACCCAGAAGAGAGACGTGCGAAGGTCTTACCCAGGGCGTTACTCGACTTCAGCAATTGACGCTGGGAGTTAAGGGAGGTGATGTTGGTGTTGATATAGAGCGGCATAATGAATTCTCCTACTATCCCTTATCAATATTATCGGTTACTGGCGGCCTGAGCTGAATGCTTTTCTAACGCCTGACGCTGTTGAAACGTCCGGCGCATCTGTTCCGGAATAAGCGGCTGACGTGGAGAATATTCCTTGATCAGGACTTGCCGGCCCAACCGGTTACTCACGTTAACAATGACTGGTCCAGCCAGATTGGTACGCATCTCCTCTGGACGGCCCTCCGGAATCGTTACCAGTGTAAAGATCTCGACATCCTCACTACGCTGCAGCAGGATGGCCTCTGAATCAGCATCCTGAATGATGAATTCAAGATCCGAGAAAAAGTCGAACGGATTGATCACGATAAAGGCGATCTCTGGTTCATCAACCGATTGCAGCCAGAAGAACGAAGAGTTCTCACCGTATGGAAACAGCAGAAAACGCCGACTGAGAGGAAATCCCAACAGGCCCTCATCCAGGCGAATCACCTCTGTCTCATCAAACTCCAATGTACCGAATCTTGTACCATGAATGTCCATATTCTCTCCAACCCTGTCGATAGAACCTGTTATTTGAGAAAATCAAGCAGGCTGGTGTTCA
Organism: Magnetococcales bacterium; assembly: GCA_015229115.1. Classification (GTDB taxonomy): domain Bacteria; phylum Pseudomonadota; class Magnetococcia; order Magnetococcales; family JADGCH01; genus JADGCH01. The sequence goes on from JADGCH010000017.1 coordinate 36,018, forward strand.
ACACCTGCCGTTCAGTCGCTGTCATATATTGCATGGCTTGTGTTGCCTGCTCCATTTTGCTAAATACTTCAAATACATCAACATTGATATTTGAAGCCTTATAACCCTCCAAGGCTAACTGGTCCACTTCCAATGAATCGCGCATCGCTTCCATTTGGGCAGTGCGTACACCTGTTGCTACTTGCAAGTCTGATGCCTGAGCGACTCCTTCCAGAACCTTGCCCAACCAGGCATTGACTTCATCACCATCTTTGCGTAGCAAAGCCCCGCGCAAACCGGCTGCAACGCCCAGCAAATTGACACCTCGTCCCAACGGACCCTTGCCCTCAATCAGCTCGGCACCGGTGATATTGCCAGCAAATTCCTGGCCACCGGCAATCTGTAAAGTACGATCAGCCGTGCCGCCCTGATAGGAAGGAACCACCTCAAAGAAAAATTGATCACCATCGGCCAGTCCGCCCTGGTCAGCCGGTAAGGTTATGGAAATACCCTGACCAATAGCCCAGCTTTCCTCGCTGTTATCCGAACGAACTTCCGGATTTTGACGCTCACCGTTGATGTAAACCTCAATGTTGGTAGGACTGTGATAAGTAATCTTGACGCTTGCCGGTACCTCAGCTGTCGATGAACTGACATCGGCGTTCCAACCACTGGCAGCCACCATTGCCCCCTTGCCCTGTTTTCTCATCTGCATTGGTGTTGCTGCCACATGCTCAGCACTAAACGGCTGATCCTGGCGCCCACCCCCAAACAAAGACACTCCATCCAGCTCCTGATTGGAGCGCTGAAAAATCTCCTCATACCCAGCCATTGCCTGTTGAGAGGCTGCGGTAAAAATCTGCGGGATGGCGTAATTCTGGGCACTGCCCAGCTGCGTTGCCAATTCCTGCAAGTCGAGGAACTTATCGTAAATGACCTGAATATGCTGCTCGGCAAGATCGGTCCGCTGGGCGGTAAAATCGGCGGCACGCTTCAGGCTTTTGACCGATGCCAGATCAGCCCCGGCTACCATATCGCGAAACTGTGCCGTCGGCGAATCGGAAGGCCGATTAACGGTCCGACCCGATAATGACTGTTCCTGGGAGGAACGAATCTCCTGAAACTGACGCTGCAATCCAGCCTTACTGGACTGAAACAGCAGGGACTGTGTTACACGCATCACCATCAATCATACTCCCATCGACAGAATCGACTTAAACAACTCATCCGCCACGGTAATCATGCGGCTGGAAGCCTGGAACGAACGCTGGAACTTGACCATATCGGTCAGCTCCTCATCTAGAGAGACGCCTGAGGTGGATTCACGGGCATCCGACAGAAATTGCTGTGCTGTCTGTTGCGTTGTCAAAGCATCCTGGTTACGCTGCTGTATCGAACCAACATGGCTGACCAGTGTGGCATAGTGAGCCGTAAAGGTGGCCCTCTCGCCAAACAGGTTGATTTTCTCATTGCGCAACGCCGCCAAAGCCACCATGCCGCCATTATTGGCATCGTCGAAGGTCACCGTACCATTGCTGGCAACCTGGATACGTGCGGTTGCCAGTCGGGCAGGATCACCACCTTTTTCGACCAGCAACTCCGGATTGACGGCCATATCAACCGAACCACTGCCGGAAAAAAGTGTCCCTACTCCCAAGGCAGCCAAGGCTCTGCTGCTGTCCGAAGCAACGGCAAAGCGGCTATTTTCCTCCCCCTCAATCACCAGACGTCCATTGATAACCGAGGCTGTTAATCCGGCTATGTCGTTGATGGCTACGCTCAGTGAATCGAGCGTCATATCGTTGGTAACCTCAATGGTAGCCGATTGTAGATGACGATCATCCGGACCATAGGCCAGCACGATCTTGCCGGCCTGAACTGAGGAAGCTAATTCCGTCAGGGGAGCCGTGGTAACCCTGTCAGAATCAACATACACGGTACCGGTCAGCTTCTGGTTCATGGTATGACCGACAGACTGGGAATAAACCTGATTGACCTGACGGCGCAATTCATCGGTCAATTTGTTAAAGTAAGCGATGAATCCCTGGTCGCCACCCAACACTTCATCCCGTATCTCCAGCAGTCCTTTTAAGGTTCCACTGCGAATCTGACGGGTGATATCGGTATTGTCATTGCCATCGACGACGATCGACGTTGGTTTAACCGACCCCTTGCCACGACTGAGTTGTACGGCATAGTCATGATCCATCAACAGTTGGCCACCCGAAGTCACCACCATGACACCGCCATCCTGTTGTTCAATCGGCTGTATATCGATCAGGTCATTCAGCTCCTTCAAAAGGGTGGTGCGCTGGTCGATCAGATCGAGAGCCACATCACCCTTATTGCCGGCATTCTGTCGAACGACCATAGCATTGATATCGCGTAGACTCTTGATTTTGGTGTTGATATCGTTGACTACGCCGGTGATTTCCTGATCGATTGGTACGTCAATATCGTTCAGTGTGCGGTACATCTGGTTGACGGTATTGGAGAGACTTTGTGCCTGCGAAACCACCTGGATCCTGGCAGCCGAATTGGTCGGATTGGTTGCCGCATCGTCCACGGCATCAAAAAAGGCACTCAAGCGAGTTGAAAAACCATCTTTATCAAATTCATTGAAATTATCCTCGATAATCTTCATAAAGCGGTCGCGTGCCGACAGTCGACCAATATCACCCGACCCCATACGCAACCGGTTCTCCAGCAGTTCATCGACCTGATGGCCAACACGGGCGATCTGCACGCCATCGCCACTGGCAGTTGGTTTCCCGGACATGACAATACCGGGATTAGCCGACAACGCAACCGTCTGTCTTGAATAACCAGCCGTATTGACGTTGGCAATATTGTGGGAAATAACTTTCATGGCTCCCTGGCTGGCAAAAAGCCCCAGCTTCGAGGAGTTCAAGACATCTGAAATAGCCATAAATCTACCTTCCTGACACCAACCTTTTTCAGGTTCGTTTGAATTAACCTTACAGGTTTTCAAGCACAACCCATGCCATGTTGTTGCAGCATTGGGTTCTGGATGGAACGAGCGCGGTATTTCAGCTGTACCGCTAACCGATATCGGCCGAAAGAGACATAAACCATTGACGTCCGTGGCAGTTGCCCTTACCGTAGCAGTCGGCAAATGTTGCCCACCTAACCGGACCAGGTAATCGTTATGACACCCTCTCCCCAGCTCAATCTGGCCATCCGTGCTGCTCGCGAGGCCGGAACCATTGCCCTGCAGCAGTTTGACCGCCATGCTCATCTCAAGATTGAAGAAAAGGGCCGGTCCGATCTGGTGTCAGAAGCTGACCAGATGGTTGAAAAGGAGATTCTGTTTCACTTGCGTAAAGGCTATCCGCAGTGGGATGTTGTCGCGGAAGAGAGCAGGCCTAGGCGTCGTCAACGCTCGGAATGGTGTTGGGTGGTTGACCCGATTGATGGCACCACCAATTTCATCCATGGTATTCCTCACTTCGCCATTTCAATCGCCCTGATGCGCGAACAGGAAGTGATGGCCGGTGTCGTCTATCATCCGGTCAGTGGTGAGCTGTTCATGGCAGAAAGAGGGGCAGGTGCCTTTCTCAACGATCATCGCATCCGCATCAGCAAAACAGAGCGCCTGCAACAAGCACTGATCTGCACCGGTTTTCCGGTACGTCATGCGCCGTATCTTCCACCCTATCTGACACTGTTTAACCAGCTGCTGCCGCTATGTCATGACATGCGCCGCAGTGGCAGCGCTGCCCTTGATCTGGCCTACACGGCCGCCGGACGTTTCGATGGTTTCTGGGAAGTGGGGTTAGCCCCCTGGGATATGGCAGCTGGCGTGCTGCTACTACGTGAGGCGGGCGGAATAGTCAGTGACCTGAACGGAAGAAACAGCTTCATCCACTCCGGTCACATCGTTGCCGCCAACCCGGTCATCCACGAGCAACTGGTTGCCCACACCCAAGCGTGGGGGTCCAATCAGTCCAGCAGTTGAACCACCAGCTGTGCCGGCTGGTTAGCCTGAGCCTGAATGGCGGTACCGACCTGATTGAGAATGGCATGGCGGGCCATGGCCGAAGTCGACGCAGCCACCACGGTATCGTCGTTGCGGGAACGGGCTGAAGCGACATTTTCCGATACGGTCGCAAAGCTGGACAGTACCTGCTCAAACCGGCCCTGTATCGCCTGCATCTTGCGGCGTGCCTCGCCCATCCGGGTCAAGGCAGCATCAATACGCTGCATGAAAGTGGGGTCATCGCCCTGCTGTTCCATCTCCATATTGGCCGCCGACAAACCCAGCCCTGCCACGTCAACCCGTCCAATCTGGACTGATAGCGGCGTCGCAGTATCAACGTTGGCATGAGCGACAAGACGCTGCAAGTCATCGGTCAAATGGGGCAAGCCAACCACGCCGTTAAAATGGGCCTCATGGGAAACACGGTCCAGCTCGGCTAGCAACAGGCGAAAGGCCTCCTCCTTCTCCCTGCCACCTGCCAGCAACTCGCGCAGCTGGGACAGGATGTCGAGCGAACTGGAGAGAGCGGCATCGACCACATGGGCCATGGAAAGGCCATCGTTGATATCGCGCAGCACCTGGTTCCTGAGACGAATTTCGGTATAGATACCGGACACCAGACTCTGACCAGGGCCACTTTCGTCGACCACATCGGCACGCGCTTCGGCAGCCAGACGACGAAACGACTGATCGAGGGAACTATTCCGTCCCATGCGTCTCTGGGCAAAAATCGCCGCCACATTGGTTTGAATTGAGAGAGCCATTCCCCTTCCTCCACACAGGTCAATGGCATCGGTGCGGTTCCCGGAACGACCACGGTCCCGCACCGACAAACATGGTTTATGAGACCAACAAAACTACTTCAACAACTGCAACGCCAGCAATGGCTGCTGGTTGGCCTGGGCCAGCACCGCCATACCAGCCTGCTGCAGGATGGCATTGCGGGTCAGATTGGCCGTCTCTGTGGCAATGTCGGCATCGACAATGCGCGACTGAGCCGCTGCAATTCCCTCTGACATGTTGGTCAGGTTGTTCATCACCGCCTGGAAGCGATTCTGCAACGCACCCAGCTTGGTACGAATGGTACCGATGCTGGTAACCGCCGCATCGATCTTCGTCAACTGCTGAGCCACGCCACTGGCGCTGTTGCCAGCGACAACAATGCTGGCCGCTCCAGCCGCCGTCGCCAAACCAAGACCAGACGCCTTGGCGTTGAGGATCGACACCGTTACCGCATGCAAACCAGCGGCGTTGTAATCAGCCCCCACCTGTATCTTTTTGCCAGCCGAATAGGTACCGTCCAGCAACGAGACCCCGTTGAAGTTGGTGGTCTTGGCAATACGGTCAATTTCAGAAATCAGCTGGTTGATCTCAACCTGGATGTTGGTCCGGTCGGTTGAGGTATAGCTATCGTTGGCAGCCTGGGTCGTCAGTTCACGGATACGTTGCAACGAATTGGACGTCTCGGACAAAGCGCCATCGGCTACCTGCAATAACGAAACAGCATCGTTGCTGTTGCGGATTGCCTGGTTAAAACTGCGAATCTGACCGCCCATCTTGCTGGCAATTGACAACCCGGCCGCATCGTCAACGGCACTCTTGACACGTTGCCCGGAGGCTAACCTCTCAAAGGTCTTGCCCAGCGCTGTTGTCGACTGGTTGATATAACGCATGGCCGCAATGGCGGACGTGTTGGTGTTGATAGATAAAGCCATTCTCTGCCCTCCTCATAGGATTCCACATGATATTTTTCCGTTTTCCCATCCCTGGTTGGAGGTGAGTTGATCATTTTAACGGGCCAACTCTAACCCGTCTGTCAATCATTTCAATCAATCGTGCGTTGATAAATTGCCCTGCAGCTCCTTTCATCTGTTCCTTGCAAGGAAAAAAGCAACTACATCCCTTATCGGCAATCCTGCAACAGAGTTGAGAAAAATGTTGTCAGCAATGATCAACAGGAAAAAATCAACGTTCGCTATGATGGGTTCAGTTTACCTCCACCCCGCAACAGGGTGGAGGTAACCAGACCGGATACAGAGAATGTCAGGACAAATTTTGGAATTAAGGCTGAGGGCCTATTTTCCGAGTAACAGCAGCGCAATCTGCGGCTGCTGATTAGCCTGGGCCAACATCGCCGTACCCGCCTGTTGCAAAATGCTGTTGCGGGTTAAAGCGGCGGTTTCAGCGGCAATATCGGCATCCATGATGCGCGAACGTGCCGCGGAAGCGCCTTCAGACATGGTGGTCAGATTGGACACCAGGGCCGAAAAACGGTTCTGGGTTGCCCCAAGAGTGGCCCGTAACACAGCCACACTACTAATAGCAGTGTCAACATTGGCAATCAGTGCCGTGATAGCCGAGGCTGTGGCACCGCTGATGGTGTTGGACAGGGCGGTGATACCGATACCAGCCGCTGTTGCCGCACCAATGGTCAGGCTGATCTGTTGGGTGTTGTAGGCACCCACCTGAAATTTCTTGGCCGAATAGGTGCCGTCCAGCAGATTCTGCTTGTTGAAACTGGTCTGGGCAGCAATACGCTGAACCTCACTGATGAGCTGGTTCACCTCTTTCTGGATATCAGAACGGTCGGTGCTGGTATAGGTGTCGTTAGCAGCCTGTACCGTCAACTCACGAATGCGCTGTAACGCTGCCGTGGTCTCTTCCAGCGAGCTGTCCGCAATCTGCACCAGCGAAATGGCATCGTTGCTGTTGCGGATGGCCTGATTCAGCCCCCGTGTCTGCGTTGCCATGCGGGTACCGATCGACAAACCAGCCGAGTCATCGGCTGCATGGTTGATCCTCAGCCCGGAAGAAAGTTGCTCAAAGGTCTTTCCCAGTGCTGACGATGAACGTTGCAGATTTTTCTGTGCCTGAAGGGAGGCCATATTGGTATTCAGAATGATGGCCATGGTTTAATCCTCCTTGTATCGCTATCCTGCGATATGAATCGTTTGTTAATCTTGTCCTCTTTGTGTAAAGATTCATTCCCTAAGACCCATCCGTGGATCCAACCTGAGCTGTTCATTTTACCGGACCAACTCAACCCGGGTGATTTCGTACCCCCTCACCCCCACCCCTCTCCCACAAGGGGAGAGGGTTCAGGAAGAAAGAACTACTTCAGAAGTTGTAAGGCAATCTGCGGTTGCTGATTGGCCTGGGCCAGCATGGCTGTACCGGCCTGTTGCAGAATGCTGCTGCGTGTCAGTTCCGCTGTCTCAGCCGCTATGTCGGCATCAACGATCCTCGACCGCGAGGCCGAGACCCCCTCGGCCATGGTCGACAGGTTGGCCACCACCGCATTAAAGCGATTCTGGTAGGCACCCAGCTGTGACCGGATCACGGCGACACTACCGATGGCATTGTCAACGTTGGCAATCAGGGCGGTAATGGCCGAGGCCGTGGCACCACTGATGGTATTGGACAGAGCGGTGATACCAATGCCAGCTGCCGTTGCTGCACCCACGGTGATGCTCAGTTGCTGGGTGTTGTAAGCACCAATCTGGAACCGCTTGGCTGAAAAAGTGCCATCCAGCACATTCTGCTTATTGAAACTGGTTTGGGCTGCAATACGCTGAACCTCACTAATGAGCTGATTGACCTCTTTCTGGATGTCGGAACGGTCGGTGCTGGTGTAAGTGTCGCTAGCAGCCTGCACGGTCAGCTCACGGATGCGCTGCAGCGCCGATGTCGTCTCCTCCAGCGATCCATCTGCCACCTGCACCAGTGAAATGGCATCGTTGGCGTTGCGCACCGCCTGGTTGAGACCACGCACCTGGGCTGTCATGCGGGTGGTGATCGACAATCCAGCGGCATCATCAGCAGCGTGATTGATGCGCAAACCGGATGACAACCGCTCAAAGGTCCTGCCCAGCGCCATGGTAGAGCGGGTTAAATATCTCTGAGCCTGGATGGATGGCATGTTGGTGTTGATAAGAATAGCCATGGTAATCCTCCCTGTATCGCTTTCCTGCGATATGAATCATTGATTGTCTTTTGTTGTGGATTCTTCCCTCAGGATCCGTCCCTGGATCCTATACCATGAGTTGTTCACTTTACCGGGTCAACTCAACCCGGGTTATGGTTAAATAGGATGGTTGCTGATTATGTTAAGATTATTTCAACAGTTGTAATGCAATCTGTGGCTGCTGATTGGCCTGAGCCAACATCGCCGTACCAGCCTGCTGCAGAATGCTGTTGCGCGTCAAAGCCGCCGTCTCGGCCGCTATGTCGGCATCGACAATCCTCGATCGCGACGACGAAACACCCTCGGCCATGGTCGACAAATTGGCCACAACGGCATCGAAACGGTTTTGGTAAGCACCCAACTGCGAACGCAGCACCGCAACACTGCCGATGGCATTGTCGACGTTGGCGATCAGGGCGGTAATGGCTGAAGCCGTGGCACCGCTGATGGTATTGGACAAAGCGGTAATACCGATACCAGCTGCCGTTGCTGCACCAACGGTGATGCTGAGCTGCTGGGTGTTGTAAGCACCAATCTGGAACCGCTTGGCCGAAAAAGTGCCATCCAGCACACTCTGCTTGTTGAAACTGGTGTGAGAGGCGATGCGCTGAATCTCACTGATAAGCTGATTGACCTCTTTCTGAATATCAGAACGATCGGTGCTGGTATAGGTGTCGTTGGCAGCCTGTACCGTCAACTCACGAATGCGCTGCAAGGCCGCTGTCGTCTCCTCCAGTGACCCATCCGCCACCTGCACCAGTGAAATAGCATCGTTGGCATTACGAATGGCCTGATTGAGGCCACGCACCTGCGATGTCATGCGGGTGGTAATCGACAGACCAGCCGCATCGTCAGCTGCATGGTTGATGCGCAATCCCGATGACAGACGCTCGAACGTCTTGCCCAATTCCATGGTGGAGCGGGTCAGATAGCGCTGAGACTGTATGGATGGCATGTTGGTGTTGATGACAATGGCCATGATGATCCTCCCTGTGATCGCTTCCTGCGATGTGAATATTTATGTTAATTCTTCAAGGATCCGTCCCTGGATCCACCCTGAGTCGTTCATTTTACCGGGACAACTCGACCCGGGTGATTAACCCCTCAAAAACTACCTCAAAAGCTGTAACGCAATCTGCGGCTGCTGGTTGGCCTGCGCCAGCATCGCCGTACCGGCCTGCTGCAGAATGCTGTTGCGCGTCAAAGCCGCTGTCTCAGCCGCTATGTCGGCATCGAGAATCCGTGACCGTGAGGCACTGACCCCCTCCGACATGGTGCTCAAATTGGCCACCACCGCATCAAAACGATTCTGATAGGCCCCCAGCTGCGAACGAATCACCGCCACACTGTTGATGGCATTGTCGACATTGGTGATCAGGGCGGTAATGGCCGAGGCCGTGGCACCACTGATGGTGTTCGACAACGCCGTAATACCCAATCCAGCTGCCGTCGCCGCGACTCGGCCCCCCACAACCCAACCCCCCTCCAGCGACACCATTCCCAACAGCACCGCCACGACGGCCAG
>JADGCH010000180.1 GCA_015229115.1 Magnetococcales bacterium
CGTTTGCCCTGCGACAACCGCTCGGCAGCGCTACCATCGTCAACACCATCGGCCCATTCGACTGGGACAACAGCAACGACCCGGAAGGGAAAGCGGTCACCTATACGCTGACCATCGCCAAGGATGTGGCCTTCAATCAGGTTGTCTGTCGTCAGGAGGGGTTGCAGCGCTCGCATGCGGTGATCAATTTCAAGCAACTGCCGACCGAGGTAGCCGAGGGCGATTATTACTGGCGCGTTGAGGCGGTTGACAATTACGGTGCTACCACGCCCAGTAGCAGCACCGGTCAGTTTAGCCTTGATTTTCCCAACGATATTCCAGCCATTCTGGATAGCTACCTCTACAGCAACAGCGACCACACGCTGATTGCCGATGCCACGGTGACCCTGAATGGCACACCGGTCAGTATGGGTCGTGATGGAAGTTTGTTGATGACTCTATCGACTCAGGGTGGTTTGCTAAAGATCAGCAAGAATGGCTACCGCACCAAAGAGATCAACCTGGGTGCGGCCGAGCCGGGTTCGGTCAATCTGCTGTCGATTGGATTGGACCGCATCGCTGCGGCGATAGCGGCCCCGACTGGCCTTGACTTGGCCGCTGCCGACGACAGCGGCAAATCCACCAGCGATAACATCACCAAGAACACCAGGGCGTTGACCCTCAGCGGTAGCGGCAAGGCCAAGGCAGTGGTAACGTTGCTGGATGGCGATGCCGTGCTGGGCACTGTGGCTGTCAGCAGCAGTGGCAAATGGAGCACGGATGTGGCCTTGCCAGAGGGGATCCATGCCATCCGTGCCACACAGAAGCTGGGGAGCGATGTCAGCGACGCCTCAACGGCGCTGCTGATCACGGTCGATACCACCGCACCCGATGCACCGTCGCTGCCGGATCTGATCGACGAAGATGATAAAGGTACTGACACCAGCGACAACATCACCAGCCTGACCAAAGGGCTCAACTTCAGCGGCAGTGGTGAGGTCGGGGCGACGGTGACCTTATTTAACGACAAGAATAAAAACGGCAGGCAGGACAGCAGCGAAAAGGCTTTGACCACTACAGTGGTCGACAGCAACAACCAATGGAGTACGAAGGAGCTGGCTCTGGCTATTGGAACTTACAGTTTGATGGCCTTTCAGACCGATCTGGCCGGTAACGTCGGGCCGATGTCGGAGGCTTTAGGGCTGTCGATTGTCAAGAATGCCAAACGGGTGGAGTGGCTGCATGGCAGCCTGACCCTGCTATGACGACAGGGTTGCTGCCGTTTCCTGGGGCGGTGCCCCAGGCTGCGGTTAAGACTGCCCCTTCGGGGCGCATGATCTCATGAATCATGCTTCATACAAGCCCCAACGGGGCGATTCAGGGTCAGCCTGGGGCACCGCCCCAGGCATAAGCATCCGCATTGGCCAGGGCATTGATGTTCATCCGTGGGTCAGTGGCCGGCCCCTGCGTTTGGGGGGCATCACCATCCCCCACAGCCATGGCCTGCTGGGCCATTCCGATGCCGATGCCCTGTTGCATGCCATCTGCGATGCGCTACTGGGAGCAGCGGCACTGGGCGATATCGGTCATCATTTCCCCGATCATGACCCCGCGTATCGAGGTATTGACAGCAACCAGTTGCTGGACCGGGTCATGGTGTTGGTATCAGAGGCGGGGTGGCGGGTGGTCAATCTCGACTGCACCGTGCTGTGCCAGCGTCCCAAGCTGGCTCCTTACCGCGAGGCCATGCGGCACAACATCGCCGAACGTCTGGGGGTTGAGCTGTCAGCGGTCAACATCAAGGCTACCACCACCGAGCATCTGGGTTTTGTTGGTAGGGAAGAGGGGCTGGTAGCCATGGCAACGGTGTTATTAGGATAGATAAGATGCGCATTACATCAACATCTTGGTCATAGATAATTTTCATACAGCTTCCCGATCACCTGCCGCAGCAGGTCACCATTGGCCCGTACCTGAGCCCGGAACGAGTCGTAGCTGAGCGGCTGGTCGTCGATACCGTTGGCCAGATTATCGACCAGACAGAGTGCAGCATAGGCGATGCCCAGTTCGCCGGCTAGCAGGCACTCGGAGGCGATGGTCATGCCGACGATATCCGCAAAAGGCTGATGAAAGCGGATCTCGGCCGCTGTCTCGAAACGGGGGCCAGTGGTTTGCCAGTAGACTCCCCTTTCCAGGGCCGGAGGTAGCTGGCATCGATGCCAGACCTCGATGAGACGCTGACGCCAAGCCGGGTCAAAGGTCAGCAGAC
>JADGCH010000181.1 GCA_015229115.1 Magnetococcales bacterium
AACAGCAGCCAGATCAGCGGTGTTGACTGGACCATAGCGGGCCACTATCAGCTGCAATATGCCATCCGCGATGCCGAGACCGGCCTGTTGACCATGCCGATGGTGGGCCATCTCTATCGTGGCAAGAGTGGCAACCAGTCACCGCGCAGCTTCACCCTGCAGGAGCCGGCCAGCAACGCCACGGTCAACAGCGTCGGGCTGTTCAACTGGGACACGGCTACGGATCCAGACAACGACCCGATGACCTATACCCTGACGATCGGCAGCGATAGTGCTCTGAACAACAGAGTTTACCGCCGCGAGGGAATGCAGGCTTCCTATGCCGTGGTCGATTTCAAGAAGCTGACCGTGGCGACAGGGAACTATTACTGGCGCGTTGAGGCCGTTGACTTTTATGGGGCGGTCACCTCCAGCCCTGTCGGCTCGTTCAGCCTCAGCTTTCCCAACGACATTCCCGCCGTGCTAGCGGGCTATCTCTATAACAACAGCGATAGCGCGGCCATTAGCGGTGCCAGCGTCACCCTGGATGGCAAGCCGGTGCGGCTGGAGAGCGATGGCAGCCTGGTTACCATGATGGCAACCCAGGGGGGCACGCTCAAAATCAGCAAGGATGGCTATCAGACCAAGGAGATCAACCTGGGTGCGGCCGAAGCCGGTTCGGTCAACCAGCTGGCGATTGGATTACAGCGGGTCACCGCAACCGTGGCGGCTCCAACCGGCCTTGACTTGTCGTCTGCTGATGATAGCGGAAAATCCACCAGCGACAACATCACCAAAGTCACCAAGGCGCTGACCATCAGCGGTAGCGGCAAGGCCAAGGCGGTGGTAACGTTGCTGGATGGCGAGGTGTCGCTGGGTACAATAGCTGTCAGCAGCAGTGGCAAGTGGAGCAAGGATGTGGCATTGTCGGAGGGTAGCCATACCATCCAGGCTACGCAGAAGCTGGGTAACGATGTCAGCGATGCCTCAGCGGCTCTGATGATCACGGTCGATACTACCGCACCCGATGCACCATCGCTGCCGGATCTGGCCGACGAAGATGACAACGGTGCCGACAACAGCAACAACATCACCAGCCTGACCAAAGGGCTCAATTTCAGCGGTAGCGGCGAGATGGGTGCGACAGTGACGCTGTTTGCCGACAAGAACAAAAATGGCAGGCAGGAGAGCAGCGAGAAAGCATTGATGACGGCGATCGTCGATGAGAATGGGCTGTGGCGTTCCAAGGATCTAGCGATGGCGATAGGCACCTACAGCTTGAGGGCCTTTCAGACCGATTTGGCTGGCAACGCCGGGCCGATGTCCGAGGCGCTAGGACTGTCGATTGTCAAGGCTGGTACGGCTAAACGGGCTGAAGCGTTGTTTGTCGTTTCGGCCAACCTTTAACCTGGGGCGAATGCCCCAGGCTGATTCTGAATCGCCCCGTTGGGGCTTTTATGAGGCGTGATTCATGAAATCGTGTATATCTACTCAAGATTCATTCCTTCAGGAGATCAGCCAGCGGGCGATCTCTGGTGAGCTGTTGAGCCATGAGGAGGCCGTGCGCCTCATGACCGACCGGCAGCTGGGGCTGTTGCCGCTGCTGCAGGCGGCGTTCGTGGTACGACACCACTTTTTTGGTCGTGGTGTACGGCTGCATATTCTCAACAATATCCAGAACGGTTATTGTCCTGAAGATTGCAACTACTGCGCCCAGGCTGCTGGCAGCGGTAGCGACATCGATAAATATCGTCTGAAAAGCGATGATGACATCCTCGAGGGGGCGGAACGGGCTTGGCGTGCCGGGGCCTGGCGTTATTGTCTGGTCTCCTCCGGCCGTGGACCGGCGGCGGAACGGATCGATCATCTCTGCCAGTTGATTGGTCGCATCAAGAAGCAGTGGCCGATCCAGGTCTGTTTGTCGGCTGGATTCATCGACCAGAACGTCGCTAGCACCCTGAAAGAGGCCGGTCTGGATCGTTACAACCACAACCTCAATACCGCCGATGGTCACTATGGCCGCATCTGCACCACGCACAGCTACGCCGACCGTCTGAAAACGCTGCAGGCGGCGCGCAGTGTCGGTCTGGAGGTGTGCAGCGGACTTATCATTGGCATGGGTGAAAGCGTCGAGGATGTCATCAGTGTGGCGATGACCCTGCGAGAGCTGTCGGCCCGTTCCATTCCAGTCAATTTCTACGTACATGTACCAGGAGCCAAGCTGGGAGAGGTCGGTCAGTTGACACCGGAATATGGCC
>JADGCH010000182.1 GCA_015229115.1 Magnetococcales bacterium
AGAGCATGTTCATATTGAGTGAGCTGGAAGAGGATGCCCTGAAGGAATTTTTTAATATGGGGCTCGGTATGGCTGCCGATTCGCTCAGCCGCATGGTCGATAACGAGGTGCTGCTGTCTTTGCCTCAGCTTAAGGTGGTTTCCTACAAGGAGGCCATCCGCTTGTTGCTTTCCAACAACGAAGACAAGCTGGTAGCCGTACGACAGAATTTTATTGGCGAACTGACTGGAACGGCTTTGCTGATCTTTCCTGGGGCTGAGAGCTTGGAGCTGGTGCGCACCCTGCTAAACGAGCAGATGCCTCTGGAGGTGCTGATGGAGCTGGAACAGGAGACTTTGCTGGATGTGGGCAACGTCATCCTCAATGCCTTTCTCGAGAGCTTCACCCAGATGATGTCCATCGAATTCGAGTTCCAATCGGCCGAATTCCTCAAGGGTAGCAGTCAGTTTCTGCTCGATATTACCTCCCACCTGGCGATGCAGAAGCAGTCGTTGTCGGCCGATACCAACGTCGATGACGAGCGCGCCTTTGTGCTGATGATGGATTTCAAGACCAGCAATGAGGACAGTGTGCAAAATACCCTGAATGGCTTTGTCGTGTTGCTCTTTTCCGAGGAAGCGATGGTGATCCTGAAAAGGGAGCTGGAGGTCATTCTGTCACAGTCTTGAGGACACTGCAGGAGGTTTGATATGGAAGAAAGAACGATATTCGCTTTTGACACAGGTACAGGGGGCCATCAGTCACAGCAGGATGGTGTGACCAGCTCCAATATGTTGATCAGCCTAGAGCTGGAAGCAGCCGAGAAGCCCGCATCGTTGACCGTAATGGATGCGGAGACCCATTGCCATGTTTTCGATCTACCGTCAGGAGAATGGTTCCTGGGGCGTAGCGCTGATAACGATATCGTGTTGAACAACAGTTGCGTTTCAAGAAAACATCTGAAAATCACGGTCTCCGACAACTGGAGGCAGGTGTTTATTGAGGATCTGAACTCGGGTAACGGCACCTTTGTTGACGGCAGCCGGGTTATACAACGGCAGGAACTGTTCGGTGGTGAAGTTCTGAACATAGGTGGTTCCTGCCTGTTGCGGTTTCTGGAGCAGGGTAACTATCACCGCATCCAGTATGATCGTAAGCAGAGAGCAGCGCACTACTACAAAGACACCGACCTTTTCAACCGTTACTATTTCGATGCCGTGGTCGATCTTCATGTGCGTAAAAGCCGTTTCACCCAAAAACAGCTTTCCCTGATTCTGATCGACTGTTCCAGCATACCAGAGGTCATCGCTCCAGCCGATCCTAATGCGGTCGAGCCGTTGCTGGCTGGTTTGGGGAGCTGGATTCAGACGCACTGCTGCCGCCAGAACGATATTCCGTTTCGTTGTGGCGACACGCTACTGGCCCTATTACTGCCAGAAACCAACATCAGCACCGCCCATGAGATTGCTTTAGCCATCCATGAGGCCTTGGCCAGGGGACAGATCTTTCAGGATGGTGGTGCCTCAATGGTCTTATCACCCTTTCTGGGTGTAGCCGCCATGCGTCAGGGTGTCATGACAGGGGCTGACCTGTTGTCAAGAGCCCAGGAAGCTGTGGTCAGTGCCAGACGGCAAAAAGGAAGCTATGTAGCCTATTTTGTCGAGAAAACCGGGTTGAACCGATGAACATTCTCCGTTGTAGCAGCAACAATGACTGATCTGGATAAAAAACTGCTCTGCATGGCACTCGACAGTGCCGTGATCGGCATTGTTATGCTGGATCCTGACCAGAAGATTGTCTTCTGGAATGAATGGATGGAAAAGGGGTCACGCCTGCTTGCTGATCGGGTGTTGCAGCGCACCTTGACCGAAGTCTTTCCGGAACTGGAACATTCCCGTATTTCGCGGGCGGTGGCGTCTGCTTTGCAATCCGGCTTGCCGACCATGTTTTCCCATCGGTTGACCCCAACGCCGTTTCCTCTGTTTACCGCTTCGGAAAAAACGGCCGATAGCTCGCGCATGAGCCAGTTGGTCAACGTGCGTGCCATTCGAGACAGCGACGCTGTGCGTTATTGCGTCATCCAGATTCAGGATATTACCAACACGGTATCGCGTGAACACCTGTTGCGTAACCAGGCGCAGGAGCTGCAGCGTGCCAAGGAGGAGGCCCAGCAGGCCAGTCAGGCCAAGGGTGATTTTC
>JADGCH010000183.1 GCA_015229115.1 Magnetococcales bacterium
TTGCCGTATCGTGCACAAAAATGTCTTTGGCGTTGTTGGTGTCATCGTTCACCAGGTTGGAAGCATCGCTCATGAAGGCCACATAGCGCCCATCGGCTGACAGGGCCGGGGCCTCCATGGCGTTGCCATTGCCCTGGCCACCACCGCTAGCCACACTGACCCGTGTAGTCGTACCGGTGCGGGTATCGCGAACGAAGATATCAGCATAGCCATTGCTGTCGCCACTGACCAGGTTGGAAGCGTAGCTGAGAAAAGCGATATAACGCCCATCGGCTGAAACGGCTGGAGAGTACTCGGAATGGTTGTTACCCTCGGTACCATTGGAAGCAACACTGACACGCTTGATGGGACTGGCCATGGTAGGGATCCTTTCATCGATTTGAAAAAAAATTACGGACTTGGCTCGATCACGATTGTAACATAGACCACTTATGAACAACACCGGTTGCATCGGGAGGGCAATGTTATTACAATGACTTTCATGAAGATCATCCGTGACCCAGTCAAGGACATCATCAACAGGGAAAAGCATGGTCTTTCCCTAGCGGAAGCCGCGCATCTAGACTGGGATAAGGCACTGATCTGGGAAGACACCCGACGTGATTATGGTGAATCCCGTCAAGTGGCACTTGCCGTTCTTGGAACGCGCGTTCATGTGGTGGTTTTTGTGGACCGGACGGATGGCCGCCGGATCATCAGTTTGCGCAAGGCCAACGTGAAGGAAGTAATGCGCTATGTCGAAGAGTTCGAAGGTGAAGATTGAGATTCCCACATCGGAAGAAGATGCGGTTACCCATGCAGCCGCTTTGGACGATCCAGATAATCTTCCGCTGAACGATCATGAATTGAGTTTATTCAAACGCCGTGGCAAGCGTGTCCATCGGAATGGGCCTCAAAGGCTTGCACTCGATACGGACGTAATTTTGGCTTTCCACCCATAATGGCTGGCGCTGGGCTCAAACTATTCCAAATGACTTGTTAATATTAATAGAATCAACAAGTTGCCTATTTATTAGCGTTTTATTCAATTCACTGAATAATGCGCAATTTTTTCTCGAGCTAGAATGGTTGGAGCCCAGTACCGGCCAGAATAACCAGTGAAAATTCCACCACATCCAGCAGGGTTTATTGAGGTACGGTCATGCCATCGCTTTCTCGTTGGGATTCTTCCCTAAATACCGGAGTTGCCGGTATCGATACCGAGCACCAGAAACTTTTCAACATGTTAAAAATGCTCGAGGATGCTCATCAGGTTGGATTCGGTGCCTCGGTCGTCAGCGGCATCATGGACGAACTGTGTGACTACACGTCCCATCACTTCAGCAACGAAGAACAACAGCTGGAACAGTTTGGGCACAGCCAATTACAGGAACACAAAGCAATCCATCAGACCCTGCTGGACAAAGTCATCAGCTACCGGCAAAAACTGGTGGCAACCAACGACCGTGAGTCGCTGGTCGCAGAGGTTGGCGCTTTTTTGCAAAACTGGCTGGTGCAGCATATTCTGGAGGTGGATATCCCTGCTTTGCAAGGCAGTCGAAAGGGGTCGTAGGTATCAGCAGCTCATGTCGTTACCTTTTGCCCTGCAGTTTCAGCACGGTTGGCAATCTCCACACCCCCTGTTGCTACAGTATCAGGCAACCCTTACTGAACCGTTACGAGCGTCTCTGCTGCATACCGGCTCGCTGACAGACTATCTGGAGCAGCTGTGGCAGCAACCGGTGGTGGTGCGGCTGGAACAGCAACAGGTTGCAACAGCGCTCGCTGTCTCTGGTCCCGATGATCCGGTGTGGTCCGGTTATCCGTTGTTGGATAGCTCGGCTGGCCTGCTATCACGTGCCGCATGGCTACAGGTTGCCGGACAGGATCGGCTGTTCGCCTCTTCTCAGCTGGCTTTGGCCGGACTATCCCAATCACTGCGGGATCGTATCGAACGGGGGCAGCAACCGCTCGGAACACTGTTTCTGGAACAGGCTGCGGCCGTGGCGCGAGAACGGCTGGAACTGGCCCTGGTGACTGCCCCACAACTGGCCCAACGGCTTGATCGATCGGAAGAACAGTTGTTCTGGTGTCGTCGGTCGCTGTTTCATGCCGGCACGGCCCGGGCC
>JADGCH010000184.1 GCA_015229115.1 Magnetococcales bacterium
GATCCAGAATATCGTTGACAATGCGCAACAGGTCGAGGCCGCTCTCATGGATGACGTGAGCCGTTCCTGCCTGAGCGGTGGTCAGGTTGCCCTCTTCGTTGTTGGCTAACAGCTTGGCCAGCACCAGCAGGCTGTTGAGAGGGTTTCTTAATTCATGGGACAGATTAGCCAGAAATTCGGATTGACGACGATTGAGGGTCTCCTGTGCCTGGAGTTGTTCTCTGAGATCCTGAATAACTGCCACCATGTCATCCATGTCGTAACCTGTCTGCCATGTCACCAGTTTTTTGGTCATCGACCTGATCCAGGCTAGTCCGCTCATTGGACCGGCTGCTGCGATAGAAAGCTGCGCAATTCCTGCTGGACACGGTCGGATTCAGCTACAATCTTCTGGATGATCACTGAGCTGGTGACTGTCTTGATCGACTGATAGACCGAGTCCCCCAGTTCGGTACAGAGACTGGCTAACGTCTGCGCTCCGAACGTGGCTGAGGCACCACACAAACCATGGGAAATTCTTCTGATTTCATTAAGGTCTTCCTTCTTCCAGGCAGCTGTCAACGATTCCATGCGCTCTGGAAATCTACGTAGAAACAGCTTCAGAATGGGTTCAAATTCACTGCCGGTTTCTTCCCTGAGTGCCGTCAGCACATCGGTATTAATGGCATCCGATGTTGAACAGACGACTGCCTTCAATTCATTATCGATACAGACATCATCGGTACCAGCTAGCCGCCGTTGTCCTGCAGATGCTGTGCGTGTTGCAAAGTGGGATAAAAGGTCGAGCAACACAGCACGACGTAGCGGTTTGATCAGGTAAAAATCACATCCTGCTGCGTAAGACTTTTCCATATCATCTTTCATGGAATTGGCCGACAAGGCCACAATAGGGGTACGCCAGGAACCATTGGCCGCTTCGATTACCCTGATCTTTCTTGTGGTCTCCAGCCCGTTCATGCCAGGCATCATGATATCCATCAGAATCAGGTCAAATGGTCCAGACAACAGTTTGTACAGGGCATCTTCTCCGCTGTCAGCTTCTACCAGTTGACAGTCCGTTCCTTCAAGAAAGGCCTTGACCACCAGGCGATTGTCATCGAGATCGTCCACCAATAGGATGCGCAGCCCCTGTTCTGCCGCTGCAGGGTGGCTTGATAACAATGAACTTGCCCCCGTGAATGGGGATACTAACTCTGTATGGAAATTTGAACTACCCCATGGCATGTTAACCGTAAAATGGAAGACACTACCACGGTCGATCTGGCTTTCGAACCAGAGGGAGCCACCCATTTTGGTGACCAGTTTCTGGCAGATGCTCAATCCGAGCCCAGTGCCGCCAAAGTGCCGCGTCGTCGACTCTTCAGCCTGACTGAAGGGTTGAAAAATAACATCGCGCATCTCTTCCGCAATACCGATACCGCTATCGGAGATGGAGAACACCAGCATCTGGTCTGCCGAAGTAGCAACCTGCATGGTAATGCTCCCTGTTGCAGTAAATTTCAGAGCGTTGTTCAACAGATTAAGCAACACTTGGCGTAAACGGTAAACATCACCACAAACCTGGGCAGGAAGATCGGGTGCCAGCAGACATGACAGATCAATGCCTTTCCTGGCAGCTGCCACAGCAATCATAGAGGTTGCCTGTTGTGCTTCCAGGCCAGGATTGAAGGCAATCTCCTCCAGCCGTACTTCATTGGCCTCGATTTTGGACAGATCGAGGATATTATTGATCAAAGCCAGCAGCATGTTACCGGCGTTGTTGGCCACATCGACAAGATTTCTTTCCCTGCTGGTGAGACTCTCGGATACCTGCAGGATCTCACCGATGCCCAGTATGGTATTCAGGGGCGTTCTGATTTCGTGGCTCATAGTGGCCAGGAATCGACTTTTGGCTTGGTTGGCCTGTTCCGCCTCTCCCTGGGCCTGCCGAAAACTGGTCTCAACCCGCTTGAGCTCGGTGATATCCTGATAGGTACCCACCGCCCGCAACGGATTGCCATCAGCGGTGCGGGTGACCACCTTGCCACGGTCCTGAACCCACAGCCAAC
>JADGCH010000018.1:0-17290 GCA_015229115.1 Magnetococcales bacterium
GATCGACCAGAGCTGGAAATGGCGATGAGAAGATCATTCGGGCGCGCCAGTACGGTCAGGGGGCGGTGATAAACCTCCTCATAGCCGAAGTCATTGGCCATACAGGTAATCATCGCGGCATCTGTCAAGGCATGCGAGGCAACGCCTAGCTTGTTTAAAATGTCTTGGGATAGGTGGGCACACAGGGCAGCACTGCCACCGTTACCAATCCACCAGACATTTTGGGGCTGGGCCATAGCGCGATACAGCAACTGACCAAAGGCCTGCATACCCTCCTCTAACGGTATCTCCTGCCCATTGACACGGCAACGTGTGGCGAGAATGGTTTGGTGGAGCTGTTCAAGCCAAGTTGTTACAGATATCAAAATAATAATCATGCCTCTAATGACAATTGATCGACAATATCACGATTTTCAGATATCCATTGAATGGTCTTACGTATACCATCCTCAAACAAAACAGATGGCTTCCAATCGAGATCACGCTCAGCAGCCTTATTATTTCCGCTCATTTCAAGTATCTCATCATGCCTGTCTGCTTTAGCGCCTATGATTAATGGAACCGGATTGCCCATTATACCTAATATTTGCTGTACAACATCGATAACGCGGCGCCCATGACCAGAACAGACATTGTAAGCTACCTGGGGAAGTTGAACACGGCCTAAAGTCGCCGCGATAGCACGGACGACATCGTCCATATAGATAAAATCTCGCTGGGCCACTCCAGCTCCGATTTCTACTGGCTTTTGGTTTAACGCAGATAAAATAACATGAGGAATCAGCCTATTAGTGCGTTCCCATGGACCAAATGGGGTAAACAAACGTAATTCTGTAATCGATAACTGGTAACGCTGTACCCATGTGGACACAAGCAGAGATGCAGATGCCTTTGAGGCCCCATAGGTAGTTAGTGGGTTTATGGGAGATTGCTCAGACAAGTCGGATCCACCCTGGTATACGGCACAGGAGCCCACTACGACAACTTTGGATTTGGGAACGAACAGTCGTATGGCTTCCAGTAGGTGTAATAGCCCCATTACATTGACATTAAAATGGGTATATGCATCAGTCGTCGGTGGATTGAACGGAGTGGTTGCCAGATGGACCACCTTACTAGGCATCACAGACCGTATAACGGATGCCGTTCTCTCGGTATCAGTCAAGTCACACTGGATCCACGTGACGTATTGCGCGACATCTGCTAGACTTATCGGTGGTTTGGACAACCTGGATATCACACAAATAAATTCGCCCTGATTTATCAAGAATCGAGTGAGATTGGTCCCGACAATACCCGTAGCTCCCGTTATGAGCGTTGCCGCTGCCACCGTTATACCTCAACGCACCCAATACAGCTGATCATCCACCATTTTCTGTTCCAGTAGATGACGAACCTGCTTGAGCCGCACAAAATAGCGGTTATCGAAGGCTTGGCTATTTGACTCCAATGGGTGGCTCTTAAACCACTCGACCAGTTCTTGACAGCCCGTCTCCAAGTCCCATTTAGGCTCAAAGCCTGGCAAACCATTGAGAGCTTTGGACGAGTCAACCCGGTATGATCTTGGATCGTTACCGTTCTCCCCGGTGATGTCAAGCGCAGATCCGGCAACGTGGCGCTGGACCGCTTCGGCGATTTCACGCACTTGGTAGTTGGCGTTGCGCGATACAATATTGAAGGCCTGATTATGGATGGCCTGTTTGGGTGCCTTGAGAGCACACAGGACAGCCAGGCTGATGTCTTCGATATGGGCGAGGGGACGCCACGGGGTGCCGTCTGATAGCACTTTGATGCGACCAGTTGTCATGGCCCATGCCATGAGGTTGTTTAGTACCAGATCGAACCGAATTAGAGGACTGACACCAAACGCCGTAGCGTTGCGCATGTAAACGGGGCTAAAATGGTCGTCAGCCAGTGTTGACAGGTATTCTTCAGTGCGTACCTTGGAGACGGCGTACTCGGACACCGGATTGATCGGGGCTGTCTCATCGAGTGGTATGGTGTTGTCACCGGCTGCGCCATAAATGCTGCACGAGGACATGAACACAAAACGGGAGACGCCCGCCTGTTTCGCCAGGTTGGCCAAGCGGACATTGGCATTGTAGTTGATGTCCTGGGTCAGGGTCGGGTTGAGATGTCCGAGCGGATCGTTGGAGAGACCAGCCATGTGGACGACGGCATCAACACCGGCTAAGTCCTCCAGCTCAACATGGCGGATGTCGCGCTGAATGGTTCGGTCCATGGGGGGCAACGACTGACCAGCTGGCAGGCATTCACGAAAAAAGCCGGTATCCATACCGGTAATACGAAAACCACTGCCTTGAACCAATCTCAGGAAGACCGGACCAATGTATCCCATGTAACCTGTCAACAAAACATGCATTTGACAAAAAATCCTTTCCGTTTTTCGGACAATGTCTCTTAATGGAAGATAATTTGCTAGGCTTTCCTAACTCTAGCGTTTTGTTGGTTATTTGGCAAGGACAATACGATGACCGATCCGTCTGCCGTGTCGAATGGGTCTGAAGGTTACATCCTGATTGTTGAGGATAGCCCGGTACAGGCTGTGCTGCTTGAGCGCATCCTGAAAGAGGCCGGTTTTAGGGTAACCAAGGCCAGACATGGGGAGGAAGCTCTGCAGCATGTCGCCCTGCAACCACCTGATCTGATCATTACCGACATCAACATGCCGGTCATGGACGGGTTCACCATGTGCCGTGCCATCAAGGATCACCCATCGTGGGTAACGATTCCTGTCATATTATTGACAGATCTTACACACATCCATGAGATTGTGCTGGGTCTGGAATGTGGCGCTGATAATTATATCATTAAGCCTTACAGCGTGCCGGAGATTGTTGGTAAAGCTCGTGAAATGATGGCAACATCGGTCACAGCGGCATCCAGATCGGCCTGTGATGATCCATTGGAGGTAGAAGTGGATCAGCACCGCTTCCGCATTCATGCCAGCCGTCAGCAGATCATGAATTTTCTGTTGTCGACCTATGCCAGTACCATCAATCGTAACAGTGCTTTGATTGATGCACAGCTAGGGCTGAAGTTTGCCAACGATAAGCTGACCGAATCGGAAAACAATTACCGCACGTTGGTACAAACGGTACCTGATATCATCTATCGGCTTGATACAGAGGGCAGGATTGTATTCATCAATCACGCCATTGAGAAACTTGGTTACAATATCCCCGAATTGATTGGGCAACATTTCAGCGTGCTGTTGTATCCGGAATGTGTTGAGAACGTGAGTCACCGCAACGTTGTTGCCAAACTACATCACTCGTCTGTCGTGGATCCGTGCCCGGAAGCACAGCCCAAACTATTCGATGAGAGGCGTACGCATGACCGGATGACCACCGATTTGGAGGTCAAGCTGGTCTACAAAAATTCACGACGTACCATGACAGGTGCCATGGAGACCATGCAATCGGATTCCATTTTCTGTGCAGTCAACAGTGCTGGTATTGACCGTTCCGACAACCATCAACAGGCCGTAGGTTACTCTGGTACTGTGGGTGTCATTCGTGATATCACGCAGCGTAAGCAGGTTGAGGAGGCTCTTGAGCGGGTTAATGCTGAGTTACAGAAGGCCTTGAGCACGACTGAGGAGGCTAACAGGGCCATCATCGATAGCATTCGTTATGCGCACCGTATTCAGCACGCCCTGCTGCCAGAGTGGGGAGTGGTGCAACGTTGGTTGCCGGACAGCTTTGTCATCTGGAGGCCACGGGATATCATTGGTGGTGATCTCTATTTTACCCAGTTTCATGCCAGTGGTGCCATTATTGTGGTTGTCGACTGTACTGGACATGGCGTGCCGGGAGCTTTCATGACCATGCTGGTCTTTTCCGGTTTACGTCAGGTCATCAATGACCATGGGGAACGTGATCCGGGACGCATCTTGTCTTGGCTGAATCGGTTTGTGCGTTCATCGTTACAGCAAGATGGTGACAAAACCGAGTCTGATGATGGTCTGGATGCTGCTGTGTGTGCCCTTGACTGGGTCAAAGGGCAGTTAACGTTTGCGGGAGCCCATTTAGCGATGATCTATCGTACTCGTGCAGGCGCAGTCGTCGTGCAGAAGGGAGATCACTGGAGCATTGGTTATCGTCGGTCATCACCGGCGCTGACCTTTACCAATCACCTATTACCCTTGCAGGATATGATGGCAGTTTACCTTTTTAGCGATGGTATCGTTGACCAGATTGGTGGACCGGATAACCTTCCGTACGGTAAACAGCGGCTGTGTGAATGGGTGAGGCATTATGGTCATGAACCTTTCAATCAGCAGGGGCAGCACCTATTGGCCGATTTTCACGCCTATATAGGCACCAGTGAGCCATTGGACGATATTACGGTGGTTGGCTTTGCCATTCCTGATGGATTGGTTGGAGGGAAGACCTGATGGAGTGGATCAATCGATTTCCTTTCTGGCATACGATCATCAGCCGATTGCGCCGTACTTCTCAGGGGGCTGGGTTGGCTTGTATTGCTGCTTACGAGGAGGGTTTCGCCGTCACACATGTGCTTCATAGAGGAGATGCAGAGAAACCACTGGTTGACGTCTGTTCCTTTGTTGTTGACAGTGGTAGCAAGAATCTCAATGCTTTGGCGCGTTTTATTAATAGTTCTTCTTTGGCAACAGTCCATTTTGCTGGTTTGATGTTTCCCACCAGCTACATGCTATTTCCAGCCGAGGCACCCCAGGTACCGGAAGCTGAAGTCAACAACGCCATTCGTTGGCGCATCAAGGATCGGCTGGATTTTCCGATTCAGGAAGCGGTCGTTGATGTGTTTAACATCCCGGGCAGTCGTATGGCGACGGGTGATCAGCAGATGGTCTACGTGGTGGCTGCCCGTGAAATGATGGTCCGTAGCTGTGCCGAGCCATTTCAACGCTTGAAACTCGATTTACAGCGCATTGATATTCTGGAGTTGGCGTTGCTTAATCTGATGGCGTTAACGGAGGATGATGCTGATGGTATGGGGCTGCTGTTTCTGGATCGCAGCAGCGGTGTTGTGCTGGCTGGGCGGAACGGTCAGATGTTTATTGCCCGTCCCATCGACTATGGTCTGAACCAGCTGCTGGAGTCCGTTAATGGTCGGGCAGATGTTAGTGCCAACGAACTAGGGAACTCCTTCGTACTGGATGCCATTGCCTTGGAAGTGCAGCGTACATTGGACTATTACGAAAGCCATTTTTCCCAGCCACCCGCTGTAGCATTGCATGTTGTTCCCATGCCAGTGCCCATAACTGGGTTGCTGGAGGCATTGGGCGACAAACTGGGTATGCGTGTCAGGAATTTCGCCGTACGCGATCTATTTGAATTTGCGGTAACCGTTGATGATGCCGATGTAGCGCGTTGTCTCCCGGCTATCGGTGCTGCTTTGTATCGTGGAGGTGTAGCGTGACCACCCAGTCAGTGAATTTATACCAGACTCACCTGAGGCCAGTACACGATCCCGTCAGCCTTCATGCAACGGTTATTGTGGTCGGAGCCGTGGCCATGTTGCTGCTGGTCATTTCGCTGGCCATGAACATCTATCTGACCCGTAAGCAACAGGAACTGGTTGGATTGCGTCGGCAGGAACAGAAATCTTCCGTCATGTTGGCTGACATGGAAAAACGTTTTCCGGTGCCACAGAGCAATATGCAGTTACAGCAGGAGGTGGGGCGTCTCGAACAGGATCTGGCTCACGTCAACCGTGTGATGCACTTGATCGATAAGGCAAAGAAAGCCGGTAGCCGTGGATTTACCCCGTTTCTTGAGGGTTTGGCCTTGGGTAAAACGACTGGTGTCTGGTTACACACCATCGGGTTGATCAATGGTGGGGAGGCCATTGTTCTTGAGGGTAAAGTGGTGACTCCGGACAAGGTGACTGATTTCATCAACAGTCTGTCCAAGCAGAAAGCTTTTGCCAGTAAAAATTTCAAATCGTTTAATCTGGTAGCTGGGCAGCAGCGTGAGCCACTGCTCTTTACGCTGAAGAGCAGTGATCAGGCCCATCTGACCTTGCGTCGGGATCAGGAAAACCGCAAGGCGAAAGCTCAGAGCAACACGGAAGATGCCAGCAGGGCCAAATTGATGGAGGCGACACAGGCGAGTAACTCCATGCGACAACCTCTGGACAACATGAAACAGAACATGAAGAAAGAGTAGGGGGGCTCATCATGACGGCTATCAGGGAGCAGTTCGAGGCTTGGAACAGTCGGTTTATCGCACTTTCACGGCGTGAACGCTTGATTTTGATCAGCGGAGTCATGTTGGCAGGCTTGGTGGCATGGGATGCACTGCACTATACGCCATGGGAAAAAAAGATGCGTGAAATAAGTCAACAACAGGATGATATTCATAATCGCATCGAAATGACGCTGAACAAGCAGCGTGAAGTGCAACAGCGGGTTACCATGGATCCGGATAAGGAGTGGCGTGCGGAACGCGATAAACTGCAAAAACACTTGGCTGAAGTCAGGGAAAAACTGGATCGCGCCACCCGTGATTTGGTGATGCCGCAACAGATGACGCACATTCTTGAACAGGTGCTGCTACAGGATAGCAAATTAAAGCTGTTGGAGATCACCTCCATGCCTGTGGTGCAAATCATGGCCGATGAGGAGAAAGACAAGGACAAGGACAAAGATAAAGAGAAAGACAAGGATAAAGACAAAAAAAAGAAAGTTGTCAATCCAAACGAGATTATTTATCAGCATGGTACCAGTCTATTGTTGGAAGGTGATTATATCAGTCTATTGAATTATCTAAAAAAACTTGAAAATATGGCATGGGTGATCTACTGGGATCGACTGGAATACATCGTGACGGACTATCCGAAAGCGATCATCCGTATCATGGTGCATACCATCAGTCGTAGTCAGGATTGGGTTGGGACCTGAATCTGCTGGAGGGTCTGTTGCAACGAGCATGTGATTATGCTACCGTTAGACCAGACTGGGTCCTGATGGATGGGTTGGAGAGGAGTACATGGTGACTATTAATCAAAACATTTCCCAAGCTCGTTACAACATGGTTAAAAGCCAGATCATACCAAACCGGGTGACCGATGAACGCTTGGTGGCTAGTTTTATGGCTGTCGCGCGTGAGCCATTTGTTGATCCTAAATGGCACGACTTCGTGTACTCAGACCATCCACTACCCATCAGCCCCAACCGTTACGCCCTGAAGCCGCTACAGATTGCCTGGATGATCCAGTCTCTGTCGCTTGCCTCAGCCGGGCGTGTGCTGGTTGTGGGGGCGGGCGGTGGCTACGAGGTAGCCCTGTTGAGCCATGTGGGACATGAGGTCTATGCACTGGAATCAGACGCGACGCTGGATGCGCCAAGAATTTTGTCGACAGGAAGCATAGCCTGGAAGGTAGGCGTGCTGGGGGAAGGTTGGCCCGAGTCAGCTCCTTACGATGCTATTCTGTGTTGCGGTGCCGTGTTGGCCGTTCCTAACGCCCTGTTGCGACAGCTTGCCCCTGAGGGTGTATTAGTGGCCATTGTCGGTGAGCCTGGGGCAGCCGTCATGAGGGCAGTGCGTTATCGTGCTGCCGGTCAGGATCAGCCAGAGCTGCTGTTTGAGACGGTGGCCGGCCATTTGCCTGGCCTGGATAGCGATCAGCGCTTTATTTTGTAACGGTTTATTTTGTTTTGTGACGGATTGAGAAGAGGACAACGTGGCTCTCATTGTACAAAAATTTGGTGGTACCTCAGTGGGTACCGTCGAACGAATCAAGAACGTGGCCAGCAGGGTTATGGCGACTCGTCAGGCCGGCCATCAGGTGGTCGTCGCAGTGTCGGCCATGGCTGGAGAGACCAATCGGCTCGTGGCGTTGGTCGAAGCACTGACACCTTCCTACAATAAACGTGAATACGACGTCGTAGTGGCCGCTGGTGAGCAGGTTTCGGTCGGGTTGCTCTGCATTGCGCTGGAATCGATGGGCTGTCGAGCTAAGTCGTATCTGGGTTGGCAGATTCCCTTTATGACGGATGATGCTTTTTCCAAGGCCCGTATTGTTGATGTGGTCGGGGAAAAGATGCGGCATGACCTGGACGCCGGCTACGTGGTCGTGGTGGCTGGTTTTCAGGGCGTCGATGCCAACCATAATATCACAACCTTAGGGCGTGGTGGATCGGATACATCGGCTGTGGCGTTGGCTGCCGCCCTGAAGGCGGACCGCTGTGACATCTACACCGATGTCGATGGCGTGTATACCACCGACCCCCGCATCGTTCCCAAGGCGCGGCGTCTGGACGTTATCTCTTATGACGAAATGCTGGAGATGGCGTCACTGGGTGCTAAGGTGCTTCAGATTCGTTCGGTCGAATTGGCCAAGAAATATTCCGTTCCGGTGCGGGTACTCTCTTCGCTGGAAGAGAACAGCCAGGGAACCTTGCTGACAGAGGAGAGCAACATCATGGAGAACGTCGTCGTTTCCGGGATCACCTGTGACAAGAATGAGGCTAAAATTACGGTGCGTGGGGTTCCGGATCGACCGGGTCTTGCCGCCTCCATCTTCGGCCCACTGGCTCAGGCCAACATCAATGTGGATATGATTATCCAGAATATTTCCGCCAGTGGTGAGACAGACATCACCTTTACAGTGCCCCATGGGGATTATCAGCAGGCCATGCAGGTGTTACAGCAGGCCACTCAAGTGATTGGTGCACGTGATTTATTGGGTAATCCGGAAATTGCCAAGGTGTCAGCTGTTGGGGTTGGCATGCGTTCCCACTCTGGTGTAGCCCAGAAGATGTTTCAGACCTTGGCCAGTGAAGGCATCAATATCCAGATGATCTCTACTTCGGAGATCAAGATTTCGGTTGTTGTCGATGAGAAATACACCGAACTGGCGGTGAGGGCTCTGCACGATGCGTTCGAGCTCGATAAAGAAATGCCGGGTCGTATCAGTGGATAGTCGTCCAATCCAGATTTACGACACCACCTTGCGCGATGGATCGCAAAGCGAGGATGTGCTCTTTTCGGTCGAAGACAAGTTGCGTGTTAGTCGGCAACTGGTCGAGTTTGGCATTGATTTTATCGAGGGTGGATGGCCTGGTGCCAACCCAAAGGATGGCGATTTTTTCCACCATGCGGCTAAGCTGGAGTGGGGCAACAGTCGTTTGGTGGCCTTTGGTGCAACGCGACGGGCAGGGGTTGCCGCTGAGCAGGATGACGGATTAAAGGGTCTGTTGCAGGCGGGAACGCCGGTTGTAACCATTTTTGGCAAGAGTTGGCCTTTACATGTGCAACAGGCGCTTGGTATCACGTTGGCGGAGAACCTGCAACTGATTTTCGATTCCATTCGTTACTTGAAGACACGGGTCGATCAGGTCTTTTTTGATGCGGAGCATTTCTTTGACGGCTATAAGGCGGATGCCCTGTATGCCCGTCAGGTTTTGCAGACAGCCATGGATGCTGGTGCCGATTGTCTGGTCTTGTGCGATACCAACGGTGGCACGCTGGTCCACGATGTTGAACACGCGGTGCATGATGTGGTGACGCTTGGGGGCCCTTTAGGCGTGCATTGTCATAACGATGCCGGTTTGGCGGTGGCTAATAGCTTGGCAGCGGTACGCTGTGGCGCCATTCAGGTTCAGGGAACCATAAACGGATTTGGTGAGCGGTGTGGTAATGCCGATCTGGTAGCTATCATGCCCAATCTGGCTCTGAAAATGGGTTATTCGCTGGCTGTGACGCCACAAATGACCCGTTTGACCAACCTTAGCCGGTTGGTTAACGAGATGGCCAACCGTGCCTCGCAGAAAAACCAGCCTTTTGTTGGTCTGTCGGCCTTTGCTCATAAAGGAGGGATTCACGTCTCGGCCGTCACCCGTTCAGCAGCGACTTATGAGCATATTGAACCTGAAACGGTTGGCAACCATCGTCGGGTGCTGGTTTCTGAACAATCCGGGCGCAGCAATCTGGTTTACAAGCTGCGCGAATTTGGCTTTGATTCGCTGGATCCCAACGACCCGCGCATTCGTGATCTGTTGCAGGAAATCAAGGATCTGGAACATCGTGGTTATCAGTTTGAAGGAGCCGAGGCCTCCTTCGAGTTGCGAGCGCGGCGGTTGCTGGGACAGCTGCCGGATTACTTCAGTCTCAAGGGATTTCGTGTCATTGATGAGCGCATCTGGATTGACCATAAGCCATTGTTGCAGTCCGATGCCAGTGTTCGTGTTGCTGTTGGTGACATGATTGAGCATACGGCAGCGGATGGTAACGGCCCGGTCAATGCACTGGACAGCGCGTTACGCAAGGCGCTGATTCGTTTCTATCCCACGTTGGCCGATGTGCGGCTGGTGGACTTCAAGGTGCGTATTCTCTCGATTGGTGGTACCGATGCCGTGGTGCGGGTGCTGATTGAATCGGAAGATCGAGACAGTCATTGGGGGACGGTTGGCGTTTCGGCCAATATCATTGAAGCTTCTTACGAGGCGCTGGTCGACTCAGTCCGGTATAAACTACTCAAAGACCACGTCGTTGTTCCAGGTCATTAGATCGGTCATTTGTCAGAGTAATATGGAGAGCAATAGGGAGCATCAGGCATGAAGAAAATTGAGGCCATCATCAAGCCATTCAAACTGGATGATGTCAAGGAGGCTTTGGCAGAAGTGGGCATTCAGGGCATTACTGTCTCTGAAGTGCGCGGTTTTGGCCGCCAGAAGGGGCATACGGAACTCTATCGCGGTGCAGAGTATGTGGTTGACTTTTTGCCAAAACTCAAGGTAGAAGTCGTTTTGGGCGATGAACTTGTCGACCGGGCCATTGAAGCGATTGAACACGCAGCGCGTACGGGTCGTATTGGTGATGGCAAGATTTTTGTAACACCTGTCGAGTCGGTTGTCCGTATTCGTACCGGTGAGCGCGATGAGCAGGCTCTATAACCGGGGTGAGTGTTACTCTGGAGATTGGTGCTGTTGATCGGTTGACGCCGGAAGAGGTGACGTCCCTGTTGACGGGGACGTTATTTCGGTCTGATCGCTATCACCACAGAGTTCGGGTTGATTCAACCAGTCGGGTTGCCATGGCCATGGCGCGTGATGGTGCTCCTGAGGGCACGGTGGTTGTGGCGGACCAGCAGACTCAGGGGCGTGGGCGTGTCGATCGGTCCTGGTATCATCATCCTGATAAAAATCTGGCCTTCTCCTGTATCTTGAGACCGGCTATAGCACCGATGCAGGCGGCGCAGCTAACCTTATTGGCTGGTGTCGCTCTGGCTGAGAGTGTTGCGGCGCTGGGGGTGGAGGGCGCGACTTTGAAATGGCCCAACGATCTGTTGATTTCCGGTCGCAAGGCCGCAGGCATCCTGTCTGAGATGATCCTGCAGGGGCAGCAGGTAATGGCCGTTGTCATCGGGGTTGGCGTCAATGTCAATACAGACTTGAGCGATTTTCCGACTGAATTGCGCCAGACGGCCATATCCCTGTCTCATGCGCAGTCGAGCGGACTGGTGCCATTATCTCGTTCGCGGTTGCTGGTTTCCTTTCTGGACTATCTGACGGATTGGTATCGCCGGTTGTTGGCGCAGGGTTTTGAGCCGGTACGGCAACGCTGGTTGGCTATGGCTTCATTGATGGGGCAGCCGGTGCGGGTGATGCTGGACCATGGACTGATCACGGCTGTTGCTGTTGACCTTGATCGTGATGGCTTCCTGCTGATCAACCATCCGGATAGGGGCCTGTTCCGTGTGGTGTCAGGTGATCTGATAGCGGTATGACCATGCGGCTGTGGTGTGCCATTTCTGGCCATGGTTTTGGTCATGCTGGTCAGACTGCACCAGTGTTGCAGCAACTGGCGCGGCTCAGACCGGATCTGGTACTGCATTTGACAACATCCGTCCCTGCCGAGCTGTTGCGTATTCGTCTTAAAGCTCCCTTTACCATCGACCCGCTCTCTCGCGACGTCGGTGTGCAGCAGAAGGACGCACTGACCCTTGATGTTCCAGCCACAATGGCCGCTTTGTGTGCCTTGCATGAGAATTGGCACGATCGTCTGGAGGCCGAACAGCAGCAGATGCGTCGGTGGCGACCCGATCTGGTTTTGGCTAACATCCCCTACTTGACCCTGGCTGCGGCACAGGCGTTGGCCATTCCAACGGTTGCTTTAGCCTCCATCAGCTGGGACGTGATCCTGGCAGAGACCTGTTTACCCTATCTGGATCAAGTCCCGGAACAGCAACAACAGCTCACGGCCTGGATTGCCACCATGCGGGAGGCTTACCGTCGTGTTGATAAGGCCCTGTTACTCGAACCGGCATTGCCTGGGATGCCGTTTATCCATCCTCACCTTATTCCTCCCATGACCACTCAGGGTCAATCACGACCACAGGCACTACGTGGGGCGATGGGTTGGTCGTCCGAAGATCAACGGCCACTGTTTCTGGTCACACTGGGTGGTATAGCTGCCAACACGCTGCCCCTATCAGTCCTGGCCGTCGAAGACCGTGCTTTGTGGCTGGTAGATCATGATCGTACCCTTTTGCCCGATGTCAGTCACGTGGTACCTCTGCAGCGCATCCGTCATCAGTGGTCTTTCCCCGATATTATAGCCTCGGTTGACGGAGTGGTTAGTAAACCGGGTTATGGCATGAGCGTTGACTGCGTCATGCATCGCAAGCCCCTGCTGTATGTGAAACGGGGCTGGTTTCCGGATGAAGGGCCAATTAGTCGCTGGTTGGTGCGACATGGACGGGTGCATGAGCTGTCGCTGGAGCAGTTCAACAGGGGGAATTGGTTTGAGCCACTGTATCATTTATGGCAACAACCAGCACCACCTATGCAACTGGTTGAAAATGGTTCTGAAATAGCTTGTGAAGCACTGTTATCGTTATGTTCCTGACGAACGTGTCAGTGCCAAAGATTGTTATGGATCAAACAGGGTTGTTAAAACGGGTTTGTATCCAGTATGATGCACCGTGACGTCAATGGGGGATCAATTGGGGAGAGGGGGATGGCAACAGGGTTGCGGGGACGTATCTGGAACAGATTATTTCAGAACATGAGTCCGTATTATACAGGCCTGAAACAAACTCTGATTTTAATTCATATCATATTCAGCTTGACCATCGTGGCTGTGCTGGTTGTTGTGTATGGTATGACCCAGGAAATGAGGGAAGATGGTGATACCATCAATTTAACTGGTCGACAGCGCATGTTATCGCAGAAGATGGTGAAGGAATTTCTGGTTTACAGCCATGACCGTCAAAAAGTGCATCTGGTGCCGTTACAGGGTTCTGTTCAGGTATTTGATGAGACCTTGAGGGCGTTGCTTACGGGTGGGATGGCTTCTCGCACTCTGGATCGTAATAATCCGGAGTTGGCGCGCATGTCACAACCGACCCCTGCTATCAAGGCGCAGCTGGAGCAGGCACAGGCGATTTGGCGACCGTTGATGACACAACTGCAACGATTAGGACAGGATGAGCGTGCCGACTTGGCGTCGTTGCAGCGTGAGTTACTGGCTGCGAGCGATCAGTTGCTTCAGGATATGAACCGGGCTTCCATCCTGATGGCCCAGAAAGCCTCAGATCATGTCGACAGTATCGTCCATGCTGTACTGGTTGCCGGCATCGTGGCGCTGATCGTGACGGTTTTTGTATTGCTGCGCATCCGAACCATCAATCGGTCGCTGGATCGCTTGTGTGACAGCCTGCGTACCATGGCTGGTGGACAGCTAACACACCGTATCACCGATATGGATCAAAGCACTGAATTGGGGCAGCTGGCACACCATGCCAATCAGTTGGCGGACAGTTTCATACGGATCGGTCGTACCGTGATGGTGCAGGCCCGTTCACTCGGTGCATCGGTACAAGAGATCGTTGAGTCCAAAAACCATCTGGCCCAGGATTCACATGAAAACCATTCTTTAGCCAATGCTATTGTTTTGAGTCATAACATGGTCACGGATCATGTTGTGGCGATCCAGCATTCGGTACAGCGTACCACTGAGCAAGTGCAGGAGATGGCTGTTGCCGCCAGCCAGCTTGCCGGCAGTATTGATGCCATCGCGGCGGCAGCCGAGCAGGCCAACATTAACATCCACGCCATTGCTGCGGCTTCTTCGCAAATTACGACCAACCTGATTGGCATCAACAGTAACATGGAACAGGTCGATCAGTCGGCTGGTGCTGTTTCCAGGGAGATTCAGGAAATGATCGTCTCATTGGCCCACATCCGTGATTTATGCCATGCAGCCAGCCTTGAGTCCTCTCAGGTTGACCAGCAAGCCCAAGGTGCCGGAGCTGCCATGCAACGCCTTTCGACATCGGCCGATGAGATCGATGAGGTGTTGGTTGTCATTAACAAAATTGCTGAACATACCGGATTGCTGGCTCTTAACGCCTCTATCGAGGCAGCCGGTGCGGGTGAGACGGGGCGTGGTTTTGCCATTGTAGCGAGCGAAATCAAGGATCTGGCCAAGCAGACTAAGGATGCCACCCACATGATTTCAGAGCGTGTGCGTGAGATTCAGAGCCAGATCAATGCCACGGCAATAGCCACTAAACAGGTCAATCTGGCCATCAGGAGCATCAATAAAAGTAATCGTGACATTTCCTACGCCGTTGATGATCAAAGCGCCACCATTCAGCGTATTGCAGCTGCAGTCGAGCATGTTGCTGGTGCTACTGGTGAAGTAACCGACAGCATTCGTGAGCTGAATCAGGCATCTGGCAACGTGGCACGCTCGGCTATGGTTGCCTCTTCCGGTACCGATGAGATCGCACAGTCTGCCGGTGATATCTCGCGTACTGCGGCCGACTTGGCACAACGTAATCAGGAGGTCAGTCAGACGTCGCAGACTGTTGCTGATGCAGCACAGCAAATGGGCGATTCCATTCATGCGGCTAACGAGCAGCTGCGGCAGATTTTTCATAATATCACGCTAATTGACGGGGCGATTCACCACGTTTCGTTACTGATTGACACTTCCCGTGAACCTGGCAAACGGCTGGACCAATCGATTCAGTCTCTCGATATCGGGCGGGAACCTTTTGATATTGCTGCTGTTAAAAGTGCTCATTTGCAGTGGCTTGGGCGTATGGAGAACGTCATTCGCGGTCGTCTTGTGTTACAGCCGGATGAGGTTGTTGATGCACACCATTGCCATTTTGGCCTGTGGTACGATCAGGATGGTCAACGACAGTTCAGTCACTGGCCCCTGTTTGGACAACTGGGACAGGTGCATGGTACGGTCCATGACATCGCACGTGAGACGGTACGTTTGGTATCCGTGGGATCGACAGGGGAGGCCGTCGTGATGATGAATCAGTTTGCCACAGTTAAGGACCAGTTATTCGATTTGCTGGATCAACTCTACCTAATGGCGATGGAATATTCCGTGCAGGGAGAACCATCTCCGCTATCAAATAAGACCTAAACATTGAAGAGTGTAGATCAACCATGACGCAACGATCCAATCTGCTGCCAGCGGGCATTCGTATTCAACCCATGAAACGGTTGTTGACCTGTGATGAAGCTGACGAGGCGCGTGACGATAGCTGCGAACGCTATGTCGCCTGTCTCGATTACGCCAACGAGAATAACTGGGTCTCTTTTCGGTGTTTACCGAACTGTCCCTGGTATACGCCACCGGATGTCCGCTATGGCCGACGCATGTACCAACCTTTCTTCCGCCGTTCTGGTTGGCACGATCTTACTGAAAGTTTGGCTAAATAGCTCGCGGGTAGTCTTGTGTATCGCTGGATATGTGATATCATCAATCAATCGTATTTTTTAACTTTTCCTGTCACGGATCATTGGGTAACGAGGAATCAGCGTCATGGTAACGGTACTGGTCATTGATGATAACGACTCTTTTCGCGATGTCATGCGACAGATCCTGGAGCGGGTAGGTTATCAGGTTGTTACGGCTCATAACGGTCAGCATGGTCTGGAACAGTTTCGTGCCCAGAAGTCCAGTCAGGTGGTCATTGATCTGGTGATTGTCGATCTGATCATGCCGGAAAAAGATGGTTTGACCTTAATACGTGAATTGAAGGTGGAGGCACCTCATGTGCCGATTATCGCCATTACCGGTGGCCATCTTGGTTTCCACCCTGATTTTGGCCTGGAAACGGCCGCTGCCAATGGTGCAGCCAGAACCCTGCGTAAACCAGTTTTGAAACATGAATTGCTGGCAGCGGTGGAGAGTGTTCTCAATCAGCGTGGCGAGGATGTTGCTGGAGGTGTCAACTGATTGATAACCCTGTTGAGGCTGGCACGGACCTTGTCCTCGACGAGCAAAGGTTGCGTCAGCTGACCGATGATCTTGGTATGGAGCCAGAGCCGTTCATAGAGCGCTTTTTTCAGGATGTGATCAAGCAACAGTCTCTGATCCATGCCAACAGTGTTGCAGGTGGCCATATCGAAACTCTGATTCACGCCAGTCACCGCCTAAAAAGCAGCAGCCGTACCATTGGTGCCGAGCGGCTAGGTCGGTTGGCAGCAGATCTCGAGCAGCTGGTGCAGCAGGAGGGTAACAGCGGCTGTACTTCTGAACATCTGGTGGCACTGGATCGTGAGGTCATGCTGCTGCGTGAGGCCTTGCATGTTCGTAGTGGGTGACGGCAGACCGCTGATTCTGGTAGCGGATGACCACGATTTCATGCGCGGCATGTTGGGTCAGTTTTTACAGCGGCAAGGGTTCCATACAGTTGAGGCAGAAAATGGTCAACAGGCTGTATTTCTGTTCCAGCAGCACCGCCCCGAGCTGGTTTTAATGGATGCCCTAATGCCGGTCATGGATGGTTTCGATGCCTGTCGGTGCATCAGGCAGAGTGAGGGGGGACAGGATGTCCCGGTGATTATGGTCACGGCACTGGAGGATGATGCATCGGTTGATCGTGCCTTCCAGTCGGGTGCAGAAGAGTACATCACCAAGCCCATTCACTGGTCGGTATTGAAGCAGCGTGCCTGGATGCTGATCGATACCCGCAGACTTGAGCAGGAACGAGCCCGTATTTTGCGTGAACTGGAGCGCAGTGAGCAGCATTTCCGTTCCATTACCCAATCGGTACAGGATGCCCTGTTCACGACAACGGAAGATGGTAACATCGCCTTCTGGAACCAAGCGGCAGAACGTATTTTTGGTTACACGGCATCAGAGGCGAATGGCCAGTCGATTGTGGCCCTGTTGCATCCGGAATCTTTGCAGACGATCGCTGGTAGTGCCTATACTGATAACTGGTTGCAGTTTCTCGATGGCAAGTCTATCGAATTGACAGGGCAGCGTCGTGACGGTCACCGCTTCCCCATGGACCTGTCCGT
>JADGCH010000018.1:17387-19324 GCA_015229115.1 Magnetococcales bacterium
CGATCGAATTGACAGGGCAGCGTCGTGACGGTCACCGCTTCCCCATGGACCTGTCCGTTGCCCACTGGTCTGCTGATGGGGTGCTCTATTACTCGGGTATTGCGCGCGATATCACCGAACGCAAGCGCGCCGAAGACCGTATCCATCACCAGGCCAATTACGACGCTTTGACCGACTTGCCCAACCGGAATCTATTTATGGATCGTCTGGGACAGGCCCTGCTGCATGTGACCCGTGTGGGAGGACGTATCGCCCTGATGTTCATCGATCTGGATCGGTTTAAATGGGTCAATGACCACCTCGGCCACGCGGCTGGTGACGAGTTGCTGGTTGAAGTTTCTGTTCGGTTAACCGGTTGTGTACGCCGTTCTGACACCATTGCCCGTTTGGGTGGCGACGAATTTACCGTCTTGCTTCCTGGTGTCCGTGACGATCTGGATGTCAGTGGTGTAGCACAAAAGATTCTGGAACGCTTGGCCGAGCCATTTTATTTGACGGCGGGGGTGGCGTCTATTTTTGGCAGTATTGGCATCGCTTTTTTTCCGGATGATGCTGGTACGCTTGACCAGATTTTGCATGCGGCCGATGTGTCGATGTACGAAGCCAAAAGGACTGGTGGACAGCGGTACTGTTTTTATAATGAGTTACAAAGCAACGCGGGAACACAGCTATGACCACATTGGAACAAGCTATCGGAATGACACCATTGGTGCAGTTGAGTCGTATTGCATCGTCCTGTCGTCAAGTCCGGTTGTTAGCCAAACTGGAAGGTAGTAATCCGGGTGGTTCCGTTAAGGATCGAGCTGCCCTTGGAATGTTTCTGGGTGCCGAGGAGCGTGGTCTGCTGCGTCCTGGAGTCACCGTTATCGAACCGACCAGCGGCAACACCGGTATTGCACTGGCTATGTTGGCGGCACGCCGTGGCTACCGTCTGATTCTGGTCATGCCGGACAACATGACCCAGGAACGGCGTGCTGTCATGGCCGCCTACGGGGCCGAGATTGCCTTGACTCCTGCTGACGCCAGTATGGAAGGGGCTATTGACCATGCCAAGGCGCTGGTTCAGCAGGGCAAGGGTATCATGCTGGACCAGTTTTCCAATGCGGACAACTGGCGTATGCACCAACGTACTACGGGTGTCGAAATATGGCAGGACACCAAAGGTCAAGTTACTCATTTCGTCAGTGCCATGGGAACGACCGGTACCATCATGGGCGTCTCACGTGCTTTGAAAGAGCGTAATGCCTCGATTCAGATTATCGGTGTGCAGCCAGAGGAGGGAGCCCGCATTGCCGGTATTCGACGCTGGCCAGAGGCCTATTTACCAAAAATTTTTGAGCCTCACCGTGTTGACCGCATTCTGGACGTTTCAGAACAGGAGGCGCAGGAGATGACCCGGCGTCTTGGTCGTGAAGAGGGTCTGTTTGTTGGTCTATCGGGTGGTGGTGCTGTAGCGGCTGCGTTGCGGGTCGCTGTTCAGGCCGATGCCTCGGCCTGCATCGTCGTGATCCTGCCAGATCGGGGGGATCGCTACCTTTCCATGAACTTGTGGTAACCGGTCTCGATCCCCTCATTAAATGGAGCTATTTTTTAGTTGCTTTTTTATCCGTTTTTTCAGTTAAACGGGACTGTATTTCTTGCCATAAAGCGTCGAACGCGGCTACCTCTGAGGATTCACGGGCGTAAGTAGCTAGTGGAGCGCGTTTGATGCCCATGGACTCAATCAGATTGGAATCCGGAATCATTTGCTGCAGAAAAACGGGATGTTGTTCGCGCACGTTACGGGTCACGACCCGATGGATCGGTTTTTCCAGATTAACCTGGTTGAAGAAGGGTAGTACACGCAATTTCTTGGAACGGTGATCCACCAGGAAACGCACCAGTTGGTTGTAGGCACGCAGCGATAGGGTAGTCGGAATCAGTGGCACCAACAGTAC
>JADGCH010000018.1:19423-44447 GCA_015229115.1 Magnetococcales bacterium
AGTTGGTTGTAGGCACGCAGCGATAGGGTAGTCGGAATCAGTGGCACCAACAGTACGTCTGCCAACTGGAAAACCTGCTCTGCTACCAGGGAGAGACCAGGAGGGCAATCAAGAAACATGTGGTCGTAGTCATCGTCGGCCGATTCAATCAGGTGCTTCAAAACACGGACGGGGTGATTCATGTCGTGAATCTGCTGATCCATCTTGCGGTAGGACAAGTCGGACGGCAGTAGGTCAAGGTTAGGATACCCTGTCATACGCAAGTGGGTATCGATATCGGTGCGGTCCGACAACAGTTTTTTACTGCCACCCTTGACTTTAGGTTTAACACAGAAGTAAAAACTGGAACTGCCTTGAGAATCCAGATCCCAAATCAAGGTGCGAGCACCACTGGCTGCCGAAAGATAGGCCAAGTTGACAGACATGGTCGTTTTGCCAACACCGCCTTTAATGTTGTAGAGAGCGAAGATTTTCATGGTCCAAAATGCCCTTTTCTGGATTGAGTGGCTGATATCAAGTTCTAGCATAGCGCTATTAACGGCTAAAAGGAACTGTTTTTGCGTTGGCCCATTGTTTTTATCGATCGATGATGGCCTGTCTGGTGTGTGACAAAAGGAGAATCCAATGCGTGTTGCCGTCACTTATGCGGAGCCCCGCAAGCAGATGTTGTTGGAATTTGAGGTTCCTGAAGGGTATACTGCCGAGCAGGCGATTCGCCGTTCCGGTATACTGGGAAAATGCCCCCAGATTGATCTGGCGCAGCAAAAAATTGGTATTTACAGCCGGTTGGTTCCATTAGAGCAGGTGTTACAGCCTGGGGATCGGGTCGAGATTTATCGGCCAGCGGTTGGTAAACCTCCCAAAAAGAGCCGTGACAAGCCATCGGGTACTGTAAGCGAGGATGAATCCGAAGATTAGAAGTCATCGATTTGACCCGTTTTCGGCTTGATATGGAGTATGACGGCAGCTGTTTTCATGGCTGGCAACGTCAATCCGGTCAATCGTCGGTACAGGAAGCCCTTGAGCGGGCCTTGAGCCGTCTCTTTGGTCATGTCGTGACGGTCGTTGGTGCCGGACGTACCGACGCAGGGGTTCATGCGCTCGGACAAGTAGCACACTTCGACACGGTTAGACCTCGTTCAGAGCGGGAGATACAGCGGGCTGTCAATGCGTTGACCCCGGCATCCGTGACCGTGATCGGGGTATCGGAAGTTGATGAGCGTTTTCATGCCCGTTTTTCTGCATGCTACCGAGAATATCTTTATCGTCTCGATGATCGTCCTTGGCCCTCCGTCTTCGACCGGCTCTACCGGTTGCATTGTCCGACAGGCAGGCTGGATGATGAAAGAATGACCCTGTCTGTCCATGGATTATTGGGGATACACGATTTTTCGGCGTTTCGGGCAGCTGAGTGCCAGGCCAAAACGGCCATACGGCACGTCTCGCGTGCTGAATTGTATCGTCAGGGCGACGAAATCAGGTTGGTCATCGGCGCGGATGGCTTCCTATATCATATGGTGCGTAACATTGTGGGTTCTTTGTTATTGGTTGGTCAAGGGCGCTGGTCAGTGGATCATTTTGCCCGTGTCGTACAGGCTGGCGATCGACGGGCAGCTGGCCCAACGGCGCCCCCCCACGGATTGTATCTGGTGCGTGTATTGTATCAACCAGAAGGAGCGACGTAGTCAATGGAATGGTATCAGGCTGTCCTGTTGGGCCTTGTCCAGGGTATCAGCGAATTTTTGCCGATCAGCTCGTCTGGTCATCTGATTCTGGTGCCTCGCCTGTTAAACTGGCCCGATCAGGGGCTTGATTTTGATATTGCCAGCAATACGGGTACCCTGTTGGCGGTGCTGGTCTATTTCCGTCATGATGTATGGCGACTGATCGAGGGTAGCTGGTCCAGCACGCGGCGGGGACATTTGGCTGACAATCCGGAGGCCTATCTGTTCTGGGCACTCTGTTTGGCGACTATTCCGGTTGGGCTGGCTGGTTTAAGTTTTAAATCACTGATTGAATCCATGGGGCGCAGCCCGTCCCTAATCGCCACCACGGCCATTGTTTTCGGTTTATTACTGGGGCTGGCCGATTGGCTGGGGCGCAAACGCCTGGATATGCCGATGCTGTCGTGGCATCACGCCCTGCTGATTGGTTTGGCACAGGCTTTGGCATTGGTTCCAGGTACGTCACGGTCCGGAGCGACCATGACCATGGCTCTGATGCTCGGTTTTACGCGTGAGACGGCAGCCCGTTTTTCTTTTTTGCTGGCCATTCCAGTTGGTGTTTTGGTTGCTGCACTCGATCTGGTCGAACTATCCCACAAGACCGTCACGGAGCATGAATGGCAGATGTTAGCGATCGGACTGCTGGTTTCATCGGTTGCCGGATTGGTGGTGATCCATGGGTTGCTGTCATGGTTGCGCCAGCAGGGTCTGATGGTGTTTGTTGTCTATCGCTTGCTACTGGGCACTGCGATCTTTTTTCTTGTCGTTTAGGGGGCACTGGGCTCCAATCGTTCAACATCCATTGATTTTCCAAGGGGCGGCTTTAGCCCACCCGAAGGGTGCCAGCTCGTGGTGCAAACCACTGCCAAAATGACAGACGATAATGAGACTAGTTATCGGCATGTATCGGCTAGATTAGAACAGTTGGAGCCCAGTGCCGCGCAGTGGCAGCGATGATGGTCCGTTCATTGGTTCAGCTGCTTTTAACGGCAAAGGGCAGTGCCAAGTGCGTTTTGATGACAAGAACAGGCTGCTGGAGATCGACTTGGACGGCAAGAAAAGGGCCGAAATGGCCTTCACGCTCACCAGTGTCAAGCTGGCCGACATGAGGGATAACAGCGGCTGGCTGAGCTGGGGTGGTTAGAGCTTCTGTTGTTTGGATTGATGCCCCAAGCTACGATTAAAGCTGCCCCTTCGGGGCGTATGATGCGGTGAGTCATGCCTCATGAAGCCCCAGCTGGGCGATTCATATCAGCCCGGGGTACTTTCGCCCCCAGGCATAATTAACCGATTATAGAGATCATAAGGAGTGCCCGACGAAAATGAGAGAAACCATCCTGATCCTCGACTTTGGCTCGCAGTATACCCAGCTGATTGCGCG
The DNA here is from genome assembly GCA_015229115.1 of Magnetococcales bacterium. Classification (GTDB taxonomy): domain Bacteria; phylum Pseudomonadota; class Magnetococcia; order Magnetococcales; family JADGCH01; genus JADGCH01. The sequence goes on from JADGCH010000018.1 coordinate 22,529, forward strand.
GCGTATCCGTGAGGCCCAGGTTTATTGCGAAATTCATCCCTTCTTTATGTCGATGGACAGGATACGTGCCCTAGCACCGCAGGGCATTGTTCTTTCCGGTGGACATCAATCCGTTTATGACAGCAACGCCCCGGAACCGGATCCGGCCGTGTTCGATCTAGGTATCCCTGTGCTGGGCATCTGCTATGGTCTGCAATATATGGCGCACCGGTTTGGTGGGCATGTCCAGCAGGCCAGTCGGCGCGAATATGGTCCGGCCCTGTTGACATGCGCCCATGATGCCGCATCCGATCCACTCATGGCCGCCCTGTTTGGTGATACGGCGACGGCGACGGTATGGATGAGTCATGGCGATCAGGTCAGCCGGCTACCAGAATCATTCCGTTGTCTGGCCAGCAGTGACAACGCACCGGTGGCGGCTTGGGTCGAACCACAGCGTCGCTGGTATGGTGTCCAGTTTCATCCCGAGGTGCACCACACCCCACGCGGATCCCAATTGCTGCATGCCTTTGTGCGCCAAGTCTGCCATTGTCACGGGCTGTGGACACCAGAACACTTCATTGAACACAGCCTAGCCCGCTTACAGCAGCAGGTTGGTACAGAGCGGGTGCTGCTGGCGCTTTCCGGTGGAGTAGATTCGGCCGTGACAGCGGCCTTGCTGCATCGGGCCATTGGCGCACAATTAACCTGCATTTTTGTGGATAACGGTCTGTTGCGCCTCCATGAGGGCGACGAGGTGATGGCAACCTTGGCCCATAACATGGGTGTCCAGGTCGAACGCATCAACGCTGGCGAGCTCTTTCTTGACCGATTGCGTGGGGTGACCGATCCGGAACAGAAACGCAGGATCATCGGTCACACCTTCATTGAGATTTTTGAGGAAGCAGCGCAACGGTTGACCGGTATTGCCTGGCTGGCACAGGGAACCATCTATCCGGATGTCATCGAATCGGCTGGATCCCATACCGGCGTGGCGACTAACATCAAATCGCATCATAACGTCGGTGGACTACCCGAACGGATGCAGCTCAAGCTGCTGGAACCGTTGCGGGAGCTTTTCAAGGATGAGGTGCGTCAGGTGGGATTGTCCCTAGGATTACCCCCCGAGATGATCTTCCGTCATCCTTTCCCAGGCCCAGGACTAGGGGTGCGTATTCTGGGGGAAGTGAAACAGGATTATGCCGATCTATTGCGTCAGGCCGATGCTATCTATTTGGCAGAACTACGGCAAGCGGGTCTTTACGAACGCATCGCTCAGGCCTTCGCTGTGTTTCTGCCTGTTAAAAGCGTCGGTGTCATGGGTGATGGCCGTAGCTATCAATATGTGGTAGCCCTGAGGGCCGTTGAAAGCAGCGACTACATGACAGCTTCCTGCTATCCCATTCCACATGACCTGCTAGCCCGCATTGCTAATCGGATTATCAACGAAGTGGACGGTATTAACCGCGTTACCTACGACATTACTTCCAAACCTCCTGGTACCATTGAGTGGGAGTGATTACTATGGAGTTATCAACATGATCCTGCCTGTTATTCTGTCGGGCGGTTCCGGGACCCGTCTATGGCCGTTATCACGGGGAGCCTTTCCGAAACAGTTTCACCCGTTGGCATCGGAGCGGTCGCTGTTCCAGGAGACCTTGCTGCGTCTGCGTGGTTTGCCGGAGGCACAGGCACCGATGCTGATCTGTAACGATAAGCACCGTTTTCTGGCAACCGAACAGGCTCAGATGGTGGACATGCCCTTATCAGCCATCCTGCTTGAACCGGTTGGTCGCAATACCGCACCGGCGGCCGCCTGTGCCGCTCTTTACAGCCTGTTGCGCCACACACCGGATGTGTTGCTACTGCTGTTACCAGCCGATCATATCATTGCCGATATCGAACGGTTCCACCAAGTAGTCACACAGGGAGCCCAGGCAGCTTTACAGGGCTATCTGGTCACTTTTGGTGTTGTGCCGGATCGGCCGGATAGCGGGTTTGGCTATATCCAACGTGGACCACGCTGGCAGGAGAGTGGTTATGCCATTCACCGCTTTGTCGAAAAGCCCGATGCCGTGCAGGCACAGCAATACGTCGACTCGGGTGATTATTACTGGAATAGTGGCATGTTCCTATTCCGTGCCGACCGTTATCTGGCTGAATTGGAACGATTGGCACCCCAGATGGTCCAATGCTGTCGTCAATCCATGGATTGTGCAACGCAGGATCTTGAGTTTTTGCGCCTCGACACCGATGCGTTCACCTCCTGTCCGTCCGACTCTATTGACTATGCCGTGATGGAAAAAAGCCAGCACGGTCTGGTCTTGCCGCTGGACGTGGGTTGGAACGATGTTGGATCCTGGTCAGCCTTGTGGCAGATTGGCGACCATGACAGTCAGGGCAATGTGGTTCGTGGCGACGTGATCGCCAGCGACAGTCATGGCTGTTACCTGCGCTCTGAACATCGCCTGTTGGCAACAGTCGGTTTGCGTGACCATGTGGTTGTCGAAACGGCCGATGCCGTCGTGGTGGCACCGCGAGACCGTGTGCAGGATATCCGTCACGTCGTTTCAGCCCTGCAAGCCGTTGGTCGTACTGAGCCGGTTCATCATCGGCGCGTTTACCGTCCATGGGGATCTTACGAGGTGATCCATGCGGCCGATCGTTTTCAGGTCAAACGCATTGTGGTCCATGTCGGAGGGGCCTTATCGTTACAAACCCACCACCATCGCGCCGAACACTGGGTGGTTGTGCATGGTACGGCTCGTGTCACACGCGGTCAGGAGCAATTCCTTCTGACTGAGGACCAATCGGCCTACATACCGATTGGTGTAATACATCGTCTTGAAAATCCAGGAAAGATACCGCTTGAACTGATTGAAGTACAGAGTGGTAGTTATCTCGGAGAAGATGATATCATACGCATGGAGGACTCCTATGGACGTCGTTGATGACCATATTATCCTGATCGATACCTATTACCAACGTCCTGGTCATAGCGCCAGCTATCTGGTTCACGACTCCGGCGAGGCTGCCTTTATCGAAACAGGTACCAGCCATGCTGTTCCATTGTTGCTGGCGGCTTTAGAGCAGCATCATATAGCTCGTGATCAGGTAAAGTACGTCATCGTCACCCATATCCACCTCGATCACGCCGGTGGGGCAGGGGCCTTGTTACGCCATTTGCCCAACGCCCAGCTGGTGGTTCATCCACGCGGGGTGCGCCATATGGTACAACCACAACGACTGATTGACAGTTCACGACAGGTCTATGGCGACCGTTTTGACCGTCTTTATGGTACCATTCATCCTGTTGCTGAAGATCGGGTGATCGTGGCCACCGAAGATACCGAGATCATCCTCGGATCGCGTTCTTTGCGTTTTCTGGACGTGCAGGGACACGCCCGTCACCATTGCTGTGTCTGGGATGAAAGGCATCGTGTCCTGTTTAGTGGTGATGCTTTCGGCATCTCATTCCGGGAATTTGATGTGGCCGATCAGATCCTGATTTTTCCAGCCACCACACCGACGCAGTTCGATCCTGATGCAGCCTGTCAGGCCATTGAACGTATTGTCCAATGGCAGCCCCGCTGTGTCTGTCTGACTCATTTCGGTACCATAGCGTGGCAGCAGCGGTGGGCTGATGATCTGCAACAGGGTATCCGCTATTTGGCCCAGCTAGCGCATGATCAGGACACACTTGCCGACAGGATCAACCAGTGGTTGATCGATCGAGCCGTTGCTTTTGGTTGTCATTTGTCGCTGGCACAGATGCAGCAGCTTTTGGCCCTGGATATGGATTTAAATGTACAGGGGTTGACGCATTGGTTCGCTTCCAACGCCCCATCGAGCTAGGTAACGGTGCCCGGGTTGGTATTGTCGGGGGTGGACCGGCAGGCACCCTGACAGCCTTTTTTTTGTTGGACGTTGCCCGCAACATCGGGATTGATCTGCGGGTGGAAATCTTTGAATCGCGTCAGTTCACCTGCACCGGTCCAGCTGGGTGCAACATGTGTGGTGGGGTCATTTCCGAATCGCTGTTGCAGATGATGGCTGCCGATGGCATTCATCTGCCGGAGGAGGTCGTCATTGACACCATCGACAGCTACATGCTGCATACCGATGTGGGCAGTGTCAGTATCCAGGCACCGGTGACAGAGAAGCGTATCGCCTCCATCTATCGTGGTGCCGGACCCCATGGGGCCGAAAGTCAGGCACCTCTGCCGTGGCGTAGCTTTGATGAGTTTCTGCTCAACCTGGCGGTCCAGTCAGGAGCCTACCATATTGCCGAAAGAGTTACCGGAATTGAATGGTCCGATGGTCGACCCCTACTGATCACGCGCGGTGGCGAACGACGTGATTACGACTTTCTGGTGGGAGCTGTCGGAATCAATGGCACCAGTGTCAGCCTATTTGAAAAAATGGGACGTGGCTACCAACCACCACGCAGTGTACGCGCCTTTATCGGTGAATTTTACGTAGGTGAAAAAATGGTGCAGCGGGTGCTGGGGCACTCAATGCATGTCTTTCTGCTTGAGTTGCCTGGATTAAAATTTGCGGCCATGACTCCCAAAGGTCACTATGCCACTTTCATCATTCTCGGCGATAACATCGACAAAGAAATGGTGCAACGGGTGCTGGCTCATCCGGCGGTGAGACAATGCTTGCCACCCCATTGGGAAATTCCGGTATTGCCCTGCCAATGCCAGCCGCGCATTTATCTGGGTATGCCCCAACGATTTTTCGGTCATCGCTTTGCCATGGTAGGGGACTGTGGCGTCTCACGTCTTTATAAGGATGGTATTGGAGCAGCCTATCGTACCGCTAAGGCACTGGCCATGACAGCTGTCACGCATGGCGTCACGGCGGCTGATCTAAGGAAACATTATCTGCCCACCTGCCGTGCTCTGGAACGGGATAACAAGCTGGGACATCTGGTTTTTTATCTCGATGAGCTGCTTGGCAAATCATCCCTGTTCCGCATGGGGTTACTGCAAACAGTCCAGCAGGAACAGGAGCAATATCCCGTAGCCACTGAACGGCGTCTCAGTGGCGCTTTATGGGACATCTTTACTGGCAGCGCTTCTTATCGCGACATTGTTCTGCGTGCCAGTCATCCAACCGTCCTCTGGCATATGATCAAAAATGGCTGGTCATCCATCGGTCGGCACTGATACAACCACCATCACGCACAACCATCACGAAGGAGTCTCTCAACAGATGTCAAGCAACACAAGACTGGATATCAGCATCGCACGCACCATCCATATCAACTGGGAGACTGAACTGGAAGCGGTCGCCCTAGGTCTGCAGGAACCCATAGACATCCAGTCTCATGAGACATGCGAACTGGGGCGCTGGATTCATGGCAACGGTATGCGTTTATACCGGGATCTGGATGCCATCCATCTACTGATCGATGCGCATAGGCGTTTTCATGAGGCGGCTCAACGCATTGTTTTATTGCGTCGGCAAAAGCGGGACGGTGAGATAGCGGTCGATCTGGAGCGGGTTCGTACATTGAGTCGTGAAATTATTTTTCGTTTGACAGAAATTGAACTGGATACGCTGGGGCAGCAACAGCAACCATCGTTATCAGCCAATCCTCTGCGCAACTTCGTTCAGACGCTCCTCAATGGTCCTTACCACGCCTTACCCGAGGATCGCAACATACTGAATGTCAGTCAGGCACGTTTGGTTCATTTGCGTTGGGCCAGAAATCTGAAAAAGGCCTTCCGCAATTTTGGTCGATCTGTCGACCTGGAATCGTCTGACCGCTGTGCCATGGGAGTATGGTTAAAAACAACCGGGTTGACGCATCACCACAACCTCACAGAGATTGGTCTGCTGGACGACGCTCACCAATCGTTTCACTTCATGGCGGAGAGAGCCATCCGTGCCTTTCATGGTAAATGGGAACAGCACGCCGATCAAAGCTACAGCGAGGCTCTCGATCTGAGCCGAAAAGTGATCTACCTCCTGTCGGTGATCGAATTTAAACTGCTTGATTCCAAAGTGATCGCACGAGAAAGCACTCTCATCGATTGATGGCTTAAAACGATATGGTAGGGCTGTTTCGGCACCTTTTGGCGCACTATGGTCCACAGGGGTGGTGGCCAGCACAGGATCTGTTTGAAATGGTCGTTGGTGCCATACTGGTACAGCACACCAGTTGGAACCAAGTCGAGCGGTGCATCGCCGCATTACGAAGTCATCAGCTGTTGACGGCCCATGCCATACGTCAGGTTGAAGATCCTCTGCTGTGGCAACTGCTGAGACCAGCGGGTTATTTTCGTCTGAAAACACAACGTTTACGTGCTATGGTCCAGTTTTTGGGTGGTTTTGCCGACGATTGGCAACAACTATTCCGGCACGATACCCCCCAGCTGCGTCAGTTGCTGTTGCAGGTTCATGGTATCGGACCGGAGACAGCCGACTGTATTCTGTGCTATGGAGCGGGTCGGGCGGTGTTTGTTGCCGACCGTTACAGTCAACGTCTGCTGGCACGTCTGGGTTGGCTCAAGCCAGAGTCTGGTTACAGGGAGACCCAGAATTGGGTCCAACAGCATTTTCCGGCTGACAGTAACGCACTCGGAGAGCTGCACGCACTCATAGTCCGCCACAGCAAGGATTGTTGTCGTAGCCAACCCCAATGCGGCAGCTGTTGCCTGATCTTGTCTGGCTATTTGAGCTGCGCCCCAGGTGTACCCGTCTTGACTCGGACCACTTTATGATCCAACGATTTTGGTAGACTGGTCAGGGGCTCCCTGTTAAGGAGATCATAGTCTCGCGACCAAGGTTCCCAAACACTTTTTTCTACTAAAAAGGCGTGGATATCGAAGACACCCGAGACGCCCAAGGATAGGTCGTTGACATGAAACAGGCCATCTGACTGTGGCATGGCAACTTGGTCAATCCGCAATTTCAGCGGTGGCTGGCTTAGCTGTGAATTTTTTTGCTCAACGATGACCTGGCTATGTCCGATCAGAACCCCCAAACCATCATGGCGGTGGTAGACACGTCCTGACAATTGCGGTAGGGTACTACCCGCAATGACCATTCCCTGTGGTGGGGGCGTTGTAATAGCCAAAGAGGGGGAGGTGTCTGGTAGAACCGTTGGCTGGACTGTCTGCCATTCCTTCTTGATTTCCCAACCGATAAAGGCGGTGGCCACCACAGACAATACCAGCAGCGTACGGGTGACCATACGACTCAAGGCAGCCGTGTCAACCGGTTTTCCAGCCGGTTTAGCAGAGGCTACAGGTTTTGATTGGCGAGATTTCTCTTCAGGTTTTTCATCTTTGCCACCGTGAAACACCTTGTGAATGCCTTTGTCAACATGAGTCAAAGGCTCTTCCGGCTCGGGGGTACTGGTTTTTTTAGCCATTCAACTACCTTTTTCCTTATGTTCGACCCGGAAAAGGGCGATGAATACAAACATGGAAGACAAGCAACAACCCATCACTTTTATTTCTGTCTCTGCAGCAACGCAGATCATTTACGCGGGGCCGGAACATCCCTGTTATCAGCTCGCTGAGCACTATCTGCGCCAGCGTTTTGACTCTCGTGCGCGACAGAGCGGCACCAACGATGACGGCGGCGATGCCAGCCATCACCCGGCACAGCTGCTGCGTGCCGTCCAGCGCCAGCAAGCCATCGCTGATTTCTGGACCGAACGCATCGAAAAGCTCCACGCTGCCAGCCGCCAGCAATTGGAACAGATTAGGCCCTCTGGCGAATCGTCAAGGCTGCTTCTTCAGGGTCAACCCAGCAGAATTCCCCATACGTCTTAGAACAGGCTGATCGGAATCATCCTCCGCTACGGTCAATGAGCTGTTGGTTTGACCTGCCGCCAGCTGAGCAGCCTGTGAGATGGTCACCTTGACTGCGTCTGTGGCATGGGATGAGGCAGATTCCTTGGCACCCGTGCTATGATGGGACGACGACTGATACCACGAACGACCATAACGATAACCCGTTGCTGTTGATCTCGTAACAGGAGACTGTGTCGCGATGTTGTCAATAGCACGGATCATGGTCGATTCCTCTTTATCTTTCCACAAGAAGATGCCGCTAACGGTACCTCATATACGATCATTGAGCACAAACAATACCAAAAAACCTTCCGTCTGGAAGGTTTTTTGGTAGGTCCAATCAAGATAACATGCTGCCAGCGACCAAAGCGCGACGCAATTTCTTGCGCAACCGACGCACTGCCTCTGCTTTCTTGCGACGCCTTTTCTCGGAGGGTTTTTCAAAGAACTTCCTTTTTTTCATTTCCCGGAACATCCCTTCCCGGTTCATCTTTTTCTTGAGAACGCGGATCGCCTGATCCACGTTGTTATCATAGACTTCAACCCTCACGAATCTTTTCTCCTTCCTTAGCTAATAACCCAAGCAATCATTTCGTTACGCGCAACCTATCACGCAATCTATACAATGCAACATCATCACAACATCATCGCCCCGTGTGGCACAAACACAACAAAGGCGGCATGATACGCCATCACAGGTCAATAGTTCAAGGGTCCATCGCTATTTGCTGCTACGTATCTGAATGGCAACAAAACGCGGTTCACCTTGCCTGATGGTCAACAACAGAATGGTCTGACCCTGTTTAACCTCATGAACAGCCTGCTTGAAGTCTGCCAACGAGCGCACAGCCCGGCGATTGATCTCACTGATGACATCTCCCTGACGAATGCCGGACTCGTGAGCAGGGCTACCGCTGGTGACAGCAGCCACCACCAACCCTTGCACTTCAGCTGGAATACGAAGCTCCTGACGTAATTCCTGCGTTAACGCACGCATGGAGAGGCCCAATATACTCTCTCCCTTATCGTGACTGGCAGCCATACCGCTGCTTTCCTTGTCTTCCTCCATCTGGGCTATGACCACATGCATAGTTTTGCGCCGGTTATCGCGAATCACCTCAATATCACTCTGTTTACCGACAGGAGTCGCGGCCACAATAGCTGGCAAATCCGTCATCTTCTGAATGGGTTTACCGTCAAAAGTGACGATGATATCCCCTTGTTTCAAGCCAGCCTTATCAGCCGGCGAACCAGGCTCTACGCTGGCAATCAGGGCACCAGTCCGTTTATCCAGTCCAAAGGCCTCGGACAGGTTCTGATCGATGGTTTGAATACGGACACCAAGCCAGCCGCGTGTCACATGACCATGCTTCTTCAACTGGTCAACAACATTATTGGCCATGTTGACGGGTATGGCAAAACCAATCCCCATGTTGCCACCAGAACGGGAAAAAATGGCGGTATTGATACCGACCACCTCACCATTCATATTGAATAGCGGACCGCCAGAATTACCCGGATTGATAGCGGCATCCGTCTGGATGAAATTGTCGTAAGGACCGGTACCGATCACGCGTCCCTTGGCGGAAATAATGCCAACCGTGACCGTAGCCTCCAGTCCAAACGGATTACCAATGGCAATTACCCAGGAACCAATCTCGGCCAGATCGGAGTTGCCAAGACGAGCTGCTGGCAACGGCGTATCTGATTTGATGCGAATCAGGGCCACATCGGTCTTGGCGTCACGCCCAACAATGGTGGCCTTGAATTCGCGATCATCATCGAGACGGACCAGAATTTCGCTGGCATCCTCCACCACATGGTTATTGGTGATAATATAACCGCTCTCATCGATAATGACGCCGGAACCAAGACTGCGTGAACGCAACTCCTGCTCGGGTAGCTGATCAAAAAATTTCTTGAAAAAATCCTCGAATGGTGACCCGTTAAAAGGATTCTCCTCCAGGGAGTGTCCCTGGCTTCCTCCTTTTTTGCGGATGGTCTGGCTGGTACTGATGTTGACCACAACAGGCCGCAACCCCCTGATCAGGGGGGCCAAATCAGGCATGGATGCCGTTGGAATCGCTGCCACAGGACCGATAGGTACCAAAACCACCAGGCACAACAGACCCAAGAAACGTATGAACCACTGCCGCATCATTCAATACCCTTATTCGAATGGAGTGTACATGATTCACCAAGTCGATCAGCGATGACGTCCGTAATCGTGGGTTGGTGATCGGTACTCCGGGCAATATGCGCATCGTACCGTCTCATGAGGATAAACGTAACCACCAGTACAGACAAAGCAACCAAGGCGGACAATCCTTCAACAAGGTCATGGCCGAGCTGAAATTGTGTCATCAATAACCAACGAATGGTTGCTCCAACAACCAGAAACAGCACGATCGGCAAGCCGTAGACCAACAAGGCGGCCTTGAGAAAGATCTGTTCCGATAGCTCAAGGACGACCGACTGCCCGATATGGGCCTGTAGCGGATTCAGTGCCCGTACCTGCACCTCAGCTTGATTAAGCCCGCCGGAAAGCGTATGACAACTGCCGTGCGCGGAGCAAGTACCGCAGGCACTGCGACGTTGCATGGCAACGATGGCATGGATGTCATCCAATGCGATAACCGTTCCTTGTTCCCGAAGCACGGATGACTACCTTTTTTTCCTGTGTCGCAAAAGAGTCTCGGTCGGCCCGCTGGCGAACAGCCTCTTGATCCACGGCGCACGGGGTAGCGGATGAACGGTTTTTTCATTACTGATGGCAGCCATGACAGAGAGGGTCACCCCCTCTGGATTGGGTAACAGGCACCGCTCGGCAGAAATGGTAGCAATCACTTCCCTGGCAAAGGCCAAATCACTGAGAGTAGCTCGGCAATCGGTGCAATTCAACAAATGGTCCATGACCGCCTCAAGAATAATGGTATCCAGTTCTCCGTCGAGAAAGGCCGAGACCAATTCCGGATTGCAGCTCATGGGTTCATTTCTCCTTTGCTTACAGTATCGGCTTTCAGATATTTCTTGACATGGTGAACGATTTCCTGGCGACCACGAAAAATACGGGAACGCACTGTGCCAACAGGACAGCTCATTTTAGCAGCAATTTCTTCATAAGACAATCCCTCAATATCACGCATGATGACAGCCTGCCTCATGGCATCAGGCAGGGTGTGGATCGCCTGATGCAAGGTAGAGATCAGTTCGTTATGAAGAATCTGGCTCTCCGGCGTATTGTTGTCGCGCAGTTGCGGCACAAAATCATTACCCTCAACACCACCAGGAAGACCATCCATCAGCAGATCGCGGTTATGGGCTTGCAAGTGATTTTTCGCTGTATTGACGGCAATGCGGTAAATCCAGGTAAAAAAGGAGGCCTCTCCCCGAAAGTGCTCAATGGAGCGGTATACTTTGAGAAAAGTCTCCTGGGTCAGATCCTGTACCTTGGCTGGATCGTGAATCATACGGCCAATGGCTGAAGCCACACGCCCCTGATATTTGCGCACCAACAGTTCAAAGGCACGATGGTTACCTTGACGTGTCTTTTCCACCAGAACAAGGTCGCTTTCCTTCATCATGAATCCAGTTTTACCATTGTTATCGAGGGATGCAATCGTTGGCCAATCATAGTATCCTGAAGAACCTGCAAGGTAGCCATTATATTTGAAATGGAAACATAATGACCAGTGATGATGATACGGGGATATTGCAATGATCAGTTCGACCGATGCGACTTCCAACCTCCACATTGCCGATGTGTTGGTCATGGGCAGTGGTGTAGCTGGCCTTGATGCAGCTCTGCGACTGGCTCAATACGGTGACGTCATTGTTCTGACCAAGGGAGCGGCCTGTGAATCCAACAGCGTTCATGCCCAGGGGGGCATCGCGGCCGTGCTGGACCCTGGTGATCGTTTGGAAAACCATATTGCGGATACACTGGAAGCGGGTGCCGGACTCTGCAACGAAGAGGCCGTTCAGTTTGTCGTGGAACAGGGTGCTGAGGCAATACAGCACCTGATTGATGATATAGGGGTTTCCTTTACCCGTAACGACCAGAATAACGGCTATCATCTGACACGTGAGGGAGGGCATTCCAATCGGCGTGTCATCCATTCGGCCGATGCTACCGGGCAGGAAGTGGTTCATTCACTGCTTGATCGGGTTAGAAGCCATCCACGCATCCACCTGTACGAGCATTTTTTTGCTATTGATCTCATCACGGCCCGCAAGATGGGCCATTTGGTGCCAGGACGACGTAATCGTTGTTATGGTTGCTATGCGCTGGATCCTCACGAACAGATGATTCATACCTTTCAAGCCCGTTTTACCGTTTTAGCGACAGGTGGGGCAGGGAAGGTCTATCTGTACACCTCCAATCCGGATACGGCAACAGGAGATGGATTGGCCATGGCTTGGCGTGCCGGATGTCGAGTTGCCAACATGGAATTTTTCCAGTTTCACCCAACCTGTCTTTATCATCCGCAAGCTAAATCATTTTTAATTTCAGAGGCAGTACGTGGGGAAGGGGGGCGACTGCTGCTTAAAAATGGCCAGTCTTTCATGGATCGACATCATGCACGCATGGAACTGGCTCCGCGCGATATTGTGGCACGGGCCATCGATTTTGAAATGAAACGCACCGGTGACGATTATGTCCTACTCGATATCAGCCATAAAGGTGCTGATTTTATCCGGGCCCATTTTCCCAATATTCTGGAACAATGTGCTGCCCTTGGCATTGATATGACCCGTGAGGCGCTACCGGTTGTACCAGCAGCCCACTACCTCTGTGGAGGGGTGATGACCGATCTGAACGGTCAAACCGACATCGATAATCTCTATGCGATTGGTGAAATCAGTCATACCGGTCTGCACGGTGCCAACCGCCTCGCCTCTAATAGCTTGTTGGAATGTCTGGTTTTTTCCGGCAGCGCAGCACGGCAGATCGGCAGCCAGCTGCAACACGAAAGTTATCACCAGTGGCCATCCATTCCGATGTGGGATCATTTCGATACCGGACCGTGTGAAGAGGCAGTGCTAATTTCTCATAACTGGGACGAAATAAGGCGATGTATGTGGAATTATGTTGGCATTGTACGATCGAATCAGCGACTGGACCGGGCCAGACGCCGGCTCGAGTTGCTACGCCAGGAAATCGATAATTCCTACTGGAACTGTCGTATCACGCGCGATCTGCTGGAGCTGCGCAATCTGGCCACAGTAGCCATGCTGATTGTACGGGCTGCCATTCATCGCAAGGAAAGCCGGGGCCTTCACTTTACCACCAATTACCCTAATCGGGACGATGCCTTGGCCAGCGACACCGTCTTGCCTGTGGAATGACATGGTCCAGGTCCAGACACTCCTGCAACCCATCGGGCTACCGTGGCAGCGGCATGATGCAGCAGCCAGCACGATGCCGTGGCAGATCCGTTGCGTTGGGTGGCAGGAAGATCAGTGGCCTCTGCTGTTGCCGCAAGGATGGTCTCTTGAACATCATGGACCACAATGTCACGCTACGGGTGTGATGACGGCGGCAGCATTGCAACGGTGGATCGAGGAGCTTGCTGGTACGGCGGCCCGTGAGGTGGCTGGATCGCTGCGCAGCACCTGGCTAGCTCATCAACAGGTTCCTACCCATCTGACGTGGTGCCATGGTAACCGCCATTGGTCCCTGGATCTCACTCAACCTCGGTTGATGGGGATTGTCAATGTCACACCGGATTCCTTTTCCGATGGTGGGTGCTATTTCTCGGCTGCAGCGGCCATTGACCATGGCATGGCTCTGGCGCAGCAGGGGGCTGACCTACTCGATGTTGGTGGTGAATCAACTCGTCCTGGATCCCATCCTGTGACGCTGGAGGAGGAATTGCGTCGCGTTATACCTGTGGTACGGGAGTTGGCTGCTGCGCTGACCGTACCCGTTTGTGTTGACACATCCAAGTCAGCTGTTATGGTTGCAGCGCTAGAAGTGGGAGCAGCCATGATCAATGACGTGACAGCTCTGAGCGGCGATCCTGACTCGGCTGCCCTACTGGCCCAATGCGAAGTACCCGTCATCCTGATGCATAAGCAGGGTACCCCGGTTACCATGCAGCACAATCCGCAATACCATCATGTATCAGCCGAGGTATACGATTTTTTCGTCAGACGATTGCAGTTTTGTGATCAGCATGGTATCTTGCGACGGAGATTGATGGTTGATCCGGGTATTGGATTCGGGAAAAATCTGGGACATAATCTCGCCTTGTTGCAGCAGTTGGCTTTGTTCCGTGGCTTGGGTGTGCCTGTGGCGTTGGGAGTGTCGCGCAAACGGTTGATTGGTGCGCTTACGGGTGAAGAGAAGGCCTGCAGCCGTGATGGTGCCAGCCATGTTCTAGGTGCTTTTGGGTTGTTGGCAGGCGTTTCTGTGCTGCGCGTCCACGATGTGCTGGGCGCCCATCAGGCACGGGCTGTTGCGGGTGGAATGATGCATCGGGGAGTCTGGGTAGAATCATGACAACAGCGCTATCTCAAGGCGCCAATGCGCCTCTGTTGCCGTCGGTGATCGTGGTGGCCGTTGGCTGGCAGCCGGTGTCTGCCTCTGGACGTGAACTGGATGCAGCAGCACTGTTGTTAAACGATGTCGGAAAAGTACGCAGCGACGCTGACATGATTTTTTACAACCAGACCCAATCGGCGGATGGGTCTGTCGTTACAGCTGCTGCCTGTCAGGGAGAACAACGCTTCACCATCGACCTTGCCAGACTGGCTCACGATGTGGCGCGTGTTGTTCTGACATTGACCATTCAGGATGGGCATCCGGCGGTGTCGTTTGATCAGTTGACTCGGGTATCCGTCGACGTCCACGATGGATCAGGTAATCACCTTCTGCACTATGATGCCCAGCCACAGGGACGATTGGAGTCTGCGCTGATCCTGGCCGAGATTTATCGTCGTGCGGGCAACTGGAAGTTTCGTGCCGTCGGGCAAGGGTTTGTGGGTGGTTTGGCCCCTTTAGCGCGTCACTTCGGTGTTGTGGTGGATGAACCAGCCCCTGTTGTTCCGCCCCCACCGACACCCGGTCCACCTCCGGCGCAACAATCGTCTGCCAGCCGTGTCAACCTTGGAAAGATCACTTTGGAGAAGAAGGGGCAAAGCGTTCGGTTAGAAAAAAGACCAGCTGGATTGGGTAGGGTAGGGATCAATCTTAACTGGTCACGACCCAGTAGCGGTCCTGTGTCGACAACCAGAACAAGTGGCTTTTTAGGAGGATTGTTTTCCGGTAACCGCGCTGTAGCCAGCCATCAGGGTATTGATCTTGACTTGGGTTGCTTTGTCGAATTAAAAAGTGGTGAACGCGACGCGATCCAGGCATTGGGCAACCGGTTTGGTTCACTGGAGCAGCCCCCTTACGTCAAGCTCTCTGGAGATGACCGTACTGGGGCAATCGCGGAGGGTGAGCTGCTGTTGCTCAATGGCGACCGCTGGACCGATATTCATCGCATTCTGATATTTGCCTTTATCTATCAGGGAGTACCCAACTGGGCAGCCACAGATGGCGTGGTGACCATCGATATCACTGGGGAACCATCACTGGAGGTACGCATGACCGATGGACAGGATGACCGGCGTGTTTGTGCCATTGCCCAGCTGGAAAACATCGACGGTGGTTTGCGGGTCACCAAACTGGCTGAGTATTTTCGTGATCATCGTGAGATGGATCAGGCGTATCACTGGGGGTTCCGTTGGAGTGCAGGACGGAAAGACTGACAGATTCCAGGATTCAACGGGCATTAATGTTGTGAGCATAGACAAGGAGAGACGACAATGGGTGTCATGTTATCCAAGGGTGGTAATGTTTCGCTAAGTAAAGAGGCCCCTGGTCTGACGAAAATCATGGTCGGACTGGGATGGGACGTACGGGCGACAGATGGTGGTGATTTTGACCTTGATGCCAGCGCTTTTCTTCTCAAGGCAGATAGCAAGGTGCGTAGTGATGGGGATTTTGTTTTCTACAATCAGCTACAGAGTCCGGATGGTAGTGTGGTCCATACCGGTGATAACCGTACCGGGGTAGGTGAGGGGGATGATGAGGTGGTCAAGATCGACCTCGCCGCTGTACCTGCTGAGATCCAGAAGATCGCCTTTGCCGTGACCATCCACGAAGCGGATGCCCGTCGACAGAGTTTCGGCATGGTGTCCAATGCCTTTATTCGTGTGGTCAACGATGACGGTTCCAAGAAAGAATTAGCCCGCTACGATCTGACGGAGGATTCTTCGACAGAGACCGCCATGATTTTTGGGGAAGTTTACCGCCACAATAGTGAATGGAAATTTCGTGCTGTTGGACAAGGGTTCAAGGGTGGTCTTGGACCGCTGGCACGCAACTACGGCGTTAATATCGGATAACATCTTATGCTGCAACATTTTCGCTATTCGTTTATCGTAACCTTTATCTGCATCGTCATTGCGGCCGTATGGGGGTGGCATACCGGCGGAGCGATAGGAGCTGCTGAGGCCGTGTTGATCGCCGTGGTACTGGGCGTGCTGGAGGTTAGTCTCTCCTTTGACAATGCCGTCGTCAATGCTGCTGTGCTGGAAGAGATGGATGCCAAGTGGCAACAACTGTTCCTGACGGTTGGTATCCTGGTGGCGGTGTTCGGCATGCGACTGGTGTTCCCGATTGTCATTGTATCGGCTGTTACAGGCCTGGGCTGGTGGGACGTCGGCCAGATGGCTCTGTCACAACCGGATGAATATGCGCGTCATCTGACCGAATCGCATATCCAGATTGCCATGTTTGGTGGGACCTTTCTGCTGCTGGTATTTCTTTATTTTCTATTTGATGCTGACCGTGAGGTTCACTGGATCGATGGTCTGGAACAGTGGGCCGCCAAAATGGGCCGTATGGACGGCGCAGCCATCCTGATGGCCCTGGTCCTGATTTTGGTGGTACAGCGTTTTCTGCCACAAGCTGAACGGTTGACAGCTGTCATTTCCGGTGTCGCTGGCATCGTGCTCTACATGCTGGTGAGCAGTATCGATCTGTTGTTTGATCAAGATCACCACCATGGAGCAGTGGCTGGTCAGGCAACCCGTTCGGGCCTCGCTGGCTTCCTTTACCTGGAAGTGCTGGATGCATCGTTCAGCTTTGATGGTGTCATCGGTGCTTTTGCCATCACCAAGGATGTCATCATCATCATGGCCGGTCTGGCCATTGGCGCCATGTTTGTGCGTTCTTTGACCGTTGTGCTAGTACGGCATGGAACATTACAGCAGTACCGGTTTTTAGAGCACGGCGCTCATTATGCCATTGGCGTGCTGGCGTTGATCATGTTTGCCAGTACCATCGTACATATTCCGGAAGTTATCACCGGCCTGCTGGGCGTAGCCTTTATCGCCGTGGCCGTACGTTCTTCCATTGCTTACAACCGTGCAGAAAAAGGTGCCTGAGTAAAGTGTCTGACTGGAAACCTGAATGGAAGTCTGAATGGAAGTCTGAATGGGCTATCGACTCCTGGAAATCGTTGGAAGCGCAACAGCAACCGGATTGGCCTGATCGTCACCAGCTGGGTGAGATATGCCAGCGTTTGGCCAGCTACCCTCCGCTGGTGTTTGCTGGGGAAGTGCGTGCCCTGAAGCGCAATTTAGCGCAAGTATCACAAGGCCATGCTTTTCTGTTGCAAGGTGGTGATTGTGCCGAATCCTTCAATGATTTTAATGCCAATACCATTCGCGACAAATTGCGCATCATGCTGCAGATGGCTGTGATCCTGACGTTTGGCATTTCCAAGCCGGTTATCAAGGTAGGGCGCATTGCTGGACAATTTGCCAAGCCCCGTTCCAGTCCGGTTGAGGAGCAGGAAGGATGTGAACTACCCAGCTTTCGAGGAGATTCCATCAACGATTCCGAGTTCTCCGCAGAGGCTCGTCGTCCGGATCCCAATCGCCTGGAGCGTTCCTATTTTCAGTCTGCCAGTACGCTCAATTTATTGAGGGCTTTTACAGGTGGTGGTTTTGCAGATTTAAACCAGTTGCACACCTGGAACCAGGATTTTGTCGCCAATAGTCCGCAGGGGCAGCGTTACGCTGCCATGGCGACTCACCTTGGCGATGCGCTCCGTTTCATGTCGGCTGTTGGTATTGACTCCAGTACGACACCGATTCTGTCGCATGTGGATTATTTTACCAGCCACGAAGCACTGATTCTGGAGTATGAACAGGCTTTGACCAGACAGGACTCGATGCACGGTGGTTATTATGACTGTTCGGCCCACATGCTCTGGATTGGTGAGCGTACCCGGCAGACCGATGGCGCCCATGTTGAGTTTCTGCGTGGTATTCGCAATCCGATTGGTTGCAAAATAGGTCCCCAGGTTTCACCAGACGAGTTGTTGCGTTTGTGTGATTGCCTCAATCCTCGCAACGAACCGGGACGGCTGACGCTGATTACCCGTTTTAGCCATACCCGTATTGCCAGCAGCTTGCCACCACTGGTGCGGGCCGTTCAGCGTGAGGGACGATCAGTGGTCTGGAGTTGCGATCCCATGCACGGCAATACCTTCAGCATCGGTTCCTATAAAACCCGTGACTTTGATCATATCCTCAGTGAGCTACAGCAGTTTTGTGCTATCCACCAAGCTGAAGGGACCATCCCCGGGGGAGTGCATTTCGAACTGACGGGAGATAATGTCACAGAGTGTATCGGTGGATCCATGGACCTGCGTGCAGAGCAGCTGTGCGAACGTTACGAAACCACCTGTGATCCGCGTCTGAATGCTGAGCAGAGCCTGGAAATGGCCTTTCTGCTGACGGAAATGTTACACAAAAAACAACCCGACAAAGGGGCTGATGCAAGCTAAAGCACACGGTGATCCAGGCACGGGATCATGTCGCGACACCGAACCACCCGCGACAGGTCAAGTTCGGCAACGGCGATCCCTTCGCCTTCGGGGCACTGTGCTGAGACTGTGCCCCATGGCTCGACAATCATCGAATGACCGTAGGTGCGTCGACCACCTGGGTGGGTCCCCCATTGATTGGGCGCCAAGACAAAGCAGAAGTTTTCGACTGCCCTGACCCGTACCAGCAACTCCCAATGGTCTTTGCCAGTGGTATGGGTGAAGGAGGAGGGGATAGCCAGAATAACGGCACCCATGGCTGTCAGACGGCGATACAATTCAGGAAAACGCAGATCGTAACAAATGCTCAATCCAATGATGCCAAAAGGGGAGTCTACCACGATGGGCTCGTGTCCCGGGTGAACCACGTCGGATTCACGGTAGGGTTCTCTGTTACCGAGTACGGCATCGAACAGGTGAATTTTGTCATACCGGGCTCGAATGGAGCCATCGTCCCCGATCATCAGGGAACTGTTGGTCACTTTTTGATCACCGTTGGCGATCAGGCAAACCGATCCGCCGATAATCCAAACCCCGTGCTGTTTGGCAAATGACCGCAAAAAGGTGACCGTCGGACCATCTATGGTTTCGCGATGAACCTGCTTCTCTTCTTCAGTACGTCCAAAAAACGAGAAAGTCTCCGGAAGCGAAAGCAGCTGGGCGCCACGTTGCACCGCATCACGCATCAACCGGTCAGCAACTTCCAGATTGCGATCACGATCTGGTCCGGAGTTCATCTGTACAGCAGCAGCTAATAGCTTGATATGATTCACCATCGACTTATTGTCCCAGCAACTGATCCAGCTTACCTGCTGCTTCCAGAGCGTGCAGATCATCACAACCGCCAACATGGTAGGCATCGATGAAAATTTGTGGCACACTACGACGGCCACTGGCTCGTTCTACCATCTCATCGCGTCGATCTGGTTGCACGGTCAGATTGATCTCCTGATAGGCAACTCCCTTCTTGTTGAGTAACGCCTTGGCGCGGACACAATAAGGACACGTATCTGTTGTATAAACAATCACTTCAGCCATCATTCAACCACCTCATTTATTGCCTGATAGGCTCCATGGCCCGAGCCACACACATCACCACCACACGTCCTATTCCCGCCTGTTTAAGGGCCCTGGTTGCGGAATAGACCGTCGCCCCAGTTGTCAAGACATCGTCAACCAGCAGCACCGATCGTCCTGCACACGGATCACCAACAGCCCTGAATGCATGGGCAACATTACGTCGCCGCATCAAGGCTCCCAGACGTGTCTGTGGTGTGGTCCAGTGTACGCGATGCAACACGGTTGTGACCATGGGTTTTTGCAATAGCTGCGCCAATTGACCAGCCAGAAGAGCCGATTGGTTGTAGCGTCTCGCCATCAATCGCCATGGGTGCAAGGGTATGGGAATGATACAGTCGATCTGCTGCTGGCGCAGCATAAGCCCGGTGTGTTGCCAGCAGAGCTTGGCGATCAAAGCGGCCCATTGACCGCGATCCGAAAATTTCAGACCAACCAGCAATCGGGATATCGGTGGCGCAAAGATAAAAGGAGCCATGACACAGTCGGGCATCAGGGGATCATCGCGGCAGGACGGACAATCATCCGTTTCTGATCCAGAGTGGTTGTCACGACCACAACGCCGGCAGAACCAGTCAGGGCTTGGCTGCAATCTGTTGTGACAATCCTGACATAACTGATCATGATCGTGACATAACAGACGAACGTGACATATGGGGCAGCATGGCGGAAAGAGAAAGTTCAGCAAAGTCTGTGTCATGGATGTCATGGATGTTGTCCCGTGGTTGTACAAAGATCATCGACCATAATTTAACATAATAGTTGGTGTCTAGCCACTACTCTCGTAATTGACGTATAAGATATATTATGTTAAATTTTAGGAAGGCATCAACTCGGGATATAAAAAATTGCAACATATGGGGCGAATTTGTGATAGACTGTATTCCAAGGCCAACGATTAATTCTGAAAAAATAAAAAGGAGTCTCAAGACATGGCTACTTCCGTTTGGTACGTTTATTCCGACGATGGCTATTACAACAGCGGCGACACCATTTCGATCACAGTTGTCTTTACCAGTAGTGTTACCGTTACCGGGACACCCCAGCTTACTCTTGAAACAGGAACAACTGACGAGGTCGTCAGTTACGTCAGCGGCAGCGGCAGCAGGTACCTGGTTTTTTCCTATACCGTCCAATCGGGCGATACTTCAAGCGACCTGGATTATGTTTCTACTTCGTCGTTATCCCTTAACGGTGGTACCATTGCCACCAGTGGAACCGCTGCGACTCTAACACTGCCAAGCACAGGATCAGGTTTTTCTCTCAGCGGCATGAGTGATGTTGTCGTCGATACCACCGCTCCTACCGTCACGTCGGTTAGCTCGACAACCAGTGATGGTTCCTATGTCACAGGTGATGTTATTGCCATCACAGTTGTTTTCAGTGAAGCGGTGACGGTTACTGGCACACCCTACCTGACCCTGGAGACAGGCACTACGGATCGCAACGTCAGTTATAGCAGTGGCAGTGGCAGTACTACGCTGGTCTTTAACTATACCGTGCAATCGGGCGATAGCAGTTCTGACCTGGATTATACGTCTACCAGTGCTTTGGCACTCAACAGCGGTACCATTGCAGATGCGGCTGGCAATTCTGCTACTTTGACGTTGGCCAGTCCAGGCGCTTCTGGTTCCTTGTCGGCCAATAAGGCGTTGGTGGTGGTCAGCGCACCGACCCAGACCGTGACCATTGCCACCCTTACCGATGACGTCGGTTCCGTCACAGGTACCATCGCAACCAGCGGCAGTACGGATGATACGACTCCAACCCTTACGGGAACCATCTCAGCCAGTCTTGGTTCGAGCGAGAGTGTTGCCATCTATCGGGGTGGCACCAAGATCGGTACAGCCTCTGTCACCAGTACCAGTTGGAGTTATAGTGACAGTGGTGTCAGCAATGGCAACAGCTACAGCTATACGGCTCGCGTTGAAAACAGCAGCGGTGGCACGGGTACAACCAGCAGCGCCTACGTTGTCACTATCGATACCACCGCCCCTACCCTGACCGTCAGCGGCGTTGACATCAGCACCGATAGTGGCACCAGTGCCAGCGACTTTTGGACCAATACCTCATCACAGACCATCACCGGTACACTGAGCAGCAGTTTGTCCACCGGTGATATCCTCTACGGTTCGGTCGACAACGGCAGCAACTGGACCA
>JADGCH010000019.1 GCA_015229115.1 Magnetococcales bacterium
AAAAACATGGGGTATCCCTGTCAGATGCTGCACGGCTGGAATGGGATACCGTTTACGCCATGCTGGACTGTCGTCGTGATTATGGAGAACAGCGGCAGATTGGCTATGGTTTGATCGGTGAGCGACTTTTTAATGTGGTCTTTGTCCAACATGGAGAGACCATGCGAATCATCAGCTTTCGAAAAGCTAACCGACGTGAGGTGTTGCGATATGCTCGTCAAACGCAAAATACGATTACCGACGGTTGAGGAAGAGGCAACGATCAACCAGGGTATTGCTGCGGATCAGGATACCCTGGAGGTAGGTGATGATGCCTTTGCCCAACTCAAGCTGATAGACATTCAGCATTCCAGCGACAAAACAAAAATGGTTGACGAAGTGTTTCTGACTGCTGAAGGAATGATCCACAAGCCCGTTATTGCCTGACCTCTCGCAACATGTTGCAGAACAGGGCACCCTGTTCGATGGCATCATCAAGAGCAACATGGGTGTGGGGCAGTTGGTCGAACCAATGGGCCGGCATATGTCTCTTGTTGCTTGTGTGGAAGCCGGTCTTCATCAGGGCCATGGCATAGCTGTGGATGTCGATGGCGCTGTGACCAAAGGGACTTTCTCCAGTGAACCGGATCAGGTACCAGTAGACAAAGAGAAAATCGAACGAGACCGGGTAGGCGACAAAAATCGGTTTGCCGGGTAGTGACTTGACCCAGAGCACATACTGTTTCATGGCCTCCTCAGGAGGCAACGGGTTGACGCGGCAGGCTGCCCAAGCTTCCGGGAATGATTGCCACCATGTGGCTGTGGTGGGATGTGCGGTGGCATCGGGTAGGGTAGCCAGATTGGCCGAAAAGGTAGCGATCAGCCTCTTGTCGGCCAGATAGGCTGCCGAGGCAAAGCTGAGCATGGAATGGGGCCCGGGAATCGGGCCATCGGCCTCAATATCGGTGCTGACGTAGATTTCAGTGGCATTGATTTCAGGGGTCATGGCACGCCTCGATAAAGCAGCTATCCAACACAACCCATCCATGATAAACTCCCCGCCAACAGTATGAACGGAAAAAATTGCTCATTTCATAGGTAACTGGCTTGGTTATGGCCATCGAATTGAAGCAGGCCTGGCAGCAATGGCGCCAACTGGCAGCGGCTGCCACACACTGCATGGCACGTGACCGTTCTGTCATCGAGCGACGGTTGCGTCTAATACGGCAACAGCTGCAGCACGATCCGGATCGCGGTGTGGCGCTGTTGCGTGAATCAATACCATCCATCGAACAATCCTGCCGTGAATATGCCGCCCGTCGGGCTACCGTGCCACCCTTGCGCTACCCCGAAGCGCTGCCGATCGTACAGGCACGCCAGGAGATCATGGCGTTGCTCAGCCAGCATTCAGTGGTCATCATTTGTGGTGAGACCGGTTCCGGTAAGACGACCCAGCTTCCCAAGCTCTGTCTCGAACTGGGGCGCGGTGTGGCGGGCATGATTGGTTTAACCCAACCGCGCCGTATCGCCGCTCGCGCCATGGCCGATTTTCTAGCGCGTGACCTGACGTCAGCGGAAGGCGCTACCGGTCAGATTGCTAGCCCGATTGTCGGCTATAAAATACGCTTCAACGACCACTCGGCCGCTAGTACCCTCATCAAGGTCATGACCGACGGTATCCTGTTGGCAGAAACTCTCTCTGACCGTCTGCTGCTGGCCTATGATACCCTGATTATCGATGAAGCCCATGAGCGCAGCCTGAACATCGATTTTTTGCTTGGTTATCTGAAGCAGATTCGCACCAAGCGCCCCGACCTCAAACTAATCATCAGCTCAGCGACCCTGGATGCCGATAAGCTGGCCCACCATTTCGATGACGCGCCGGTGCTCAATGTCTCGGGTCGGCTCTATCCGGTTGAGGTGCGTTATCGTCCGCCCCAGTTGATGGTGGAGGAAACAGCAGCTGATAGCGATCCGGAGCAGTTGCGTGAACAGACGTTGTTGCGCGCTGTCGACGAGTTGTGTGGTGAAGGCAGCGGCGATGTGCTCATTTTCCTGCCGGGCGAACGGGAGATTCGCGATACAGCTGAGGCGTTGCGCAAACACCATCCTCCGGGTGTGACCATTCTGCCGTTGTATGCCCGTTTGTCAGCCGCTGAGCAGCAGCGTATCTTTCAACCAGCGCCGAAACGGCGTCTGATTCTGGCTACCAATATTGCCGAGACGTCGATCACGGTGCCCGGCATTCGTTATGTGGTGGATGGTGGTTTGGCCCGTATCAGCCGCTATAGCGGTCGTACCCAGATTCAGCGTCTGCCGGTCGAGAAAATCTCCCGTTCATCAGCTGATCAGCGCAAGGGCCGTTGTGGTCGTCTGTCCGATGGCATCTGCATTCGTCTTTACAGCGAAGAAGATTATCTCGACCGTCCGGCCTTCACCGATCCGGAAATCCTGCGTTCTTCACTGGCAGCCGTCATTTTGCGCATGAAGCTGCTGCGGCTGGGTGCGATTGAGCAATTTCCGTTGATTGATTCACCCCCATCGCAGGCTATTCGTGATGGGGAACGACTGTTGCAGGAGCTGGGAGCACTGGATGAAGACAACCAGCTGACAGCCATCGGTAGCCAGTTGGCGGCCCTGCCGCTCGATCCGCGTATTGGCCGCATGGTGCTGGCCGCTCGAACCCATGACTGTGTCACCGAACTGTTGGTCATTGGTGCCGCTCTCGATCTACAGGATCCACGCGAACGTCCCCAGGAAAAACGCCAAGTGGCCGATGAGTCCCACCGCCGCTTTTCCGACCCTCGTTCCGATTTTGTTGCTTGGCTCAATCTGTGGCAATTTATCACCACGGCCCAGCGCACGGCCAAATCGAAAAACAAGTTCCGCACCTTTCTCAAGGACAACTTTCTGTCATCAGGGCGTGTGCGCGAGTGGTTCGATGTGCATGAACAACTCAGTCGCCAGGTGCGGGAAATGGGTTTCCGGCTTAATACTGTACCGGCCAGCTATGAGGCGTTGCATCAGGCCATTCTGACCGGCTTGCTGGGTCATGTCGGGGTGCGGCAGCAGAAACGCGACTATCTGGCCGCCCGTAACAACCGGTTGGTGCTGGCCTCCGGTTCCGGGTTGTATCAGAAACCACCGGAGTGGATCATGGCGGCTGAAATGGTGTTGATCCATCAGCTCCAGGCACGTCAGTGCGCCGCCATTGAGCCAGCCTGGATTGAAGCGGTGGCCGGATCGCTCTGTCGCAAGGTCTGGTCCGACCCCTACTGGGACAGCAAGCGCGGGCAGACCATGGTGCATGAGCGGGTGATGCTGTACGGCCTGACGTTAATCAGCGATCGCCGTGTGCATTACGGTCCCATCAATCCGGCCGTGGCGCGTGATCTGCTGATTCGTTCCGGGCTAGTCGCTGGAGCGTGGCGTCCGCCTTTACCAGTCTTTCTGGTTCATAATCAGCAGTTGGTGGCCGAAGTGCGCGATCTGGAGCAGCGTATCCGTCGCTGTGACCTGCTGGTCGATGACGAAGCCCTGGTGGCTTTTTATGACGAGCGTATTCCAGCCGATATCACCACGGCCCAGTTGTTGGAGCAATGGCGCCGACGGTTGGGGCGGCGTCAGCAGCGTCTGCTCCATTTCAGCCGCGAGTTGTTGCTGCGTCAGGCCACCGACAGCTCGCTCAGCCAGTATCCGGGCCATCTGACCATTGATGGCGATGATTACACACTCGAATATCACTTCAACCCCGGGCAGCAGGACGATGGTATCAGTGTTCTAATCCCCCTGCCGCTGCTCAATCGTGCCGATGCCAACCGGTTCGACTGGCTGGTACCCGGCTTATTGCGGGCCAAAATTCTGTCACTATTCAAGGCGTTGCCACAATCAGAGCGTCGCAAGCTGGTGCCACTGCCCGATCGGGTCGATCATTGTCTTCAGCATCTGACCCCAGACAACCGGACGCTGGTTGCTGCCCTGGATGAGTGCCTGCGCCAGACCAGCAATATTGCCATCCCGGCCGCCAGCTGGCAGCCCCAGCTGATGCCCGAACATTTGCAGATGAATTTCAAGATCATGGATGAGGATCGTAGCAGCACCGGTGGTGGTACGCTGTTGGCCCAGGGGCGGGATCTGGCTGCGTTGCGGCAGCAGTTGGGCGGGCAGGCGCGTGAGCGCTTCAGCTTGTTGGCCCAGAGCCAGTTTGAACGTCATCAGCTGCGTCACTGGGATTTTGGTCTGTTACCCACCAAGGTAGCTTTGACGGTGGGTGGTCGCACCGTGGATGGCTATCCTGCCCTGCGCGACGAGGGCGACAGCGTATCGTTGATGCTGTTGGAGTCCGAGCAGCAGGCAACCCAAGTCATGCCGACCGGATTGCGTCGTCTGTTCCTGCTCAATCTGGTTCAGCCGATGCGCGGTTGGCAGAAATGGCTGCCGGTGACACCAGCCATGTGCCAGGACTATTTGCCTTTAGGGCGTTGTGATAATTTGCGCCGTGATCTGCTGCTGCTGTTGGTCGATCGCCTTTTTGTCGGCGACGATCCACTCGCCATCCGTGATGCGGCCGCCTTTCAGGCACGACTGGAACAGGGATGCCGTCGCTTCCAGGAGGAGGCACGGCCGTTGTGCCGTCTGGTAGAACAGATCCTGACCGAATACCGCTTATTAAAACAGCGACTGCACCAGAGCCATCCAGTGCGCCAGCAGGCCGAGCGTGAGGTAACGGCCCAGCTCAATGCCCTGTGGTTCAAGGGGGCCCTATTGGCAACACCAGCACAGTGGCTGATACACCTGCCGCGCTACTTCAAGGCCATGCAGCTGCGGCTGGAACGCTGCGTCCAGGCACCTCTGCGTGATCGTGCCCGGGCCACCGAGCTGGAGCCGTTGCAACAGTTCGTCAACAATCGCCTCCTGAAGCAGGACCAGCAACAGCAGCCTATTGGTCCGGAGCTGATACAACTGCGCTGGCTGCTGGAAGAATGGCGCGTGTCGCTGTTTGCCCAGGAACTGCGCACCATCGTTCCGGTGTCACGACAGAAACTGGAGCTGTTGCGACAGCGCATTGAGACGGGCGTGATGGGCGGCTAACTCAAGTCCCGATAGCGGAAACAATCGACCGTATGGTCCATGACCAGACCGGTGGCCTGCATGTGGGCATACAGGATGGTGCTGCCAACGAATTTCATGCCGCGTTGCCGCAAATCTTTTGATAGGGCATCGCTCTCCGGGCTGGTTGCCGGAATCTCTGACCAGCTTTTCCAGCCGTTGATGCGTGGCCTACCCCCGACAAAGCGCCAGATGTAGTCATCGAAGCGGCCAAATTCCTCCTGAATGGCGAGGAAAATCTGTGCATTGCGGACGGCACTGGCTATTTTCAGGCGATTGCGCACAATGCCCGAGTCGTGGCAGAGAGCAGCGATTTTTTCCGTTCCATAGGCGGCCACCAGGGACGGGTTGAATTGATCGAAGGCTTGGCGATAGCCCTCCCGCTTGCGCAAAACGGTGTCCCAGTTCAATCCCGCCTGGGCTCCTTCCAGCAGCAGAAACTCAAAATGGCGCTGATCCTCATGCACCGGCACGCCCCATTCCTCATCGTGGTAGGTCACGTAATAATCTTTGGCCGTGTTGACCCAGTCACAGCGCGAGCGTTGGTCCATCAGGGTTGACTGCTTTTGATCAGATCCAGCATGGCTGGATGATTCAGCAGTCGCCCGAATTCCGGCATGGCCTGCAGTTGGCCAACGTCACCAGCCTGCACCGCAGCCGACAGCTTGGGATCATTCATGATGCGGCGTATGGCCGGATCATGCTGCAAGGCCAGTAATCGTTCCATCAGCTTGGGATTACTCATGATGGCCTGGGTCACATGGACTCGTGCCGCATCCAGATCGGCCTGGGACAGGGTCGTGGCAGGGGAAGGGGATGGCGGCGGGTTGTTACCACGCGACAGGGAGAGCACCCGGGTAGCCGGCACGGTCAGGGTGCCCATGGAGGGGGAGCGTAAGGTATAGCTGTCGCCCTGTAAAGAGACCACCTCGGCCTTGATGGTGCTGCCGTCGGACAGGGTGACGGTCATTATTTCACCAGCGTGGGCAGCTGACATGATCAACAGGGCAGCCAAACCGGGCAACACCCTCATCGTAATCCATCCTTTCCGCGGTTACTAACAGAACGACGCATAAACATCCAGTAGAGTAGGGGCATGAGCAGCAGGGTCAGAATGGTGGAAAAGCTCAGGCCCCAGACGATGGCCGTGGCCACCGGACCCCACAGCATGGAGTAGCCACCCAGCCCGACCGCCAGCGAGAACAGGCCGGCGATGGTGGTGACCGAGGTGATGATGACCGGTATCAGACGACGTCGGGCGGCGTACAGGGTGGCATGGAGCAGCGACAGACCGCTGGCGCGCCGATCGTTGGCGGCAGCAATCAGCACGATTGAGGCATTGACGGCAATGCCGGACAGGGCTACCACGCCATACAGGGTGTAAAGGCTCAGGGCCTGACCAGAAAACAGCGTGCCGTACACCACACCGGTAAAGGCCATGGGCACGGTGGTCAGAATCAGCAGAGGCTGGAAATAGCTGCGGAACTGTGTTCCCATGATCAGGTACATCAGTCCCAATCCCAGCAGGAACAGCAGGCCGATAGCATCCATGGCTTCATAGATGTCATCGAGAATGCCGGTAAAGTCGAGCTCAATGCCGGGATAGCGCTGGCGCAGCATGCTCCAGGTTTTTTGGATGCGTTGATTGGCTGTGACCACGTCGAGGCGTTCCTTATCCAGTTCTGCTTCGATGGTGATGGCACGCCGAAAGTTGAAATGCTGGATCGACTCGGGGCCATGGACCATTTCAGTCGTGACGAGATGGTGTAGGAAGGTCAGACGACCGTTGGGTAACAGCACCGGCGTGTTGAGCGGATCGGTCCCTTCCCGTGCCAAAACGCGCACATCGATCTTTTCGCCTTGGTGCTGAAAATGGGCGGCGACGTCACCATCCCCCAGCAGGCGCATCAACCGCGTGACGGTGGCTGAGGGTAACCCCGCCTGACGCAGGGCATCATCTTTCAGCCGCAGCCGCAATTCCGGTCCCCCTTCGGCATAGTTATCACTGATATCGCTCACCTCGGGCATACGGGCCAGCATGGTCTTCAGCTCGGCGACAGCCGATCGCAGTTGCTGATAATCGTCACCGCGCACCTGAAAGTGGATCGGCTTGGTGACGGGAGGACCACCGGACAGGGGCATGAAGGCCACGTTTTCCGGTCCTGGCACAGCCAACACCGATGGACGCATCAGATCGATCAGGGTGCGAACGGGCCGGTGCGCATCTGGATCCGGGGTCAGGCTGACCAGGATCTGGCCATAACGGTCGCCCGATAACATCTGGGTCTCGGTAAACATCAAGCCAGCGTAGGAAACCAGGGCATGAGCTTCTCCCGGGCGCAGCTGCTGGCGTACGTGCTCTTCAATCCGTGTGGTGGTGTCGATGGTGTAGGACAGGTGGCTGCCGGGCGGCATTTTGACGTTGATGTAAAACAGCGGCATCGGGTCCATGGCAAAAAAGTCAACCCGCAACCAGCCGGCTGCGACCAGACCAACAGCCAACACGGTGGGCAACAGGGTACAAAACAGGGAGATTTTGGGCCACCGAAAAACCTTGAGCAGCACGCGCATATAGAGCAACCGCAACCGGTGCAAAAATCGGGTGCGCCAGAGGTGCAGCATGCTGGGCCGGGTGGTAAAATCGAGCTTCATGGCCACAACGTGGGCAGGCAGCATCCAGAAGGCTTCCACGAGACTGATGAGCAGAGTGGTGCTGACCACCAGCGGGATCACCTGCATAAATTTGCCGAGGATACCCGGCAGCAGCATCAGCGGTAAAAAAGCGGCCATGGTGGTGAGCGAGGAGGTTGTGACCGGAATGGCCACCTCGCGCATGGCAGCGACACTGGCGTCAAGGACAGCTATTCCCCGTTGCAAACGATCGTAGATGGTTTCTACCACCACCACGGCATCATCAACCAGCATGCCCAGGGCGATTACGACACCGAGCAGCACCATGATATTCAGCGATCCGTCGAAGGCGTAAATCAGGGCAAAGGTCCCGGCCAGGGCAAAAGGAACGCCAAGACTGACCAGGACTGCAACCCGACTGCCCAAAAACAGCCAGCAGGTCAACAGCACCAGCAGCAGCCCCAGCACAGCGTTGTTTTCCATGATCCCCAGGGCATGCTGTACCAGAAAAGTGCTGTCGTTCGCGAGCAACACGGCGACTCCGGTCTGGTGCTGCAGGGTTTGGCGCTGCTCGATATAGGTCCGGATCTTTCGGGTCAACTCCATGACGTTGCTGCTAGGCTGTTTGGTGACAGCGAGTAATACAGCCGGCTTGCCTTGGAAACGAACGGCATGGACAGCTTTTTTCCGGCCGCGGGCTACTTCAGCCACCTCGCTGAAGGTATGCTCGGCTTGGCTGCCCTCTATGGACCAACGGGCGATTTCCTCTGGGTCGGCCGTGGTACCCTGGAGACGTAGCAGCAGGTTGCCCTGACCCTGACGCAGGGTACCCGCAGAAACATCGCGCAATCGGCTGGTGAGCGTATCAGCCAGAGCGGCAGGTGAGAGGCCAAAGGCACCCAACACGGTAGGCGTAAAGCGAACCTGTAATTCCGGGTCATGCAAACCGGTCGGGGTAACCAGATCAACACCGGGGATGCGTTCCAGTCCCTGTTTGATGTGCCGAGCCTGAAGGCGCAAATTTTCATCCTCTTCCTGGCCCTGAACCACCACCGTAACGGTGGGGTAGCTGTTGGAGCTGGTGATTTCCATGATGAGGGAGTCTTCTGCCTCAATCGGCAATTCCCGTTTCTTGTTCTGTACTTCACGACGCAGATCATTGACCCGTTTGTCGAAGGTGCGCTCGTCCATATCGTTGAAACGGACCAGAATTTCAGAGACCCCTTCGCGACTGCTCGAGAGGGCAAAATGAATGCCCGCCACTTGCTGGATCGCCTCTTCCAGAGGGTCGGTGATCTGTTTCTCCATGTCCTCAGTGGTAGCACCGGGCATCAGGGTGATGATGCTGATCCAGTTGAAATTCATATCCGGATCTTGTTGACGGGGTAGCAGGCCATAGGCCAGTAACCCGATCGTCAGTACCAACACAAAGGTCAGGTTGGCAGCGACATGATTCCGGTACAGGGTGTGCAGCATGATGTCAGGCCTGATGACAGATCATCGAGTAGACTCCAGCTGGATGGGACTACCTGATTGAAGCGACTCACGTCCAGAGAGAATGACGGGATCATCGGGCAACTGCTCCAATGGGGTGGGTTGCCCCTCCACGGCCTGTGGCAGGGGGTAAAAAAAGGCTTGGCCGCCCCGTGCCAGCAGGATGCCCAGGTTGCCATCCCGTCGGCTTAGAATCCAGGCCGGCAGATGCGGTTTGGGATGGCTCCAGACCAGACGACCGGTAGCGCCCGGGGCTGGTTTCAGGCTACCGGTAAAGCGCAGGCGAACCTCCTGGGTACGGGACGACACATCCCTGATAGCGAGCAATGCCCGCAACCGCACCGGATAGGAGTTGCCCTCCAGCTCAAACTGGCCTTGCCAGGAAGCATCAAACCGGTGACCCTGATCGGGGCGAATGGAGGCCGTCAGTTCGACCTGTTCGATATCGGTCAGGCGTAGCAGGGGGCTACCCGGTGCGACATAGCTGCCCAACTGGCCGATGCGTTCGGTAATCAGGCCGGTAAACGGTGCTTTGAGTACCGTGTGATCGAGTCGATCCTGTGCGGCCTGTAGCAGGGTGCGTTGCTGTTTGATCTGGGCCGAGAGGCTATGCAGCTCGGTGGCGCGCTGGTCGAACTGTTCAGAGGAGACGTGGCCACTCTTGTGCAATTGGGACGCCCGCTCCTGCTGTCGCTGGGCCAGTTGCCAACGGCTCTGCAGTTCCTCTACGGTGGCCTGGGCCTGTTGCAACTGGCTTCTATAAGTCCATGGATCGAGGTGCAACAGCGCTGTTCCTTTGTGTACCATCTGCCCGACTTCCACAGCCAGATCGGCGATCACCCCCGATAATTCCAGGCTAAGCAGACTGTCGTTGAGACTGATGACGCTGGCTGGCGCTTCTTGTTTGGGGTGAAACAGCAGGCCAGCTGGTGGCTGCACCGTGACAACGGCTGGTTCTGTCGCTGGCGCAACAAGCGGCATCATCAGCATAGAGACAAGGCCTATCAGAATAAAAAAATTTAGTGGCATGGTTCGATGTGTTAATCTGGCGTGGACTGAATGAGACCGCAGTCGCTCATTGATAGCCCCCATTGAATCAACTGTCAAGTTTGAATGTCGGATCAACCGGATCATGCTGAGCCCTAACCTGAACAATCGACTTGTTCGCTTGCGCTGGACCGCATTTACCATCGTCGGTCTGGTGTACATGTTGTCGTTTTTTCACCGCTATGCTCCAGCAACCATTTCCGCCGATCTCCAGCTGGCGTTTCATGCCAGTGGGGCTGCGCTGGGTGGGCTGGCGGCGACATACTTCTATGTGTACACGGTGATGCAAATACCCACGGGGATTCTCGTCGATACCCTGGGGCCACGTTATGTGGTCGTTATGGGAGGGTTGGTTGCGGGAGCTGGTTCATGGATATTCGGCATGGCCGACACGCTTACAGCCGCCACGATGGGCCGGTTGTTGGTTGGACTGGGGGTATCGGTTACCTTCATTGCATTGCTCAAGCTCAATGCCGTCTGGTTTCACGACAGGCACTTTGCCACGGTCACCGGGGCCACTGTCCTCATGGGCAATTTAGGCTCTCTGCTGGCTGCGACACCACTGACGTGGCTGTTGGACCGTGTTTCATGGCGCACCGTATTTGTGGGAGTAGGGGAATTTTCCCTGCTCATGGCCATATTGACCTGGTGGCTGGTGCGCGATCATCCGGGCAAAATAGGGTTGCCAAGCCTGCGTGAACTCGACGGCAAGGCGGCCCATCCGTCCTACGAGGGACATTGGTACGACGGGCTCAAAATTGTCCTGAAGAATCGTGCCACTTGGCCGGGGCTGTGGGTCAATATGGGGTTGGCGGGCTCTCTGTTTGCCTTTGGTGGGCTGTGGGCTGTACCATTCCTGCGGGATGGCTACGGTATGGACCGGGCCTCTGCTACCGATCACACCACTTGTCTACTACTGGGTTTCTCCATAGGCGCATTGTTTATCGGCACCCTTTCAGATCGTGTCGGACGACGCAAGCCGGTGATGATCATCGGCGCTTTGGCCTACTGTCTATGTTGGCTGCCGCTGCTGTTTGATATGATGGTACGTGGTTGGTCTGGCTATTATCTGTTTTTTGTCATGGGGTTATGCTCGGCAAGCTTTACGTTGAGCTGGTCTTGTGCCAAGGAAGTCAATGCGCATGCGTTGTCCGGCATGGCCACCAGTGTGGTCAACATCGGCGCTTTTCTTGGAACAGCTATTTTGCAGCCATCCGTTGGATGGGTGATCGATCACGTCCATACGGCATCAGGACTTGGATCCTATCAAGCCGGCCTGGCCATCCTGCTCGGTTTTGCGCTGATAGGGCTGGTCTCGACGCTGTTTATACGGGAGACCTATTGCCGCTATGCCGTACCGGAGTGATTGTGATCCCGTATTGCCGACCTAACCCATCATTCTACTCAACAGAATAAGTATAAGAGCCCATATAATTTCTATTAACATTTCACGTTCCTACTCTTCATGATGCGGGTTATCCACAACCAATTCTTCACGATGACGCGTATTCTACATCATCATAGCGACAGAATGGGTCGTTTTGCGTCAAGAGTTGTGGATGTGGGACCACGCAAGGTGCCATGATACCCTTGCGATTGTTGCATCGCTGTCCATGGCATAAAACCAGCGCTGCAAACAGCTTGCGTGCAACGACCCTGAAAGGGTATCATCGCGGCTACAACAACTTCAAACCCAAGAGGAATCCTGATCACTATGGCTATTGAACGCACTTTGTCGATTGTCAAACCCGATGCTGTTGCCAGGAACGTCATCGGTCAGATCTACGCCCGTTTTGAGGCGGCCGGTCTGCGTATTGTGGCGGCACGCATGCTCCACCTGTCCCGTCAGCAGGCTGAAGCCTTTTATGAGGTGCATCGCGGTAAGCGCTTTTTTGATGACCTGGCGGCCTACATGAGCTCGGGTCCGATTATGGTGCAGGTGCTGGAAGGAGACAACGCTGTGCGCCGCAATCGCGAGGTTATGGGCGCTACCAATCCGAAGGAGGCTGCTCCCGGGACCATTCGCGCCGATTTTGCCACCTCCATTGAGGCCAATGCCGTGCACGGTTCCGACTCGCTCGACAATGCAGCGCTGGAAATCGCCTTTTTCTTTGGCAGGCTTGATCTCTGTGCCCGAAGCGAGTGAGGCGCTGATCCACCTCAGTGGTCTGACCAAGGAGCAGCTCGTTGAGCTGGTTGGCAGCTGGGGTGAGAAGCCCTATCGGGCCAAGCAGCTATGGGCTTGGCTGCATGTGCGGTTGGCGCCGGACGTCGATGCCATGACCGATCTGTCGCTGGCATTTCGCGATCGGCTCAAGTCGCTGTGCGCGTCGCTACGGCCGGAGATTGCCCGCCATCAGCAGGCAGCGGACGGCACGGAGAAGTGGCTGATGACCCTGGCCGATGGTCAGACCATCGAGACGGTGCTGATTCCGGAGGAGGGCCGGGGCACGCTCTGCATCTCCTCCCAGGCTGGCTGTAGCCTCAACTGCCCCTTTTGTCATACCGGTACCCAGGGACTGGCGCGCAATCTGACCACAGCCGAAATCGTCAATCAGATCCTGCTGGTGCGCGGTGAGCTGCTGCGGCGTCAGGATGAGCCGCAACGTGTCACCAACATTGTGCTGATGGGCATGGGTGAGCCACTCTATAATTACCAGGCCGTGGCCCAGGCGGTGCAAATCATGCTCGATGGCAACGGTCTGGCCTTTGGTTCGCGCAAGATTACCCTATCAACCGCCGGTGTGGTGCCGCGGCTGGCCCAGGCCGGTCGTGAACTGGGAGTCAATCTGGCCATCTCGCTGCATGCCGCCCGTGATGAACTGCGCGATCAGCTGGTACCGCTCAACCGCAAATATAATCTGGCGGCCCTGAAGCAGGCGCTGCAGAGCTATCCACTGAAACAGGGGCGCCGTATCACCTGGGAATATGTGCTGCTGGATGGAGTCAACGACTCCGATGACGATGCCCGTCAGGTGGCGCGTTATTTATCCGATCTTCCTTCCAAGGTCAACCTGATCCCCTTTAATCCGTGGCCCGGGGCGCTGTTTGCGCCGTCAACACCACAGAGGGTGGAGCGATTCCAGCAGCTGCTGCATCAGTCGGGTTATGTCACCGTCATTCGTGATCGTCGAGGGGCCGACATTGAGGCCGCCTGTGGCCAGTTGACCGGTCTGCTGCAGGGATCCAGAGCCCGTCCGGTGACGGGTATTGCTGCGGCATGAACCGGTCGCAGGATTTCCCCTGGCGTATTGGCATTGATCTGGGCGGCAGCAAGATTGAGGGTATTTTGCTCGATAGCGAGGGTAGGGTTTGTGGTCAGCAGCGCGTCGCCACGCCGCAGGGGGACTATCGGGCCACGGTAGCAGCCATTGCCGCACTGGTGGCACAACTGGAACAGCTGTCGGGAGCCGCCTCTTCTGTTGCCGATACCATTCCAGTCGGTATCGGGGCGCCGGGGGCCATTTCGCCCCATACCGGTCGCGTCAAAAATTCCAACTCCACCTGTCTGATTGGTCAGCCGCTTGATCAGGATCTGGCAGCGCTATTGCGGCGACCGGTCCGCATCGCCAACGATGCCGACTGTTTTGCCTTGTCAGAGGCTGTTGATGGTGCTGGTGCTGGCCATGATAGCCTGTTCGGCGCCATTTTGGGTACCGGTGTCGGGGGTGGTGTCGTGATAGGCCAGCAACTGCTGCGTGGCGCCAATGCCATTGCTGGCGAGTGGGGCCACAACCCGTTACCTTGGCCGCAAGCTGGCGAACAACCCGGGCCGCGCTGTTATTGCGGCCAGTACGGTTGTATTGAGACCTTTCTGTCGGGTCCGGCGTTGGCGGCCGACCACCAGCGCCATTATGGTGGAGCACCGTTGACCGCTATGGCTATTGATCGCCTGGCCCGGCAGGGCGACCGGGAGGCCGAGGCCACCATGCAGCGCTATGAGGAGCGGCTGGCACGCGCCCTGGCGACCCTCATCAACATCATCGATCCGCACGTCATCGTCTTGGGCGGCGGAGTCTCCAATATGGCACGACTCTATGATAACGTGCCACGACTGTGGTGCCGCCATGTCTTTTCCGATCAGGTGGTGACGCGGTTGCTGCCCGCCCGCTTTGGTGATGCTAGTGGCGTTCGTGGGGCGGCTTGGTTATGGTGAAGGAGGAGACGGCCTGTTCCAGTTGTTGCGCCATTTCCATGAGCTCGTTGGCTATACCGGTGACTTGTGTGGCTGTTATGGCATGATGGCGGACCACCTCATCCAGGCGTTTGACTGCCTCACTGACGGAGGCTGCATTTTGGCTCTGGACGCCACTTGAATGGGCCATGGTGTTGATCAGGTTAGCCGTTTCCTGAATATTGGGAACCAGTTGGGTCAACATGTTGTGGGCCTGTTCGGCAATGGCGACACTGTGACCGGAAAGAGACTCGATTTCACGGGCGGTGGCATTGCTTTTTTCAGCCAGTTTACGTACTTCCGCCGCTACCACGGCAAACCCCTTGCCATGATCGCCTGCCCGGGCTGCTTCAATAGCGGCATTAAGGGCCAGCAGGTTAGTTTGTCTGGCAATCTCCTGAATCAGATTGGTTTTGCTGGCGATTTGCTGCATGGCCTGAACCGATTGATGGACTACATCGCTGCTTTTCTGGGCTTCGATCACTACTTCGTTGGCGATGTTCTTGATTTGCAACGCCCCTTCGTTATTGTTCCAGATGGCGGCAATGATCACCTTCATGAAGCGCGCCATTTCTTCCGAGATGGTGGTGGTATTGTGGCTGCCAAGTTCCAGATCCTGCCGTACCTCGGTGAATCGTTCCGAACAGGTGGCGATACTACGCGATTGCTGATCGACGCCCATGATGATATGGCGCCAGCTGGTGATCATGTTGTGAAGTTGCTGGCCGATGCGTCCAATCTCGTCCGACCTGTCAGGGTCTGATGGCATGGTCTCGTAGAGTTCGCCACGCTCCAGGTGTTCGATGGTTTGGCCGATCTGTGCCAGCGGTACCACCAGAATACGCCGCACGAAAATGGCTAGCAGTACCAGAAAAACAGCGACGACCAGGGTGGTCGCTCCTGCCAGTTGCCAACGTGCACCGGCGGTGACCGTATCGACATCATGCAGCGACAGGGAAACCAGCACCATTCCACGTACCGGATGATCGCTACCATGACACTGGTGGCACTCTGGACGGTTGATCAGGGGGAGCCAGTACGTGAGATAGCGGCGGTAATCCGGTTGGGTTTCGATGAAGGAGACCGGCTCTTTTTGCGTCAGAGCCTGTTGAAATTTTTCATGACGATCGTTGGACAGCTGCAACGTCGTGGTTTTGTCATGCTGGAAGGCGACGGTTTTGTCGACACGTACCACGTGCAACTCTTCCAGTCCATGGATTTTTTGCAGGCTGGTGACATAGTTTTGAGCAATTTCAGCCTGACCGGACAACATGATGGTTTGCAGCCCCTGACTGACCATATCCACCATGGCGTGCAAGCTATTCTTTTGTTGGGAGACCAGTTGCTCGTCAAGATAGCCGATGGCATACCACCCGATACCTGCGAACAGAAGCGCTCCGCTCAGACCGATGGGCCGCAGCAGTTTGAGACGAATGGAATTGTCGGGCCAGTACCATGCCATAGTCTGCTCGCTTGTTGTGGTAAGGTTATAGTTCCAGCACCTTGTGAACCATTTCGATCAACTGCTTGGGTGAAAAGGGTTTTTCCAGTATGCCGGCTGCACCGTCACGGGCGGCAGTACGCAGGGCGAAAGAGGCAATATGGACGCTCTCGCCCGACATGACGATGAAGGGGACGCGCGGGCGAATGCGGTGGATCAGCTGCATGATCTCAAGGCCATCTTTGCCCGGCATGAAGACATCGGTAATGACCAGATCGTGCGGCCGTTCACGGAAAGAGGCGATGGCATCCTCACCATTGAGGGCTAGTGTGACGTCGTAGCTGTTTTCCAGTTCCAGTGTTTCGCGCACCAGCGCCAGGATCATGGGGTCGTCATCAATGACCAGAATACGTATCAACGGGTGTTCTCCTCTACACACGTCAGCCGCTGTATTTCGTCCAGCAACCTTGATTTCTTGATGGGTTTGGTCAAATAAAGGGTGCAGCCAGCTTCAAGACTTTGCTGCATATCCTGAGGCCGCGTGTGGGCCGTCAAGGCAATGATGGGTACCGGGTCAGCCCCTTGCTGCTGTTCCCAGGCGCGAATTTGACTGGTGGCTTCATAACCGTCCATGACCGGCATTTGCAGATCCATCAGCACCAGATCGAAGTGGTCGTTACAGAACTTCTCCAGCGCCTCCTGGCCGTTACTGGCCAGCTCGACGCGATGAGGCAGACCCCTGAAAAAGGTGGCAATCAAACGACAGTTATCGTCCGAATCGTCCACGATCAGAATGGCCAGCGGAGTCATGGGCAGTTGACGCACCCGGGCTGTTATTGCGGGTGCTGTGACCAGGGTACCAGCGATGGACGACGACTCGGCGTCATTCGGATGGACCACCGCATCCAGTTTGGCGGTGAAGAAGAAGGTGCTGCCGCGGCCTGGGGCGCTGTTAACTTTCAGTTTGCCCTGCATCAGCTCAACCAGACGGCTGCAGATCGACAATCCCAGCCCGCTGCCACCAAACTTGCGGCTGATCGAGGGATCGGCCTGGGTGAAGGTGTGAAAAATCAGATCCTGTTTTTCCGACGGGATGCCGATGCCGGTGTCGGTCACCAGAAACAGCAGCATGCCTTCTTCACCGATGCGCCCGGCCTGCTTGACACGAATGGTAATCGATCCGCCCGGGTTGGTAAACTTGATGGCGTTGTCAACCAGGTTGAACAGCACTTGATGCAGGCGCAGCCGGTCTCCCACCACCAGAGGGATGATCTCGGCGGCGATGGCCCAGTCAAAATCGATCTTTTTGTTGCGACAGGAGGGCTCGATCACCTGCTGCAACTGTTCCAGCAGCTCGCGTAAATCGAACGGCAGCATCTCCAGCTCCAACTTGCCGGTCTCCATCTTGGTGAAGTCAAGCACGTTGTTGATCAGAGTCAACAGCATCTCACCAGCGCGAATGCAGGTCGTGACGTGTTCCCGCTGTTCTGATTGCAAATCGGTTTCCAGCAGCAGATCGGCATGACCAATGACGATGTTGAGTGGTGATCGAATTTCGTGGCTAACGGTAGACAGAAATTCGCTTTTTTCGCGACTGGCCCGTTCAGCCACACGCAGGATTTCCTCTAGCGATTGTACAAACTGCTTGTGTTCGGAAACATCGCGCATGGTGATCTGGTTATAGGTGTGTTTGGCCTGCCGCAATCGTATTGAGGAGAGGTGCACCGGGATCTGCTCACCGGTACTGCGCAGCGCCGTTACCTCGATAAACTGGCTTCTTGAGTTGTTGAGGGCGATAAATTCAGGTACCGCCTCACGATCGGCCGGCAGCATCAGTTCGTAAAAGCGGCGTCCGATCAGGTCTTCCTGGGCGATATCGAACAGATGGGTGGCTGCCGGGTTACAATCGAGAACAATGTGGTCACTGCTGGTGAGGCAGATGGCATCGTTGGCGTAGGCAAACAGGCTGCGATAGCGCTCTTCGGCCTGCTGGCGCTGGACAATATTGCAGTAGGAGCGGGCGTGGTAACGGATGCGAGCGACCATCTCTTCCCGTTCCGGCAACTTGATGATGTAATCGTCGGCACCCGCTGTGAAAGCTTGGGCCTTGCGCTGGGCATCTTCCTCGACCGACAGGATCAGCACCGGTATGTTGCTGGTAGTTGGATGACGGCGCAGTTCCTGCAGCAGATCAATGCCGGTGACGGTGTTCATGTGAAAATCGAGCAGAATGACCGATGGTGCCAGAATTTCGGCCATGTGCAGCGCTTCGGGTGGATGTTCGCAGTAATAGAGATCGAGGTCGGTGTCCTCTTTCAGCATTTTGCGCAGCAGGTATTCGGTCAGCGACTGATCGTCAATCAGCAGCACCCGAACCTTCTCGCACTCGGCAGCATCCTCAAACGGGCTTAGCATCGACATGTCAGCGCTCGTCCATCCAGTTCATCTGTATCGCCTCCAGAATCCGTTCGTTGCACCGGTCGCGGTGGTCATCAAAATCAGGCAGAGCCTGCACCCACTGCATCAGGTCGACAAACCGCACCGTCATGGGATCGACATCTGGATGATGGTCCAGCAGAGCCAGGGCAATTTCATGCACATCGGTCCATTTCATGCTCCCCTCCTACCGACGATCCACGTGCATATTGACAGAATAGTGCGGAATAGTCACTGTCAAACCATCCATCGCCTCGGTGAGAACAATCTGGCAGGCCAGACGACTTTGCTCGGTCAGATCGAACGCGCCATCCAGCAAATCATCCTCTTCCTCGCTGCTCTCGGGTAACCGGCCAAACCACTGCCGGTCCACGACGACGTGACAGGTGGCACAGGCCAGCGAGCCCTCGCAGGCTCCTTCCAGATCGATGTCATGCTCATGGGCGGCCTCCAACAGCGTCTGACCGGCTGCAGCGGTAACGGTTCGTCCCATAGGTAAAAAGGTTACGGTTGGCATGTCGGGCTTCCTGTTATCAGATGAATTGTTCGGTACGTCGTCCGGTCATGGCTGTTTGGATGGTACGATCCATGCGGCGCTGGGCCAACGGTTGGGTCGCCTGATCCAGAGCGGTCATGGCTTGCCGGATGGCCTCGTGGTCGTCACCAGCGATGCAGTTTGATAAATGGCTCATGACCTGATCCAGCTGGTGCCGTTCCGGTTCATCGAGCAGATCGCCATCGCTGCCGAGAGCAGCCCGCACCACCTGCAACAACCGCTCCGATTCGACCCGGCTTTCCTGAAGCTGGCGTTGCTGCAAATCTTCAGCGCCATGCTGCTGGGCCTCCCGCAACATCGTGGCTACCTCAGACTCGGTCAATCCATAGGACGGCTTGACGGTCACCGTT
The DNA here is from genome assembly GCA_015229115.1 of Magnetococcales bacterium. Classification (GTDB taxonomy): domain Bacteria; phylum Pseudomonadota; class Magnetococcia; order Magnetococcales; family JADGCH01; genus JADGCH01. The sequence goes on from JADGCH010000019.1 coordinate 19,218, forward strand.
TGCTCGATGGCCGTGGTCTGTTCCTGGGCGGTGACCGTTAGAAGGCCATCGCTGTCGACTTGGAATGTCACGCGAATACGGGCTGCTCCAGCAGTCATGGCCGGAATGCCCCGCAGCTCGAAACGGGCCAGAGAGCGGCATTGTGCCACCGTTTCCCGTTCTCCCTGCACGACATGAATGGCCATGGCGGTCTGACCATCCTTGAAGGTGGTGAACTCCTGGGCCCGTCCTGCCGGGATAGGGGTGTTGCGCGGCAGGATCTTCTCAACCAGTCCGCCCATGGTTTCAATGCCCAGCGACAGCGGGGTCACATCGAGCAGCAGCAAATCGCCGCTGGTTCCATGGCGGTTACCGGCCAGCAGATCGGCCTGCCAGGCTGCTCCCAGGGCCACGATCTGGTCTGGATCCAGATCGCATAAAGGCTCTCGCTCGAACAGCTGGGCGACATAACGCCGCACCGCTGGCATGCGGGTTGATCCTCCCACTAGCACCACACCCTGCAGATCGGCTGGTTTGACTCCAGCATCCTTGAGGGCGCGACGGCAGGTCACCCCGGTGCTGCGAATCAGATCGTCCACCATCGATTCAAGCTCTGCCACGGTGACCAAGCGCTGGTAAAGCTGGCCCTGGTAGTCGAGGGTGGTGGTTGCCTGATCGTGTCGGGTCAACGCTTCCTTGACACGGCGTGCCTCGTTGCGCAAGCGGTGCAGCAATTCAGCATCATCCCGGTCCAGCGCTGGCTGCTGCTGGGCCATCTCATCCATGAACAGGGTAACCAGTCGCTGATCGAAGTCATCGCCACCCAGCGCCGAGTTACCGCCGGTTGCCAGCACCTGGAACACACCTTGATGCAGCTTGAGGATGGAGATATCGAACGTGCCACCCCCCAGATCGTAAATGGCATAGACCCCTTCGTGGCCCCGGTCGAGACCATAAGCCAACGCCGCCGCCGTTGGTTCGTTGACCAGACGCAGTAAATTGATATCAGCCAGACGGCAGGCATCGCGTGTCGCCTGACGCTGGGCGTCGTCAAAATAGGCCGGTACCGTCACGACAGCACCGTATAGACGGCCTCCCAGGGCCTGTTCAGCCCGCTGCACCAGCGTGGTCAGAATCTGGGCCGACAGTTCGACCGGTGACAGAGAACGCTCCCCGATCTGAAGGGTCACCATGCCCCCTTCGCTAGACGATAATGGACAGGACCAGGATAATGGCTCGGAGCGGATATCATCCAGGCCACGCCCCATCAGACGCTTGACCGAAGCAATGGTCCGTTCCGGGTGGCGCAGGGCCTGTTCGCAAGCAGCATAACCCACGAGTGGGGCCAACGGGGTAGGGGATGAGGCCGGGTAGCAAACCACCGAAGGCACGGCACAACGACCTTCTTCATCGGCCATACAGGCCGGCTGGCCCTGCTGGTCGATAGCGGCGACCAGACTGTAGGTGGTGCCCAGGTCGATGCCCGCCACACGCCGCCGTTCGGTAGCGTCCTCCTGATGGGGCCGATGCGATTGACCGGGCTCGGCAATATCAAACAAAATATCCATGCACGCCTCTGGCATCAACGGTAACGATGAAACTGCCATGATACCATGTTTTTCCCGTTAACCACCATGGCTGAGCCGCACATACATCAGGGCTATCATGGCGGCTTTACCGAGCGGGTCGTGAGGATCGAAGGCGGGAATACCCAGTTCACGACAAATGGCCTTGAAACTCAAATCGATATCGTGGGCGTGCCAGGAGCGGCTGGTTTTGTAGCTGTAGTACAGACTCGATACATCCAGCAGGCGGTTGGGTAGCGGGATGCCAATCATCGGCTCCAGGTATTTATTGACCATGGCGACGTCGAATTCGAGGTAATAGCCCAGCAGCGGACGACTACCGACAAAGGCCGCCAGTTGACGGATGGCCCGATCGACCGGTAGCGCTGTGGTCGATAGCTGTAGGGAACGACTGAGCAACACCTGGTCCCGGCAGACCGGTATCACCGTGATTGACAGCAGCTCAGCATGGTCTGGATCGAGGGTCGTTGTCACCACATTGAGACACATCAGCTGATCGTCTGTTGGTGGCTCCAGCAAAAAGGTGAAACCAGGATCAAACAGGCGATGGGCAGGTCCGTTACGTAACCATGGCGGCATGTCAGGTTATCCCATCAAGTCAAGGCGAAAGTGTTGGGTCACCATCTTTTTGAGTCGATCGACCATGCGCAACGACTCTTTCAGTAGCTCCCTTTGTTGGGATGAGTAACGATCTGGATCAACCATATTATTGCCTACCACGCCACCCTGCTTTCTGGCCAGCATACTCTGAAACCGTGTTGCCGAGAGAAAATCAAAGGCTTCGACCAGATCGTCAGCAAAGGAGGCCTCAAAAAGACCGCCGTCCGCCAATGCGTTGATACGCTGGATCGTGTTGACCTCATGGAGCCGTTTTTCCAGTGCCAAGCTGCGTACACCGTGAACAATCGGAAAAACCCCGCCTTTCTTGATATCCAGGGCAGCTGTATCACCTTGTGTCTCCAGTACAAACTGGGAAAATAGCCCTAAGGGTGTGTCGAAGGTAACGGTTGGGCGGGCAAAACGGGCGTAAAAAGCCAGATCGTCGGGAAGAGCATCGAACAGGTATTTTTTGACCTGTGGCAACAGCCGGCGATTGCCAGCTGAATGGGAAGCATCCAGCAGGATGGCCAGGTTCATCTGCTGCTCCGGATCGCCCTCGTCGATCCAGCAGCGAATCCGCTCCTGAAAGAACTGTATTGAGCCACACCAGCCTTGTTCCGAGGCCATGATCTTGCCAGGACAGGCTGGTATGCCCAAAGTGGCCATGGCATCGGCCAGCGATTGACGGAAGGACTCCAGCTGTGGATAAGCAAAACCATTTTTGAGGATCAGGGCGTTATCCTGATCTGTTTTGATGAGCTGCTCGCCACGGCCTTCGCTGCCCATAACAATCAGGGCACTGTTGGCCGCCAATTCCGGTGGCGCCAGCAGGGCAAACAGCCGGGTCAGCAGGCGTTGGTTGAGCTCCCGCATCAAACGCGCCAAGCGTCGCACCTTGACCCCTTTGACAAACAGGGTCTGTATGGCAAAGGGCAATCGTTCCACCACCTGCCTCAGTTCCTCGATGGTTTCGGCATGCTCAATCCGCCCACCCACCAGCAGGGACTGGTTGGACCAGAAGCCCAACACGTCAACCAGCTCCAGGAAACCGGCAGGCTGTTCACTGCTTTCAATCAACAGGCGTGTGGTCTGACGTCCGGTCATGGCCAGCAGGACATCGAACAGCTCATCGTCCAGGCCAGCGCCCTTGATGCCGCGCTGGGCAATCTGTTCGACCGCTGTGGCGGGACTGATGCACTCGCCAGCCACGGCATCACGGATGTCCGTTCCGGTTACCAGCGCCTGCCTTGCTCCGGACAAGCGTACCAGCAACACATCGACATCCTTCTGTTTCATGAGCTGGGCTGCACTCTGGATGGATTCGTGGCCGTCAAGGGTGATGGCTGGGCGCAAACCAACATCCCTGACATGCCCGGTCATCAGCAGATCAAGATCACGTAATCCCCTGATCTGTCGCAATTCATCGACTTTCTGGCTCAGGTTCTGAAAATAGTAATCCTGAAAGGCCCGGTTACTGCGCGCCAGTTCGAGAAACAGGCTGCGTTCCAGGGTGTAGCAGAAGCACTCTTCCACGACGACAAAGTCATGGCGACATACTCCGGAGATGAGCGAGCTGGCGTCAAAGGCTTCTCCAGCGCCATAGTAAGCCACCACATCGTCTCCTTCCTCTTCCCGCACGGTGCCCTTGAACAGTAGGTACAGATACTCTGGTACACCGCCACCTGCCTTCATGATCAGGGTCTCATCGGCAAAGAACAGGATATTCATGGACGCTATAACCCGTTCCAGCTCAGGCTCAGAGAGACGGTCGAAAGGGCGGATGGCAGAGATAAACGCTTTGCGGTTGTGAACAGTCATTTCAGCACCAGCCAAGAGGAGTTGCCAAGAGGGGTTGTCTACGGTCTGTCACGGATGCTATAGTGAAAATAATATGATTGCAATGCAATAAAATTATGCTATCTTGGTAATGGTGTTGTTACCTTTAGCTCTCTAAGGAGGCATGGCGGCGTCGTGGCATCCTCCTCTCGGTCACCGCTGGAACAGATCACTGTCGAGTTTCTCCGGCGCCATGTGCCCTTTCGCAACATGGCGATTGAGCATGTGTGCTTTCTTGCCGGCAAGCTGAGTCTCTCCTACTACGGCCAACAGGAGGTGATTGTCGCTCCTGGCGACGGCGTGGCCAGGACACTCTACATCATCAAACAGGGTATGGTGGTCAGTGAGGAGGCCCAGTCCGGTTCATCGGGAGAGGCTACCCAGTTCACCCAGCTGATGGAGGGAGAGTGCTTTCCATTGGGGGCCTTGCGTGCTGGCCGTCCGGTCTCCTCCGTTTTTCGGGCCGTCGGTGACCTGTTCCTGTGGCAACTGGATGCCGATGCTCTGGCTCTGCTGCGAGAGAAAAGCGCTCCATTCCGGGATTTTTGCGACCATCCGTTGACCAACATGCTGAAATACGCCTTCCAGACCATGCAAACTGATTTTTTACTATCGGAAACCGCCATGCTATCGCTGCCGTTGCAGCAGCTGATTCGACGTCAGCCGATCACTTGTACACCGGAAACAACCGTTGGGGTCGCCATGGATCGCATGCACCAGTCAGGTGTGGGTTGCCTGGCCGTGGTCGATGAGCAGTCTCGTATCCGGGGAATTTTCACGCTGCATGATGTGCTGGAACGGGTGGCCCTGCCCTGTTGTGCCAGCGACAGACCGGTAAGCGATGTCATGACCTTGCAGCCTCTGACGCTTCCCAGCTGCGCACCGGCTCATGAAGCCATCTTGGCCATGGCGCGGCTTGGGGTGCGCCATGTGCTGGTGGTTGATGGGGAGCGACTCTGTGGCGTTGTGACAGAGCGCGACCTGTTCAGCCTACAACGCATCAGTCTCGGTCAGATTCATGGGGCGATTCAGCATGCCACCGATCTGATCCAGCTGCGACAGATAGGTCAGGATATTGTGCTATTGATCAGGAATATGCTGGTGCAAGGGGTGGGTGCCGAGCATGTGACCGAAACTGCATCCCTGCTCAATGAGCAGCTGGCCTGCAGGATCATCCATCTGGAGCATCAGCGCAGCTTGGAACAGGGCCTGGTTTCACCTCATATGGACTATTGCTGGTTGGCCATGGGCAGCGAGGGACGACGTGAGCTGACCATGCGCAGCGATCAGGACAATGGCATTCTCTTCACGGTGACCGACGGTATGGATCTGGCCCAGGCCCGTCACCAGCTGACAGCCATGGCCTTGAGGATCAACAATCACCTTGATTACTGCGGTTTTCCATTGTGCCATGGCAAAATCATGGCCGGTAATCCCAAATGGTGCCTCACCCTGTCGGAATGGCAGAGCCATTTCAGGCGCTGGATTGATTATGGCGACCCGGAGTCGCTGTTACAGGCATCGATCTTTTTCGATTTCCGTTCCATCTATGGTCATCATGAACTGGCTGCCAATCTGCGCCAGTGGCTTACCCAGGCCGCAGTCCATGCGCGCTTTTTACACCAGATGACACTGAACGCCCTGCGTAATCGTCCCCCTCTTGGGATCTTTCGTGATTTTGCCCTCAACAGTGAGGGAGGCATCGACCTGAAGCTACACGGCATCATGCCTTTTATTGATGCGGCACGCATTTTTGCCCTGGCGGCGGGCCGACCCGAGGTGGGTACCAAGAGTCGGCTCAGTGCGGTCATGGCGCATGGAAAACTGGATCCAGCCGATGTGGAGTCGTGGACCCATGCCTTCCACTTTCTGCAATGGCTACGTTTGCGCCATCAGCTCCAACTAGCCGAGCAGGGGCAAACCCTGAGTCATACCATCCAGCCACAGCGGCTCAATGAGCTGGATCGACGCATCCTGAAGGAAGTATTGCGTCAGGCGCGCAAGCTGCAGGCCCGCCTTGCCATGGATTTCCAGCCATGAATTGGCCAGCCGTGGGTCGGTGGTGGCAGCGATGGTCGGGACAGAACACCAGCATCAAAATGCCACTCGGCAGCCAGCGTATGGTCGTGGTCGATGTCGAGACTTCCGGGCCTGACCCAAAGCGGGACAACCTGATTGCCATTGGCGCTATGGTGATCCAGCAACTGAGCATCCGTTATAGCGATACCCTGGACGTTGTTGTGCAGCAGGAGGTAGCCAGTTCCAGGGAAAATATCCTGTTTCATGGTATCGGTGCTGAGGCACAGCTGCAGGGATTGCCACCCAAGGAAGCATTACAGCTGTTGCTGGAATTGATTGGTCACGATCCTCTGGTGGCCTTTCATGCCCCTTTTGACCAATTGGTGCTCACTCGAGCCCTGCGCGAGCATCTGCACACCAGGATCGATAATCCCTGGCTGGATCTGTTCAGCATTGCACCTGTGTTGTACCCACATCGAACCGGACGGCTGCAAAGCCTGGACGATTGGAGCCTTTTTTTCGGTATTCATAACAGTGCCTGCCATAACGCTCTGGCCGATGTCTTTACAACGGCCCAACTGGGCCTGATTTTATTCAAGGCCGCCATGAAACAGGGCAATCGCAATTTCGCTGATCTGCTGGTACTGGGCCAGAGTCAACGATGGTTGTCTGTCAGAGGATAAGGGGGGTATGACGATGGACATAACGGAACGACATCGGGCCTATTGGCGTGACAACAGGGTCCTGACGGTTGTTTTGACCCTTGTCTGGGCCACCGTCTCTTTTGTTGCTCCCTTTTTTGCCCGTGAGATGAGTGTTGTGACGGTTTTAGGCATGCCGCTCAGCTTTTTTATGTTCTCGTTGGCATCGTTGCTGATCTACGTCGCCATTACCGGTTATTATGCTTGGAAGACCAACCGGATGGACATTCAGTACGGCGTGAGTGAGGATGAGGAGGATGGCCATGGGTTGGTTTGAACGCCATGCCTATTTACAGATCCTGAGACGCTACTTCGCCTGGTATCTGGGTGGTTTTGTGGTGTTTGTGCTGCTGTTGGCCATAGCCGAACAGTTGGGACTGCCCCATGTCTGGATTGGCTACACCTTCATGCTGTCCACCATTGTGCTCTATGCCGGTGTCGGTGTCATCAGCCGTACCGCTGATATCGTTGAATACTACGTGGCAGGACGACGCATCCCGGCCCTGTTTAATGGCATGGCCACCGGGGCTGACTGGATGAGTGCCGCTTCCTTCATCGGCATGGCCGGTGCCCTGTACCTGTCAGGATTTGACGGGCTGGCTTTTGTGACCGGCTGGACCGGAGGCTACGTGCTGGTGGCCCTGTTCGTCGCTCCCTATCTGCGCAAATTTGGCCAATTTACCATTCCGGATTTCCTGGGAGCCCGTTACGAAGGCAATGTGGCCCGTGTGATCGGGGTGATCGCTGTGATTCTGGTCTCTTTTACCTACGTTGTAGCGCAGATTTACGGGGTAGGTCTTATTTTTAGCCGTTTTCTTGGGCTGGACATGATGGCCGGTATCTTTGCCGGTCTAGCGGGTATTCTGGTGTGTTCTTTCCTTGGTGGTATGCGGGCAGTAACTTGGACCCAGGTGGCCCAGTATGTCATCCTGATCGTCGCCTACATGGTTCCTGTGGTGTTATTGTCTTGGCGCGTTACCGGAACACCCCTGCCACAGATGGCTTTTGGCAAGGCCTTGCAGGAGGTCACGCAGCAGGAACAGATCATTTTTAACGATACCCGACAGCAGGACGTCTTGCGCTATTACGCGCAGCAGGCGGCCATGACCGAACAAAAAATGCGCGAGCAGCCTACAGCTGATGAGGCGACCAGGGAGCAGTGGTCCAAGGAACTGGAGTTTTTTAGCACCAAGTCTAAACCACCCAGGGCCCATGCTACCCCGTTTCAGGGCGAGAGTGAAGCGGCCCGTGACACAGCCCGCAACAATTATTTAGCCCTGGTCTTTTGCTTGATGGTCGGAACAGCGGCCTTGCCGCATGTCCTGACACGGTATTACACCACCACCAGTGTCAGGGAGACCCGTGTGTCGGTGTTCTGGTCTATCGTTGCCATTTCATTATTGTATGTTATGGCTCCGACCTTAGCGGTCCTGGCCAAACACATCGTTTACAGCACCCTGATTGGATCCCCCATTGCTGAGTTACCGGCTTGGGTCACAGCGTGGGGTCAGGTTGGTCTGATCCATATTGACGATGTCAACCAGGATGGACTACTGCAACTGGCAGAGCTGACCATTGATCCAGATGTGATTGTGCTGGCTGCACCGGAAATGGCTGGGTTGCCCTATGTTGTGTCCGGATTAGTAGCAGCAGGGGGGCTGGCCGCAGCGCTTTCGACAGCCGACGGGCTGTTGCTGACCATTGCCAATGCCTTATCCCATGACGTCTATTTCAAAATGATCAACCCATCCGCTTCAACTTCACACCGTATCACCCTATCGAAAACGATGTTACTTTTGGTCGCTGTTGTGGCAGCCTACGTGGCGTCACTCAAGCCTGGACAGATCCTTTCCATGGTGGCATGGGCCTTTTCCATTGCTTCCTCGGTGTTTTTTCCAGCCTTGACCCTGGGTATTTTCTGGCAACGGGCCAACAAGTGGGGAGCTGTAACCGGTATGCTGGTAGGAATGGCCGTTACCCTGTACTATCTGGTGAGCACCCGATTTTACGGTATGAGCCTGTGGTTTGGCATCCAGGATACCGCTGCCGGCCTGTTCGGAGTGCCGGCCGGTTTTCTGACGATTGTGCTGGTGAGTCTGGTGACCCCGCTACCCAGTCGGAAAGTGATGGATCTGATCCATTACGTGCGCTACCCAAAATTGACATGAGGCGCCACACAGACGCGGTTACGTCCTTCATGCTTGGCTTGATAGAGGGCTTGGTCAGCACTGGAAAGCAGCTGCATGGGGGTGATCTCCGAACCCGGTGTCATGATGGACAGACCCAGGGAAATGGTGATGGAGGGTAGCGCCGTGCCATCGGTCATGGAAATGGACATGTTCTGCACCGCCAACCGCAGCCGTTCGGCAACATTCTGTCCTTCGGCCAGATCAGACCCTGGCAGGATCACCACCATCTCTTCTCCGCCGTAGCGGGCGGCGGCATCGCCTGGACGTAAATGGCGCGTCATCATTTTGGCTAGGGCGCTGAGGGCACAATCTCCCCCTAGATGGCCCTGGGTGTCGTTGTACTGCTTAAACCGGTCAATGTCGATCAGAATCAGAGCCAGATATTGCTGGTTGCGGTGACAGCGCAGCATCATGCGCACCAGATACTCATCCAGCCAGCGCCGGTTATAAAGGCTGGTCAGCGAATCCACCATGGCATATTGTTCCAGCAACGTCTCGCGTTTGATGCTTTCGGTAACAATTTCGTTGGTGGCACGGACACGGCGGGACAGCACATAGAGCAGGTTGCGGGCCACGTAGTGCGACACGGCAATCATGCGCCAGATGGTGTTACGCGGAATCACCAGTAGGCGGCAGTGACTTTCGGCCATGACGTAGGCCGATGCCGCTTCGTTGTCAATCATGGACATCTCGCCGACGCAGGCCCCGACCGTTAAACGAATGATAGCAGGCGAGTTAGGCGAGATCAGGTGGATGCGCAGTACACCAGACAGAATAGCGTAGACGTGGGTATTGTCATTTTCCGGTGCAATCAAGGTCTCTTCTGGTTCAAGCTGATGGAAGAAACACTCTTCCAGAAGATGCTCGATCGCTGTATGATCTACGCCACGAAACAGGTGGATCGATTCGAATTCCGGTTGGGTCAGCGTCGAGTAGGTCATGACCGATGCAACTCCGTCTTGAATGATTGATAATCAACGTTTTAAGCAATTTTTGGTAAGCAATAACCGTACCATAAAAAGGGATTCTTAGGCAGACCATGGAACGCTGGACACCTGACAATAGCAATCAGAGAGCTCTGACCTCCTTGCGTATGCAGCGAATGGTCAATCGTTGGCGCCACCATCCGGTCCAGGCCATGCAGATCCGGGTTCTGCAGACAGCAGAAGGCTCCGGCAAACCGCTCTATCTCGGCACGGTTTATGACGACCGGTCACCTCTGTCTCGTGGTGAACAAGCCCATGGTGAGACGGTGGCCCATAGCGAAACAGTAGCCTGGTATCAGCAGATGACCAATCCTACCAATCCTTTGACACAGTTCCATCTAGGGATGCTGTATGAAGAGGAGCAGGTTCCTGCAGCAGCTTTGCACTGGTATCGTCAGGCGGCCGAGCAAGGCTATGCCGAGGCGCAGTTTCGGCTTGGATTGCTCTACAGCGAGGGCCAGGGCGTTGAGGCCGATGCCAGTGAGGCGGTGCGTTGGTATCGCTTGGCAGCCAACCAGGGTCATGCCATAGCCCAGTTCAATCTGGGTGTTCTGTACGAAGAGGGGCGTGGCGTTGAACGTAATGTTCTGCAGGCGTTACGCTGGTTCATGAAGGCATCGCAGCAGGGCGATCGGGAGGCTCAGTACAGCGTCGGCATGATCTATGACCGCGGCCAGGGGGGGATCGCTCAGGATCTGAAAGAGGCGGCTTACTGGTACTATCAGGCGGCTGAGCAGGGACATGCCGTGGCTCAGTTCAATCTGGCTTCCATGTACCACAATGGCAATGGCGTAACCAAAAACATGATCCTGGCGGTCAGGTTTTACCGCATGGCAGCGGAGCAGGGCGATGCGACCGCCCAGTTTCATATGGGCGTGGTGTTTGAAGGTGGGCTGGGGGTGCCACAAAACTTTGCCGAGGCGGTGCGCTGGTATCTGATGGCAGCCAAGCAGGGCTATCGTCCGGCCCAGCAGAATGTTGGCGTGCTGTTTTTGCGCAATGTCAGCGGTGTGCCGGTGGATTACGACCAAGCTTTTTACTGGACCAAACAGGCCGCTGAGCGTGGCTACGTGACGGCACAGGTCAACATGGGCATTATGTGTCAGCATGGTCACGGCACGCCCAGAAATCTGATCTTGTCTCACATGTGGTACAATCTGGCTGCCGGTGCCGAGAACGCTTCAGGAGTCAAGGGCCGCGACGACTTGGCCAACGTTATGACCAAGGACCAGATCGCTATCGCCCAGCAAATGGCGCTGGAGTTCAAGCCGATTCAGGATGAGTTACCAGAATAATTTTCTGATCGGTCTTATTGATTGACCGTAGGATGTTAAAGCATTATAGACGCGCACCAACACGAAGATCATCGAATAATTTGTGGCTTTCGCTCTTGTTTTCACTGACCGCATCGATCAGTAATGTTACCAATGCCGGATCATGGTGCTGTTGGTCAGCGGCAAAGTGATGGATAATATTCCTGATATTGGCACCACATAATTGCAGCGTGTCGTAACTGGTGGCCAAATGCAACAGTTGCGCACCCAGCACCACTGCCGGGCGCGTGTTGACGTCATCATGAAATGGTGCGCTTGGGGGGTGTAGCTGTGTTTCTATCATCCTGGCCACCTCTTCCAAACGGGGGATCCTCGCTACCAATTTGGCCGAGAGTTCCGGGTAGGCGTCATAATGGGCTTGATCCTCAACACCATCCCGAACCCCATAGTGGATCTTTTTTAATACACTGGGTGACATAGAGACACACCCCAATTGTGACAACATGGCCGCCAGATCAAACTGCCATTTATCGGAACGGTCAATCTTTTTGCTCATCTCCCGAATAAGCTGGCGCATGCGTGCGGCTCTGCCGAGCGCTACCGGGCTGGCCATGCCAAGAACTTCGGTCATCACGCTAACGGCACCGGAAAGGGTCTGTGTTAGCAGGCTCTGAATATGACGACGTGCCTCACGCAATTCAAGGTGAGTTTTGACTCGCGCTCTCAGAATAGGGGGAGAAATCGGTTTGGTGATGTAATCGACGCCCCCAACCGCAAAACCAGTTTTCTCATCGCGCACGGATCCCAAAGCCGTGACAAAAATAACCGGTATACCCGCCGTCTCTGAATGAGCCTGAATACGCCTGCAAGCCTCAAACCCGTCCATAACAGGCATCTCTACATCCATTAAAATCAAATCAGGCTGGTGTTTAGCCGCCAACTTTACTGCTGATTCACCATTCTGAGCGATTTTGATTTGGTAAAGTTCGCGCAGATTCGCTGCCAGCACGTCCAGGTTTTCTGCTACATCATCCACCACCAGTAAGGTGGCTTGGGAGGTCGTCCTCTCGTTATCGCTATTCATACAACAATCTCCAGACAGAAAATATTCAGTGTAATGGATCCCTAAAATCAGCGAAGGTACCAACTGAATAACGCTGCTTAACCTCTAGCATATCGGGTAGAACTTTGTGCAGAATGGGAACAAGACTCGGATCAAAATGGATCCCAGCGTCTTTATCAATGACCTCTACTGCCGCCTCTGTTGACCAAACCTTTTTGTAGGGTCTGTCTGAAGTTAAAGCATCAAATACGTCGGCAATTGCCACGATACGTCCAGCCAAAGGGATATCGCAACCCTTAATACCGTTGGGATAGCCTGAACCATCCCACTTCTCGTGGTGATTCAAAGCGATTTCCCGAGCCATCTTCATCAGTTCGGAATTATGGATTCCAATGATGGTAGCCCCGTATTCCGAATGACAGCGCATGACCTCCCACTCTTCCTCATCAAGCTTGCCCGGTTTAAGCAAAATCCGGTCTGGAATACCAATTTTACCAATATCGTGCATAGGCGCAGCGTTAAACATTAATTCAGTCCATTCTTCGGAAACATTTATAGACTGGGCCATTAAGCGTGTATAATGGCTCATGCGAGCGATGTGTAAGCCTGTCTCGTTATCCCTGAACTCGGCGGCACTGCTTAGACGACGGATAATTTCAATGCGCGTGTCCGTGAGTTCCCTGGTACGATCCCGGACCATTCGTTCCAGTTCTCGTTGTTGATTATACAAGGCCATGTGGGTACGGACCCGAATTTTCACAATAGGTGGGCTAATTGGTTTCGTAATATAGTCCACCGCTCCCAGCTCCAGCCCTTTAAGTTCATCCGTCATTTCAGCGTTGGCAGTGATGAAAATGACGGGAATATGGGCAGTGGTTGGATCTGCCTTCAACTGCCGACACACCTCATACCCATCCATCTCTGGCATCACAACGTCTAAAAGAATCATGTCTGGTTTTTTCAGATCTTCCCTGATCCTACGTAACGCCTTCTCCCCACTCATGGTCGCCTTGACTTGGTAGTCGTTAACCAAAATACTACCAAGAATACTTAAATTTTCCGGGGCATCGTCCACAACCAAAACAATAGGCTTTTCTGTATGATTCGTCACAGTCGCACCTTTAATCTCTCGTTAATTTTGCACTGTCGACGATATCTATTTGCTCCGGCAACAAGAACCGCTCCGCATATCTGAGATAAACACCGCTCGACAGGAATAATGCAAATAAATCGGCATCAATATGCTGATCTTTAACCATAAATGTCATGATTTTTAACGCTTCAGAGAGGGTTTTAGCCTTTTTATAAGGGCGATCTGAGGCGGTCAGTGCTTCAAATACATCGGCAATGGCCAATATACGGGCCTGAACCGATAGTTGATCTGGACCTAGCTGCCTAGGATAACCAGAGCCTTTGAGTGTTTCGTGGTGCGATCCAGCCAGATCAGGCACTTGCTGCAGTTCCTTGGGAAATGGTAACTGTGTCAACATAATTATCGAGTAAATGATGTGTTCGTTAACCTTGAATCGTTCCTCATCGCTCAGCGTGCCACGGGCAATACGCAAATTGTACAATTCACCGTAGTTGTAGAGGTGCTCGGGCACCGGCATGCGAATCCCCAGTGCTGAATTATATTTGAACGGTGCTTCCTGTCGTGGCACAATATGCCCGGGTTTGTCAGCCAGCAGCTGTTCTGCAACCGGCAGCGATGGTGCCGCAATGTTAGCCAGCCGTGTCAGTTCTACATGAGATAGGCCAAGTCGGTCATCGAAATAACGCGTCCATTGCAAACCGGCAATACGCTCTAACCGGCTGACTTTATCGGGAGACATGAACTCACCACCGATATTACATTGCGCCACAAAGGCAAAATCGTCCTCTAATGCGGTGATGCGTGCTGCCAAATCAGCCTGTATCTGCGTTGTATCCGCCCCAGGTAGTGCCATAGCCTGCAGAGCATCAATCGTGTAATCGCGGCGTAACACCTCAAACCGCATGCGGATCTCATGGATTCGGTTGTAGATGGTTTCCAACTTGGTGGCCTTATCAACCACGTACTCTGGCGTGGTGACCTTGCCGCAATCATGCAACCAACCGGCCAGCTGAAAAGCTTTCCATTCATCTGACGTCATAGAAAAATCAGCAAGAGGTCCTGATGTGTCGTCACAAGCGGCCTGAGCTAATAATTGACCAATCTCCGGTACCCGTTCACAATGGCCGCCGGTATAGGGTGATTTAGCATCAATGGCACTAGCAATAACCTTGATAACAGCATCGAATAATTGTTCCTGCTGCCGCAATAGCCGATGATTATCCAATAACACCCCAGCCTGGGATGCCAACGCCTCAGCCAGTTGAATCAGTTCCGGGTGAAACGGTATGATTTTTCCTGTGTCCGGATCTATGGCATTCAGCAACTGTAAGACACCAACCGACACGCCATTACGCGGCTTCAGTGCTACCGCCAACACGGACTGAGTGTGGTAGCCCGATGCGACATCAAACTGTTTAGCTCCTGAAACATCGAATGGGACCGTATCACTGTAAATATCATCCAAACAAATTGATTCACCACTCAGCGCCACATGGACGGCAATAAAATGGTGGTTCCCTTGGCCAGTTTGTGGATCATAGAGCGGTAAAAAAGAGGTTGGCAACTGAATGTCATTGGAGCGGAAAGAAAATTCCAGCGTATTGTCTTCGGTGCGCAAGTAGAGGGTAGCCACATCGGCATGCGTTAGTTCCTTGCCTCCCATCAGAATGGTCTCTAATAATTTTAGTGTGTCGTGTTCGGCAGAGATGTCAATACCAATATCGACCAGTTTTTTTAATTTTTGTTGCGAAATGAGCAGCTGCTGCGTACGCTGCCTAACTTTTTCGTCGAGAACAGCATTCTGGTTTTTTAGCTGATCACGCGCCAACTTCAACTCAAGTTGATTGCGTACCCGAGCCATCAAAATGGGTGGGCTAATCGGCTTGGTGATGTAATCGACGGCCCCTAACGAGAGCCCTTTCTGCTCATCATCCACCTCACTTTTGGCCGTAAGAAAAATGACTGGAACATCACGGCTGGAAACTTCAGCCTTCAAAGCAGTTAATACCTGATAGCCATCCATACCTGGCATCATGATGTCCAACAGGATCAGATCTGGCAGAGCCGCTGACCAAACCGCTTTAAGAGCACGCTCCCCAGAATTGGCTACTTTGAGTCGGTAATGATCTTTGAGCAAATCAACCACTAAAGTGAGGTTATCGGGTGTGTCATCCACGACCAACACCAACGGTTTTCCAGGGCTGGCCATCATCATAGCCTCACTCATCGTGAAGGTCCTTTTTGTTGGTAGGAAGCCATTTCAACTCGTGCCGCTTCAGCATCTTCAGCCAAACTC
This sequence comes from Magnetococcales bacterium, assembly GCA_015229115.1. GTDB lineage: Bacteria > Pseudomonadota > Magnetococcia > Magnetococcales > JADGCH01 > JADGCH01. Next base: position 34,840 of record JADGCH010000019.1, read on the forward strand.
ATAGCTACAGCGCGTTGTTGCATCATAATACTGGCCTGTCGTTTCAAGGTGTCTTGCGCCTTGTTGGCACGCCAGCGCTCCATGGAAATTGAAGCTACCATTTTGGCAAAACCCGATAAAAATCCCAAAATAGCCGGTACTCTTTGCTCATCCAATATAGGCGCTTCGGAAACTGCCCGCAAATAGTCCTGTTGTGGAAAACCAAACTCGTTCGCCTGCTGACGGAAGAAATCTTCATCAACACGGTTGAGATGGAATTGCCCAATGAAGACATTGGCAAGATGCTGGCCATCGACGATGATCGGAGAAGCACAATCGGTCATGCCATTTTTGCACCGGTACAAGGTAAAATCAGCTCCATCGCTCAATTGGATGGCTAAATCGGTGTCACTCTCGATACAACGTGCACAAGTCATTGGGTGAACGCGGTGAAAATCGGTATAGGCACGTTGCCAGCGTGATGACGCTAGTACCACACCTCTCAAGTCAATAATGGCCGCAGCAACTCCCACTGTCTCACAAAAATTCGAGAATAAAGCCTGTAACTCGCTCAGATCAACGAGATCCCCCAATTGCAGTGACTGTCTACTGTCAACAATGTCCTCCTCCTGTGCATCTATCACAACATCATCTATTTGCCCAGCCGAGTCCAAAGCCGTAAAAACCGGCTGCCTGCCAAGTTCATCGGCTAATACATTGACCTGACGTTTGAGATCAATGATACGCTGTTCCCGTCCTTGTGCCAGCCGGTTAAACCGCTCCACATCGACCATTTTCTCACGCAATGCCAAACTCTCACGTTGCGCTTTATCAGCCCGTTTTTGCTCAGCAATGTCGACAAAAGTGCCCACTAAACCACTGGGAGTCCCATCAGCCTTACGAAATCCAGAGACGAAATAGAGTGTCTCGTGAAAGACACCATCAGCAAAGGGGATCAACATTTCTCGGCGCACACTACCCGCCTCGGCAATGGTCGCCTCATCCTCGGCCTGATAGGCAATCCGATCCGCTTCAGGTAAATATTCGAGATCCAATACCCGCTTACCAATTAAATCTCCTCGTGACACATTAAATATCTGCTCATAAGCGGTATTAAACCCGAGGAACCGGGTGTCCGGGCCCTTATAAAAAACTGGATATGGAATCGCATTGATCAAATCTTGTTGAAACGCGGCTTGATCACGCAATGCCTGCTGCATACGCTCGCGTTCCGTGATATCGCGCATGGATGAGCAGTTGACAGCCACAATGGGCATGAGGGCTGCCAAAATGGCGTGCTTATCAGCATCGAAAGGTTCGATCATGGCTAATAGCAACACACCCAATAAGCGATCTGCGTGTATAATAGGCTGTAAGGTAAGTAAACCAGGCGTTAGTTCACCAACTCCCAACACAATTCGTATGGCTTGGCCATTTGGATGGGAGACCGTTAACGGTGCCTGATCACGTGCACATTGGCCCACTAGTCCCTGGCCAATCGCCACCGGTGCGATGTCACTCAACATCACACCATAACCACCTATTGGATCGAGCCTCTGGCTCTCGTCATCCAGTACGTAAACCACGCCATAATCAGCGTCTAACAGTGGCATAACGTGAAACATCAAACGTTTTGCTAAATCAGCCAGTGAGTTCGCTTGTTGCAGTTCCGTGGCAATTCGCGCCATGTGTGCCTTGATAAAGGCGTCAACTTCCAACTTTCTGGTATAGATGGTGAGTTCCTGTTCAGCCTGTTGTCGCCTCCGTTCTGACTGCTGCATACGGCGTTGTACCAACAGCACGACAGCACCCATCACAACCAGTAACAGTACAGTACCTGCGGCTATTTTGATCTGACGATCCAGCAACATCAACTGGTCAAGGTCATTCAATAACACCAAATGCCAGTCCCCATGCGGGTCGTTCCAGTGTACTGGTGCCTTGGCGACGGCATAACGGCGACCGTTTGCAGCAACAATAGGATTTCGCGTATCAAATGGCAGTGCTGCCGGCACAGCAGCATCGAATACCTTACCAAACTGCTTCAGATCACGAATCGTCTTCATGCGTTCTGGCGTGGTCTCTCCATCCAATAACATGACAAAATCGTCACGGTTGCTGGCAAATGTGATGCCTTGCGGTGACAGCAGCAGTGACGGGCCATGAGACCAAGTTCTGAGTATCGAATCGACTCGTTCAAGGTCAAGTCGCGCCACGGTAACGCCAATAACAGGCGCACGGGGTGATGTTTCCCTAAATAAAGGTGCCGCAAAATAGAGCGAGCGCTGTCCCGTTGTCGTACCAACAGCAGCGTAGACGTTCTGTTTGCCCTGCATGGCAATCTGAAAATAGGGGCGAAATTTGACATCGACACCAGTGAGGGTCACGCCCATTGTGTACCAACAGGATTGGACGATGCCATTCGAGTTGACCACATACACACCGTTAGCCTGGTGAAACTCACCAACGGCTTGTAACGTCTCCATCACGCTTTGGTCATGCAGTGGCACCGCGCCACGAACAACATCCTTGATGGGCTGGTTGACTAGCCCTAATAGTGCTACCGATCCCATCACGTTGCCATTGAGGGTCACGGCCATCATCTCGATAGCACGGCGCTTGACATCGGTTCCCAACAGCCAGACAGAATCTTTTTCAAGCAGGTAGCGCGTCATTTCGATGGCTGCTGTGGCCGCTGTAGCGGAAAAAACCAGGAAAGCAACCCCAATCAACAACCGACGCACCCGTCTCACAAAACAATCTCCAATGTCTGGGCAACTGACCTAAGCTGGATCAGTGCTGCCTCAAAATCATACTGTTCCACCTGTACTTTCAGTTGCCTGGCTGCTGGTTCGTGACCAATAACGCCTATTTGGTAACGAACACTCTCCGTCAGATGTACTGCAGCAACGTCATCCTCAGCCAATAATAGGGCTAACTGCCGCATTTCGTGGATCAACTTGTCCCAATCTATGGTTACAGATTCCAGTGCCGCCGTAGCGGGCAACTCATCTGACCGACCCACGGCCATCACAATACGCCCCAACAGGGTCCGTAGTTGTTGATCCATAGCATCCAGAGCTGCCACCACTCCTTCCATCTCACCCCGTTTAAGCATACCCTCAACTGTGGCGGCGGATTGAGCCATTTCTGTAGCACCAATATTACCGGCCAATCCTTTGACCGTGTGGGCTGCACGCATTGCAGTCTCGATATGATTGTCGTTGAGGTCAGTTTTAATACGTTCCACCACGTCGGCCTGGGTTTCGTTAAAGCGATGCAACAATTTGCGCAATAACTTCGCATTGCCACCAACCCGCTGCAACGCTTCGCCAATGTTCAGACCTGGAATATCTGGTACCCCATCGACCACAGGTTCATCTTGACGTACCTGGTCAGCACTCACGGTCAAATGCTTTGGCTTGATCCACTGTGCCAGGGTAAGAAACAAATGGGCTACATCAATTGGTTTGGCAATATGGTCGTTCATGCCGCACGCGACGCACTTTTCCTTGTCTCCAGCCATGGCATTGGCCGTCATAGCCAAGATGGGCAGGCGAACAAAACGATCATCTTGACGAATCTTTCGGGTCGCCTCAAAACCATCCATCACGGGCATCTGGCAATCCATCAATACCCCATCGTAGTCACCACCACGTACTTTCTCGAGAGCTTCCAAACCGTTGTTGGCAACATCCACTCGCAACCCAGCACTTTGCAACAGCTCTAGTGCCAGTTCCTGGTTCACCGCATTATCTTCTACCAGCAACAAATAAGCACCCTTCACCTGCTGAGCAGCTTCTTGATAATTATTATGCTTTTCATGTTTACGTGTGCTTTGGGCTACTTCCTTACCGAGCGCATTGAGGATACTGTCAAGCATGGTTGAAGGACTGACTGGTTTAACCAATACGCCATTGATATGTACCCCGGCAGCTTGTTGCAGTAGTTCCTCGCGACTGTGGGCGGTCACCATGATGAAAGTGGGCGTTGTTGATAATTTTCTGTCAGCACGAATGCGCTTGATGGTTTCCACACCATCCATGCCGGGCATCATCCAGTCCATGAGTACTAACCCGTAGGGTCGATGCTCAAGGTGGGCCTGCTCCAGTTCACCGATGGCCTCACCACCACTGCTCACCGCCGTGGCATCAAATTTAAGAGAGATCAAAATACCGAGCAGAATTTCCCGCGCACTGGCATTGTCATCCACGACCATGACACGCATTCCGCGCGCATCGTCGGTACTGACTGACGGGCGTCTCTGCTCATGCTGCACACCAAATTTTGCGGTAAAATGGAAAGTGCTGCCCTGACCTAGTCGGCTGTCAACACCGATGCTGCCCCCCATCATCTCTACGAGGCGCTTGCTGATGGTCAACCCTAAACCGGTTCCACCGTATTTGCGGGTGGTGGAAGCGTCGGCCTGCGCAAAGGCACTAAATAACTTGTTACGCTGTTCCTCGGTAAGACCGATACCGGTATCCCGGATTTCGAAACGTAACCATACACTGCTTCCTGCATCGGTAGATTCATCGGTAACTTTGTGTACAGCTACCGTAACCTCACCCCTTTCGGTAAATTTGATGGCATTGTTGACCAGATTGATCACCACCTGTCCCAGTCGTAGTGGGTCACCGATAAGGGCCGTCGGTACATCGGTACCTACATCAAACAGTAGCTCCAATCCTTTATCTTGCGCCTTGATGACCGATAGATCAGCCAGGTGTTCCATGACATCTTCGAGGTAGAAATCAACACATTCAAACTGCATCTTACCGGCTTCAATCTTCGAGAAATCAAGGATATCGTTGATAATACCGAGTAAATTTTTGGCAGCAACATCAACTTTTTCTATGTAGTTGCGCTGCCTGGAGTCAAGATTGGTCTGCAGTGCCAAATGCGACATACCGATGATGGCGTTCATGGGGGTACGGATCTCATGGCTCATATTGGCCAAAAAGTCGCTTTTGGCTTTCGTCGCCTCTTCAGCCATCTCTTTGGCCTCCTGCAATTTGCGCTCGGCCTCTTTCTGATCGGTGATATCTTGTGTTACACCGTACATATCGGTCGGGTTGCCATCGGCATCTCTGACGATATGGCCCACCGCATGGATCCACACGACTTCACCATCGATTGGACGTTTATACGCATACGTTGCATCATATCTCGGTACACGCCCATCAAGGGCAGCCTGATAGTTTGCTAACGTTGCTTCTGCAGCAACTTTGTCCCCTGCAACAACGTTGGCAAGCCATTCGTCCATCAAGTGATAACGCCAACCCTCACGAGGTGGGTCACCAAAAATGGTCGCTGCACGTTGTGATGAAATATAACAACCTGACTCATCGAGAGGCAGCGGTATGTGCCAATACCCCGCTTTAGTCAGATCAAGGGCATTATCGTTGAGAAAATTGGTCAACCTCAGTTTTTCCTCAACCAATTTACGCTCGGTAATATCACGAAATACTACCACGGTTCCAACAATACCACCCTCCCCATACACCGGTGTCACGGAGTACTCAACTGGTAACGATGTACCATCTTGGCGCCATAATACTTCATCGGCCACTGTCCTAGGCTGTCCATCCCGTGAAGTCAAATACATAGAACATCGGTTGGACGGAAAAGTGCTGCCATCGGGGTAGGTGTGATGCACCAAATCGTGCATAGGCACCCCGATTAACTCTTGCTCTGTGTAACCGAGTAACTTGGGAACAGCTGGGTTAGCGAAGGTCATGCGACCCTCGATATCCATACCCAGGATCCCGTCTCTAACCGAAGCCAAAATCAGGCGAGTACGCTCCTCGGCTTGTGCCAGGATAGTCTGACTGGTTTCCAAGGCCTGCCTCTGTGCCAACAAAGAGGATTTTTGTGCTTCAAGTTCCTCGGCCTGTTCCTCCATCAACCGTGCCTGTTCAGACAACCGAATGTTGTTTTCCTCTAATTCATCACGGCGGGCCAGAAGCTGCTGCTCTGACGTCGCTAATGCCTGCGCTTGTGCCTGAGACTGTTGCAACAACCTCTTCGTTGTGACATAACCATCCAAAATGGCCAATTTAACAGCCATAACGGGCAATAATATCTCCAACAAAGCCGTTTGTTGCTGGTTAAAAGAGGTTAACGAGCCCAATTCGAGCACGGCTAACACTTTTTCATGGTGTATGACTGGAAAAATCAATACTGAATGAACCGTAAGCAGGCCAATGCCAGCCGATACACCCACCTTGTCATTTCCAGACAGTGTCAAGGTAATGGATCTCTGATCCAGGGCCGACTGTCCAACCAAACCCTGACCCCAGGCAAAGCGGCCAGCATGAAGAACATCATCACAACCGTAGCCACCCACTCTTTGCAACACGGTGGCGTCGGAATCGGGAATATACAGGGCACCATAAACCAACCCCATAAGGGGTGCCAATCGTGCCGTTAACACATTGCCAAAATCAGCAAAACTGGTGACGGTCTGCAGCACCTCATCCAAATCTGCCAAAGTCTGCTTGATCTGACGCTGCGACTCTAACAGTTGCGCACTGACTTGCAGCACCTTGACCGAACGCGCTATGGCACCAATTTCATTGTCATACTCAGTATATGGTATGGTTATATCCAATTGGTTATTAGCAACACCCTCGATGCTACCACGTAAATTCTCAAGTGGACTACGAATGGATACACTGATCAGCAAGCCAAAGGTAACGCCCCCGACTATGCCTAGGACCAGCAACCCCAGTGCCAGTTGTTCGGTACGCTTCGCTAACGCGATGCTCTGTATCGCTAACTCTGCTGCCCCTTTTTGCTTGGCCTGGGTGATAGCCGCCAATGCGTCGTCTGCACTGGTATTAATCTGTCTAAAATCAGGACTGAGTGTTAACTGCAGCGCTGCTCCACTACGAGAAAATTCGTCTTTCTCCAGTAAGACAATTACTTGATCGACGTTGCGCATGTATTGAGCGAACGCAGCATCGAACTCGTCCAATTTACGGACAACTTCGTCGCGGAAAATGCGTTTGCGTCCCTCGGCTAATTCTATTCTTAACAAGGTCTCAGCATCTACCAAGGTTTTACGGGCTTTGTCTCGTTCATCCTGATTGGGTGCCAGCATCATCTGGCGTAAACTGCGTCCGATACGGATTAAATTAATATTAGCTTCTTTGGAGCCTGTCGCAGAATGGGCTCATGATATGGTAGAATAGCCGTTGTTGGCTACCC
>JADGCH010000001.1:0-112455 GCA_015229115.1 Magnetococcales bacterium
TCTGGACGATGAAATCAGGCAAGTATTTACGGGGGGTGGAGCCCATCTGATAGGGCACTTCCAGACCGAGACTCTGGTTCTTGACGTAGCACAGTACCTGAGGATGAGACTCGACGATGCGGCAGAACTCGGCCTCCCAGTCGCTATCACATACCACCCAGTTGACGGGACAGCGGCGCGGGTCGGTCTTCCAGCGCAGTTCTTTGGAGGTGGTGAAGTTGACGAAGTGGGTCGAACCGGTCGGATTGTACGGATCGAGAATGGCCTTGACCGGTCGGTTGTCGGCAGCCATCGACGCCGTAATGGCCGACTTGATGCGTTCGCAGGCCATATCGGCCAATTCGCGATACAGTAGTTGGGCCGGATAGGTGCCCCCCTGACATTGCAGATGACCTTCCTCCAGCCATTGCCGTACGATTTGTTTCAGTTGACCAAACAGATGCAGCTTCGGTTGTTCGCCAGGGTCGCGATATTTGTGGTAGAGCAGATGTTTGGCCAGATGGAACAGCAGAGTGGTGGTGCGCACCTGTTGCAGGTGGTCCAGCGTCAGGATGATCTCTTCACCAATGATACCGCGGCTGTGGGTGATGGAAGGACCGACCAGATCGGGTGTCAGGGTCAGGGTTGAATCGGCCGAAAACTGCATCGATAACCGTTCGTCGGGCAGCTCAACCCGATAGCCTTCTACCCTCGGAAACAGGATTTCCAGTGCATCACGCTCGGGCCGTACGGCATGGACGCGCACCGTCTCACGGGGTGGAACCGGCTTGACCACCACCGGCTGGGCGGTAAAATCGAACGGGATACCGAGCACGTCGGCATATTCGACATCGAACAGGCCATCGGCATTGAGGTCGTAACACTGCCGCCGCAGCGCACGTCCGACCACCTGCTCGCACAACAGCTGGGTACCAAAGGCACGCACCCCCAGCACATGGGTGACGCTGTTGGCGTCCCACCCTTCGGTCAGCATCGATACCGATACCACGCAGCGGATCGACTCACCCAGCCGTCCGGTCTTGCCAACGGTATTCATCACCTCGCGCAACAGATCGGCATCGCTCAGCGATTCGCCCGCCTGGCGGTCACCGGTGCGGATCACCATCTCGCGCCGGAAGCGCTCGATCTCGTCAGCAGCCATAAGGCGAAAGTCGGCATCGAGGGCCTCGCCCGATTCCAGTTGCGCGCTGTCGATCAGCAGCGTGCGTGGGCGCGGTAGGCGGTTGCCCCCCTCGTCATAATTGCGCAGCAGCGGCAGGCGGCCGGCTTGATAGTGCGGGCCATGGAAACCGGCGATGAAATCGTGCACCAGCTTGGAGGTAGCGGTATTGTTGCAGACCACGATGAACACCGGTGGCCGGTTGATGCCTGCCTGCTGCCACAGGTTGAAGGTGTGCTGATAATGACCGTAAAGCGCCTCCAGGGCCGTTTGTAGCTCGGTCGGCAGGCTGAGAGGATCGAGATTTTTGCCCGATGTGCCACGACCCTTTTTTGGCATTTTAGCGCTGATGTGTTGCCACAGGTTGCGAAATTTCGGCCCGTCATCGCCAGAGATGTTATCGGCCACCGGCACACGCGGCAGCTTGACGATGCCGCATTCAATGGCATCCATCAATGAGAAGTCGCTCACGGTCCAGGGAAACAGCGTGCCTTCGGCATAGCCGGAACCACGCAGGAAAAAGGGTGTCGCTGACAGATCGTAGACCACGGTGACACCCAGGGTGCGCTGGACGGCTTCAATGCCGCTGATCCAGAGTCGGGCCGCTTCGTTGTTCTGTTTGGCCTCATTGAGATCATCGCCTTTCAGTTCGCCTTCGGCGCTGCTGTCCGGTTTGGTGCGGTAGCAGTGGTGCGCTTCGTCGTTGAGAACGACGATCCTCTTCATTGCCATCAGTTCCGGCATCACCCGCTGGATCATCTGTCCTTCGCTTTCGAGGGTGTCCAGTTCGGCACCGCGTCCCTTGAGTAGGGCCCGTCCCACCGGTGTGATGGTCAGTCGTTCGCGCTGTTTGAAGGCATGGTAATTGGTGATGACGATCCTGGCCCGTTCCAGATCGGCCAGCATGTCGTTGGGCACCAATTCGCGACTGCGGTAGTAGCTGTCGGGATCGTTGGGTTGCAGCACCCGCAGCCGGTCACGGATGGTCAGCCCAGGGGTGATGATCAGAAAGCCGCGTGTGAACAGGGTGCTTCTGGGATGACGCACGGCATTGACCGTCTGCCAGGCCATCAGCATGGCCATGACCGTGGTCTTGCCAGCACCGGTGGCCAGCTTTAGGGCAATGCGGAAAATGTCCGGATTGGCCTGCTCGTTGGCGCGTTGCAGATGATCCTGGGCCCAGCGTTCCGTCTTCGGGGCCACCTCAGCCAGCCAGATGGCGGTTTCGACCGCTTCAAGCTGGCAGAAAAACGGGCGGATGCCCTGAAAGGGATGATGACGCCAGTGTTGCAGCAGACGGGCCGTCTCCGGGGTCACCTGCCATTGGCGCGGGTCGGGAATCTGGCGCCAGAAGGCGACTCGATCCCGGATTTTGTTGATGATCGGCGTGGGATCGTATTCCTGGCTGCTGGTTGACACCTCCTCAAACTGTAACTCTTTGGGGGTGGTGCTGGCACGGCGACGAGAAGGCTTCGGTACCGGTGTCACGTAGGAGGAGATGCGGCGCATCTCAACCAGGCGTCCGGTCGGTTGTCCGTCGCTGTCCAGCTCCCAGTGACGGCTTGGGCAGCTGTAAGGTCCGTTCAGAATGGGTTGTTCAAAAAACGGCAGGGTCATTGCTGTCAGCCCCAGTTGTGTTTTTGGGTCTGGCAAAGCCGCTGCGCAGGCCATCAATATGCTCGAAAAGAGAAGCTTCCACAGATCGCCACATGGGGTCGAGAATAATTTTGACTCCCTCACGACGCGCTAACTTGGCAGCCGGAACAAAATCACTGTCTCCTGTTACCAGGGTAACAGTGTCAGCCTGCTGTTTAAGGCTAATGGACGTGATATCCACACCGATGCGCATATCCACCGCTTTTTGTCGAAAACCCGGTGTAAAATCGGCATCAACAAGGGATTCTACCGTTCTTTTTTTCTCCAATAAATCTTTCTGGGCTTGTTCAGACAGGATCCAGGCACGCTCGCGGCGCACTTCTCCAAGACGAACGACAAAACTGGCCCGTTTGCGCAGCAAATCAAACAGCCTCAGACGGAACAACGCCTCGTCCGATTTGGCATAGTCAATGGCACGACGACTGACCGGTAGGTGTCCTTTTTTGGTATAAGGTGTGGCATCGTAGAAGAAGCAGCGATACAACAAGGCAAGAGCATGACTGACGCCAGCGACTTTGTTGATTTGTGTCAAATGATTGTAAACAAACTGACCAATAGCTTTGTCGACCTGGGTGGCATCACGGACACTGATGTCAGGACGCACGGTATAAATGCGCTTGAGAAAGTAGCCGCCATCGATCAGGATCGCAACCTTCATGATGCACCATCCCAGCAAAACAACAGCCCCAGGGGGTCGGCCAGCCCAGGATTACGAGGGGCACGGCTTACTGCCAAGGGGCGAATGCCACGGCAGTATAACCCATGGCAACACCCAGGACAACAATTTATAATGGATTGTTCAAAAAACATAACACCCTTTTCAAGGAACGGCAATGCAGCGCCACGGCGGCATGCTGACCATCACACCGACACCCCAGCGGTGTAGCCCGATGCCCAGGCCCAATGGAGATTAAATCCCCCCAGTTGTCCGGTGATGTCGACCAGTTCGCCAATAAAATAGAGCCCGGGTACTTTCCGGCTGGCCATGGTTGTGGGACATAGCTCGCGTGTGTCGACCCCTCCAGCGGTCACTTCAGCAGTACGGAAACCCTCGTTTCCGGCGGGATAGAGTGTCCATGCCTGCACCCCACGTGCGACTTTCAACAAATCCTGTGTGCTGGTTTCGGCCAGCCGTTGCGAACCTGCTTCAGGGCAGCCGACCAGCTGGATCAGGGCCATGGCCAGCCGTTTGGGTAGCCAACCGGACAGCGCGGTCAACAACGATTGTTTCGGGTGATGATCCCGGGCCTGTTTGAGCTGTGTGATCAGGTCATGATCCGGTAGCAGATTGAGGAGGATCGCCTCTCCGGGGCGCCAGAACGATGAAATCTGCAAAATAGCCGGACCGCTCAGACCCTTGTGGGTCAACAGCAGACTGTCCTGGAAGACATGATCCCGACAGCGGACCTGTACCCGTGGCAGGCTGATACCAGCCAGATCGCGCAATCGTGCACCATCGGCCTGCTGGTACAGCAGCGGTACCAGTGCTGCGCGTGGAGGCACAACGTGCAAACCGAATTGCCGCGCTAGCCGGTAGCCCAAATCACTGGCACCAATTTTGGGCAGCGAAAGCCCGCCGGTGGCTACCACCAGGGCAGCACAGCGCCAAGTGGCACGAGGAGTCTCGACGATGAAGGATCCCGCCTGTTGATAGACCCGCGTGACTGGATTGGGCAGCTGGTACTGCACCCCAGCCCGTTGCCCTTCGGCCAGCAGCATTTCCACCAGCTGCTGTGCCGATCCGGTACAAAACAGCTGGCCCGGCTGCTTTTCGTACCAGGCAATGCCATGGCGACCCACCAGGGTCACGAAATCTTGTGGTGTGAATCGATTGAGCACCGACGCGCAAAAATGGCCGTCGGCGTCGGTTTCGGACAGGTAATGATCAGGGGTAACAGCAAGGTGGGTGAAATTGCCCCGTCCGCCACCAGCGATGCGTACTTTTTGTCCGGGCTGGCGGGCATGATCGACGATCACCACCCGCCGACCACGCCGCCCGGCCGTCATGGCACACATCAGGCCGGAAGCTCCGGCCCCGATGATGAGGACGTCTGTATCGTAATACAGGGTAGGGTATGGATTCAGGCAAACTTGCGCAGCGACTGCGCTGGGATCACCTGCTGGTGCAAGGCCGCTTCTTCCCAGCTGCCGCCCCAGGCCAATACAAACAGCTGTGAATAATAGACCACCGGCAGATTGAACTGGGTACCGTACAGCTTGTTGATTTTCTCCTGATAGACCTCGACATTCAGCTGGCACACCGGGCAGGGTGTGACGATGGCGTCAGCCTGATTGTCGACCGCACACTGCAGGATATCCTTGATGAGCGCGCAGGATTTTTCATTCTCCGAGAAGGCCAGCGCACCGCCACAGCAGGCCACCTTCTTGGGAAACGGTACCGCCGTGGCTCCAACGGCTTCGATCATCTGGTCCAGATAACGCGGATTTTCGTAATTGTCACCCGCTACACCAAAGGGACGGTTGGTCTGACAACCGACATAACCGGCCACCCGCAACCCCTTAAGAGGCTTTTTGACCAGTGATTTCAATTTGTCAAAGCCGATGTCTTCAATCAGGACCTCGACCAGATGGCGCACTTTCAGGTCGCCGTGATAGGAGAGGCCCGCCTCGCCCAGCGCGACATTGAGCTGCTGTTCGACTTTGTTATCGTGCTGCATGCGTTCGTTGGTCTCACGCAGCGCCAGCCAGCAGGCGGCACAGCTGGCGACTACATCCTTGCTGCCCTGCTGCTGTTTGGCCAAGGCGAAGTTGCGTGCTGACAGGGCCATGCGCGGCAACTGCCCACCACCAGCGTAGCCGATGGAGGCACTGCAGCAGTTCCAGTCTTCGATCTCGTTCAACTGGATATCGAGCATGCGGCACATGTTCTGTACCGAATTCTCCATGTTGGCAGCCGAGGCCATTTTTTCCGAGCTGCATCCGGGATAAAAGGTGTATTCCTTTTTCATAACTCAACCCCCTCCATCTCCAGCTCTTCAGCCTTGTCCAACATCTTTTTGAAGCCTTCGTAGCCCTTGATCTTGCCACGGAAGGGTAGCGGTTTGAGGCGCTTGGTTTTCAACATACCGAGAGCGACGTTCTTCATCTCCAGCACGTTGTTGATGCCCTGGCCAAAGCCATCGGCAAAATAGAGCACCATCGACAGGGCGGCTTCGCCCACCCGACCAGTGCTGATGACGTTGTTCCAGAAGATGCCACCGGCAAAACGCGCTGTAGTCTGCTGAGGGTCGACATAGCCCTTGACGATGGAATAGCGTGCCAAGCCATGGATGATGTGGGTAATGGGCAGATGGCGTGGGCAGCGCACAATGCAGTTGTAGCAGGAGGTGCACATCCATAGAGCACTGCTTCTCATGATCTGTTCACCCTTGCCGGCGCGCACCATCTGGAAAATCTGCCGTGGACCAAACTCCCAGTGGGGTCCGAGCGGGCAGGAACCGGAGCAGACGCCGCACTGCATGCACATCTGAATCCAGTGCCCTTCCTCGACGTGTTGATAGACCTCCCTGGCAAAAGATAAATCGTAAGCCATGATTTGTTCTCCTAAAATCCCTTGTATGGGTTCGGTTCCATCTGCTGCAGGGTCGCAACAAAGGCGTTGATGGTATCGGGGAGCGTGTCGGCATCCATGATGTTGACCTCCACCATCTTGACCCGATCCGGCTCCAGCTGCATCCGGCTTAAGGTTTCCGAAATCTTGCTCAGACGTGTCTCGGCCAGTGCCGAACCACGTACGTTATGGCACTGGTAATCATCACCATGGCGACAACCCAGCAGCAGAATGCCATCGTAGCCACTGTTCATGGCATCGACAATCCACACCAGACTCATGGATCCCATACAGCGTAACGGCACGAAACGCACGTAGGGACTGATCTGACGCCGGTTCTGACAGGCAGTATCCAGGGCCGGGTAGGCATCGTTCTCGCACAGCAGCACCAATACCCGCGGTTTTTCGGCATCCTGATCGGGAATGTCGACCTCCTTGATCATCGAACCAATCATGTCGACCGAGTAGTTGGCAAAGGAGATGATCTTCTGGGGACAGGCACCCATGCAGGTACCGCAACGACGGCATCGGGTTGGATTGAAGAGCGGGTTGCCCTTTTCATCCTCGTTGATAGCGCCGTAAGGGCACTCCTCAGTACAACGCTTGCACTGGGTGCAGCCTTCACGCCGGAACGAGGGATAGGAAAGATCGCCCGAGCGGGGATGGACCGCAGCGCCACGGGCAACCGATTCAACGGCCTGAATCGCTTTGAGCGCTGCCCCGGTAGCATCGGTCGCGGCCGCTGCTACACCCATTGGACGCCGCACTGGGCCGGCAGCATAAATACCGGTACGCCGTGTTTCGTAGGGGAAGCAGATAAAATGGGAATCGGGGAAGCCCCACTTGAGACTGGGTAGACTCAGCCCCTGACGGTAGTTCAGATTGAGCACCGAGCGGGCCTGCAACTCGGTAGTATCTTGCCCGACCGGCGAAGGATCGTTGGGGTTGTAGGTGTCAATGTTGGGCACCATACCGGTGGCCAGTACCAGCAGATCGACCTCCAGACTTTCGTCGCTACGCAGCAGCTTGTCCTTGATGTCAACCGTCAGACCATCCTGGCCAGCCCGTACCTGCTGGATGTCACCTTTGATGAAGATACCCCCTTCATTCTGTACCTTGCGATAGAAATCCTCCATCTGACCAGGGGTGCGAATCTCCTGAAACAGGATATAGGTCGAGGCGTCGTCATAAGCCTCCTTGACGTAGAGCGCCTGTTTCAATGAATAGATGCAGCAGGCTCCGGAACAATATTCCAGATGATTGGCATCACGCTGACCAGCACAGAGCGAGAAGGCCACCCGTTTGGCTGGCTTGCCATCCGACTTGCGTACGATGTTACCGGCCTTGGCCATTTCTTCAAATTCGATGCTGGTGATGACATCGGGAGAGCTGCCATAGCCGAGATGACTTAGCTGGCCGGCGTCGTACAGATTATAACCGGTGGCCAGCACCACGCTACCCACCCGTTCCGTCACTTCTCCGGACGGGGAGGCAATGACCACATCAAACAGCCCAGGCTGTCCCGAGGTGCTGCGAATGGCAGCGCTGGTATAGACCTTGACGTTGGCATGGTTGGTCACGCTCTGCAGCAGGGCGGGCAGTGGATTGGCTTCCAGATCGCGATAGGGCGGTTGACTGGGAGAAACCTTGTGCATGCGACGCAGCATGCCGCCCAATTCGGCCGCTTTTTCGACGATGATGGCCTTGTAGCCTGCCTCGGCGATATTCTTGGCTGCCGTCAAGCCAGCCAGACCGCCACCGACCACCAGGATGTCTTTGGAAAATCCCGGATCGATAAACGGTTCCGGCACGTTCATCTTCTTGACCTTGACACAACCCATGCGCAGGTTGTCCTCAGCGATCATCTGACGATCTTCGACAGCGGTATCGTCCCCGTCACCTTCGGGCTGACTCCAGACCGCGTGTTCGCGCAGATTGACGCGGTCCAGCAGCGACGTGTCGAAACGGAAGGCCTCGCTTTGCGCCCGTGGCGAACAGGCACCGATGATCACCGCGTTGACGCCCTCGTTGGCCATATCCTGGCGGATCAGCTCTACGCCAGCTGTGCCACACAGAAACTCATGGTTGCGTACCACGGGGATTTTCTGCTCCTTGGTGGCAACTTTCTGCAGGGCATCGACGTCAAGCGTTGTGCCAATGCCACAACCGGTGCAGATATAACAGCCAATCTTCTTTTCCATGGTTTAGCCCCCTGCCTGCCGAATGGTCTGAATCGCCTTCAGTGCTGCGGCCGTACTGGCCTGGACGGCACTGGCTACATCCACCGGTGCGGCGGAACAACCCACCGCGTGAATGCCGTTCTGTCCGTTGACCACAAAGCCATAGTCATCGTAACGCACATCAGCGGCCGGAATGGGTGAGGTAGCACTGTTGGGTTCCATGCCAGTGGCCAGCACCACCAGATCGTAACGCTCGGCATAGCGTTCACCCGTTAGCGTATTTTCACCCATCACAATCGGATCGTGTGTCTTGGGGTCCTCATCAATGCGGGCTGGTTTCGACTTGACCCAGTGAACCTGGGCATCGGCCTCGACCTTTTTCTGGAACGCTTCGTAGCGATCCATGGCGCGCAGGTCGATATAGTAGATCGTTACCTTGGCATCGGGATATTGCTCACGAATGTAGGTGGCCTGTTTCATGGAGGCCAGGCAGCAAATCTGCGAGCAGAAGGGCAGGTAGTTATGATCCCGTGACCCAGCGCACTGGATGAAAGCAATATTCTTGACCGCCTTGCCATCGGATGGACGGACGATCTGGCCGCGAGTTGGGCCCTGTCCGCTCGACAGGCGTTCAAAACGCATGTTGTTGATGACATTAGCATACAAACCGAAGCCATAGGGGCGGACACGTCCCGGATCATAGGGTTGCCAACCGGTAGCCCAGATGATGCTACCGACCGTCAGGGTGACCGTTTTGGCCTCCATATCGGGCTCAATGGCACCGACCGGACACAGCTGCGCCAGCTTGCGCGCTTCGTCACTTTTAGCAAAGGTGGCATCCATGACGTAGCGGGCCGGAAAGGCCATGGCATGGGGGCGACCAATGGCCTTGGTTTGGCCCATCCCGAAATTGAACGGGTCGTCGATCTGGGTCGTGCACGCTTTGGAGCATTCATCACAAGCGGTGCATTTGTCGTTGACAAAACGCGGATTTTGCCGGACACGCACGCTAAAATGGCCGGCTGTTCCGGTAATTTCTTCCACTTCAGCCAGTGTGTAGAAGGTAATACGCGCATTGTTGCGAATGCGCTGATAGTTGATTTCCAAACCACAAGTGGGCGTACACAGCTTGGGAAAATATTTGTTGTGTTGCGCCACACGTCCCCCAAGATAGGGATTCTTCTCGACTAAAATCACTGAATAGCCGACTTCAGCGGCCTCGACAGCGGCTGTAAGGCCACTGATTCCGCCGCCGACGACCAGAATGGTTTGGCTCCCGCCGTTGCCCGTCGTCACGATACACCTCCAAGGTTGAGGGTCAGAGCACAGTCATGTGCTACCATTTGCTAAGCATTACACTCTATAATATTCTAAAATTCTGATAAACGCCACACCCTATTTTTCAATTCAATTGCTTGGTAAGGATGTTTCCCTGTAAGGGCAATCTTTCTTCAAACAGTCGACGTAGAGGTAGAGGGCATGTTCCTGCACCAGAAAGCCCCTCTGCTCGGCAATTTCACATTGACGATGTTCAATGGCCTCGTCGTAGAACTCCTCAACCTTACCGCATTGCAGGCAGACCAGATGGTCATGGTGACGGCCCTGATCCAGTTCAAAAACGGCTTTACCTTCCTCAAAGTGATGACGCACCAGCAGACCGGCGTGTTCAAACTGGGTCAACACCCGATAGATGGTCGCCAGTCCAACATCTTCCGATTCCGACAACAGCTTGCGGTAAATTTCCTCGGCGCTCAGGTGATCCTGGGGGGCAGACATGAACAACTGCAGGATTTTCATGCGCGGCATCGTTGCTTTCAAGCCGGCTTTTTTGAGGTCGTGGTCCAAAGACGGTGATCTCCTTTCCTGTTGAATGAACCGTTAGCGTATAAGTTAAACACAAAAAGTAATTGATTAAAAGCAAAAACAATGACAGAATAGCAGCTATCATGTCACAATCGGTACCATGACTGTAACACTTCGATAGGCATGACGATGGCATCTATCCAATCTCCGTTGACCATTCTTGGTATTGAAAGCAGTTGTGATGAAACGGCTGCCGCCGTGGTGCGGGCCACAGCCGACTACGACCGACCCAACGGCACCATCCTGGCCAACGTGGTGGTGTCCCAGCTGGAGCTGCATGCCAGCTATGGGGGAGTCGTGCCGGAGCTGGCCAGTCGTGCCCATATTCGCCATCTCTACCCCGTGATCCGGCAGGCCATGAGTCAGGCTGGTGTCCAGTTTCAGGAACTGGATGGCGTGGCTGTGACAGCCGGTCCCGGCTTGGCAGGAGCCCTGTTGGCCGGTATCGCCGTGGCCAAGGGAGTGGCCCTGGCAGTTGGCAAGCCCCTGATCGGGGTTCATCACATGGAAGGGCATCTGATGAGTCCATTTCTGGGGCAGCAGCCGCTCCATTTTCCCTTTATTGCCCTGCTGGTCTCCGGAGGGCACACGCTGTTGCTGCTGGTACGCCGCTTTGGTGACTATCAATTGCTGGGGCGCAGTCGGGACGATTCGGTCGGTGAGGCTTTCGACAAGGGTGCGCGGTTGCTGGGACTGGGCTACCCAGGCGGGCCGGCCCTGTCGTTGGCGGCACAGGGTGGTGATCCCCAGGCCTTTCATTTGCCCCAGGTGTTGTTGCAGCGCGAACAATTCGATTTCTCTTTTTCCGGTCTCAAGACGGCACTGCGGCTGCTGATTGAGCGGCAGGCTAACTTGCTGGAGGATCCGCTGCAACGGCGCCATCTCGCCGCCTGTTATCAGCAGGCTCTGGTCACGCCGCTGGTAATCAAGTCGATAGCTGCCTGCCAACAGCTGGCCATTCCCCGTTTGGTGGTGGCCGGTGGGGTGGGAGCCAACCAGCAGTTGCGTCAGTTGCTGCAGCAGCAGGCGCAACAACGTCAGATTGAGCTGCTGTTTCCTGCCTTGTCGCTCTGTACCGATAATGCCGCCATGATTGCCCTGGCCGGACTGCTAAGATTGGCGGGTGGTCAATCAGCCACCATGGAGCTCAATGCCCGTGCCCGCTGGCCCATTGAGACCTTTGTGCAGCATGGATGAGATGAAGGAGGGAGCATGACCAGACAGGTGGCCGTCATCGGTGCCGGATCGTGGGGCACGGCACTGGCTGCGGCGTTATCGGTCCGCATGCCGCGGGTGACACTGTGGTGCCGTGAAGCGGAGATTGCTGCTGGCATCGGGCAGCAACGTCGCAATCCGCTCTATCTGTCCGACCTGACGCTACCGGATGGGGTGGTGCCCAGCACCGACCTGATTGCCACCGCCTCCAGCCATGACGTGCTGGTGATGGCGATACCGGTGCAGTTTACTCGCCCCCTGATGCTACAGATTCAGCCCTATCTTCAGCCCGGTGTGGTCATCGTATCGGCCAGCAAGGGCATCGAAGTGGCTACCCTGACGCTGTTGTCCGACATGTACCGGCAGACTCTGGGGCCCGAGCTGGCAAGGCGCTGCTGTTACCTGTCCGGTCCCTCCTTTGCGCGTGAGGTGGTGCAGCAGTTGCCCACCGCTGTCGTCATCGCCGGTGATGAGGCTAGCCTGGTTGAGGAGATGCAGCAACTCTGTTCCACGCCCTTCTTTCGCTGCTATCGTTGCAGCGATCCGGTCGGTGTCCAGTTGGGCGGAGCCCTGAAAAACATCATCGCCATTGCGGCTGGCATCAGTGATGGCCTGGGTCTGGGTCACAATGCCCGGGCGGCCCTGATCAGCCGTGGTCTGGTTGAAATGATCCGCTTTGGCAGCCATTTCGGCGGACAGCCAGCCACGTTTGCTGGCCTTTCCGGTCTGGGAGACCTATTGCTGACCGCCACTTCGGACCAGTCGCGCAACTACCGGGTCGGTTGGCGTATTGGTTGTGGTGACCAACCGGAAACGGTTTTTCAGGGTATGACCGAAGTGGCCGAAGGCGTCACCACCACCCTGGGTGTCTACCGTCTGGCCCAGCAACACCACATCGACATGCCAATCACCGAGGCGGTGCAGGCTATTTTGCATCAGGGCGGCCAGCCGCAGGCGGTAGTAGCCGATTTGATGGCCCGCAGCCTCAAGGCCGAGCGGGAGTTTTTATGACCAGCTTAGCAGCTGCATGAGAGGTTTTCGTGCTGACGACCTTGTAGAGACTCTCCCGGCCAAGACCGGTATTTTCGGCAAGCCGGTTCATGCCACGCGTTTTGGCGACGTGGCCAAGCGCTGCAAGAAGCTCATCCGTGTTTCCGTCCTCCATGACCTGAGAGAGGTATTCGACGATTACTTCTTCGTTGTCCAGGTAGGCCGATGGATCAAAGTCGGTGACGATAGGTTTCATGATTCAGCGTGAGCCAAAGCACAAAAGTGTCTGTTTGTCGAATTGTGTACATGGGGTTTAGTGTATCCATGTGGATACAAAAAGGCAAGAGGCAGCTTCAGCTATGTCCCATAAGGGCCTTTTCAGCTAGACATGCGCCTCGAATCTGTTTGACCGTCATAGCAGCCCTCACAGGCTGTTGTCTCACTGCCCAGGCAGCGGTCACGGTCGTCGATGATACCGGCCGGACGGTGGCGTTGTCCCAGCCGGCCCGGCGTATCGTCAGCCTGGCTCCCGACCTGACCGAATTGCTGTTTGCAGCCGGTGCCGGGTCGGCCCTGGTGGGTGTCAGCGATTTCAGCGATTATCCGGCCGAGGCGCAGCAGATTGTACGCATCGGCGGTTATGGCCGCATGGATATCGAGCGGGTGGTGGCGCTGCAACCGGATCTGGTGGTGGCTTGGCACAGTGGCAGCAGTCAGCGGCAACTGCGACTACTACAGCCGTTGGCCCTACCGGTCTATCAGGCTGAACCGCGACGGATGACCGATATCGCCGCAACGCTGCGGCGGCTGGGGCAGCTGGCTGGAACCGCAGCGGTGGCCGAACAGACGGCCAGTGACTTTGAGCAGCAACTGGCACAACTTCAGCCCGCCGTGACAGATACTGCGTCGCGTGTGCCGCTGGTCTATCAGGTCTGGCATCGGCCGGTCATGACCGTCAACGGTAACCACCTGATCAGCGATGTGATTGAGCGCTGCGGGGGGCGTAATCTCTTCGCCCAGCTGTCGGTGATGACCCCTGCCATCAGTCGTGAAGCGGTGCTGGTAGCTCAACCGGCCCTGATCGTCGCCAGCGGCTATCAGGGCGAAGATCGGCCGCCATGGCTCGACGAGTGGCAACACTGGCCTTGGCCATCCGGTCCAGTCTCTTTGGTCACCATTCCACCGGAGTGGATTCAGCGGCACAACCCGCGCATTCTTCAGGGAGCAGCCCGTCTATGCCAAGCCATAGCGACCCGCACACCTCGATAAAATCTGTCATGATTTGGGATGGACCGATTCGGCTGTTCCACTGGAGCCTGGTGATAGCTGTGCTGGCTTTGATCATCACCGGTAACCTTGGTGGACTGCTGCTCAAGGGTCATATTACCGCCGGTCTGCTGGTGCTGGGGTTATTGCTGTTTCGACTGTGCTGGGGCGTGGTGGGCTCGACCACAGCCCGGTTCAGCCAGTTTACACCCTCACCGGCGACACTCATGGCCTATGGGCGTGGTCAGTGGCAGGGAGTGGGCCATAATCCGTTGGGGGCCCTGTCGGTCTACGCCATGCTGGCACTGTTGTTGTGCCAGAGTGTCACCGGCCTGTTCAGCTACGATGATATCGCTTTTCAGGGACCACTGGCCCACCATGTCAGCCGGGGACTGGTCAAGTCATTGACCTCGTTGCATCAATGGGGGGCCAGAATACTGTATGGATTGCTCCTGATGCATCTGTGTGCTATTCTCTGGCATTTTTTAACAGGGCGTAATCTGGTGACACCGATGATAACCGGCCGTAAGCAGTCGCATCCTGGTCCGCCGGTCGTCTTGCAGCAAGGCAGCTGGTGGGCACTGGTGATGTCTGTTGCCATGGCGGTTAGCATCGTGTGCGGGATTTATCTGGCCTCGGTTGACCGACCGACAACGGCTATAACGCCCGTGGCAACGCCTGACTGGTAATTCTATTCTGGAGTGTGACTGGTGTATAAAACAATACGATGGCTGTTAGCGCTCACCTCGGCTGTGGCAGCTGCTCCGGCTACTGCTGAAGACCTCATGCAGGTCTATGCCCTGGCGCTACAGCAGGATGCTGGTCTGGCGGTTGCCGGAGAAAAGAAGGCGATGGGCATGGAATCGGTGCCGCAGGGGCTGGCGGCGTTGCTGCCGAGCGCTGGACTGGTTGGGCAATACAGCCATGTCAGCCTACAGGAGCCGGTCAACGACCACTACCGCAGCCGTGGCTACTCACTCAATCTTCAGATGCCACTGTTTCGCTGGGACCTGATTAAAGGGTACGAAAAGGCGCAAAAAGAAGAGAAAAAGGCTCTGGTGGAATACATCGCAGCGGAGCAGGATCTGGTGATGCGGTCGGCCAGACTCTATTATGAAGCGCTGCTGGCCGTCGATACCCTACAGCTGGCTCTGGCGGAAAAGGAGGCTATGAGGCAGCGGCTGGAGACCACCAAGGCTAGCCTGGAAGTGGGTACGGCGGTCATGACAGACCTGCATGAGGCCCAGGCCGCCTTTGATGTGGCTGAAACAGGAGTCATCCAGGCCAACAATCAGCATCGCAGCCGTTTTGAGGCCTTGCAAGAGGTGACCGGTCAGAGGTTATCCTCATTGGCACCACTGAAGCAGGAAATTCCGTTGATCAAGCCGGATCCGGACAACGTCGAGGAGTGGGTCAATAAGGCTCGGGCGGATAACATCAGCCTCAGGTTGGCAGGGTTGGATAAGGAGATTGCGGACGATATGGCCCAGGCCGCCTGGACCGGTCACCTGCCTGCCGTCGATCTGATGGCAGCCCATGGTTACAGCAACAGTGGAGCACTGCCGCAATTCCAGGGTGGCATCATGCGCAGCGATAGCGTAACGGTGCAGCTGAGTGTGCCTTTGTTTGCCGGTGGTGGGGCTTCTTCCAAAGTGCGTCAGGCCAAGGCCGCCCATAGCATGAGCCAGCAGGCAGAGGATGGGGTGCTACGCCAGGTGGTGCGACAGAGCCGCGACGCTTATTGGGGGCTGCAATCAGCGATTGCCCAGGTGCAGGCCATGCGTCAGATTCTGGTTTCATCGCAAAGCAACCTGGAAACGACCGAGGCAGGTTATGCGGCCGGGATTCGTACCATGGTCGATGTGGTCGCCTCGCAACGCGAGCTGTTTCGTGCCAAACGCGACTATGCCCAGGCTCGTTATGGCTACATCTTCCAGTCACTGGGTCTTAAGCAGGTCGCCGGGCTGCTCTCCAGCCACGATCTGCAAGCCATTAACGAGTGGAATCAGCACTAGGAGCGCAGCCATGATGACCAGGATACTCGGTTTTGTTCTAATGGGATTACTCCCGTGGGTCGGTGCATCCGCGGCCAGCAACGACGCTCCTCTGACCACGGCCGTGGTGGTCGAACGCTCGATGCCAAACGAGCTGATGCTGGAAGGGACGGTTGAAGCGGTCAATCTGGCCACGGTCACGGCCAAGACCAGCGGGACGGTGGTGGAAATCAACTTCGACGTCAACGACTACGTCAAGGAAGGGACCGTGCTGCTGCGCTTCCAGGGCAAAATCAACCAGGCTGGCCTGCTACGTGCCAAGGCTGGTCTGGCTGGTGCCACAGCCAATCTGGTGCGGGCCGAGCGGGAATATCAGCGCCTCAATACCCTGTTTGACAAAAAAATGGTGACCGCCTCACAGATCGATCAGGCCCGGGCCAGTCTGGATGCAGCCAGAGCTGGCGTGGAAGCCGATCATGCCCAGATCACCACGGCTACGGAAAGCGTTTCCGATACGGTGGTCAAGGCGCCCTATAGCGGTTTTGTCGTCAAACGGTTCATCCAGCTCGGCGAGACGGCCAATGTTGGACAACCGTTGTTTACCGGTATGTCACTTGACAAGCTGCGGGTTCAAACGGCTGTGCCCCAGTCGTGGATGTCGATGGTGCGCCAATACCGGCAGGCCGATGTGCTGTTGTCCGACTCTAAACGGATAGCAGCCCAATCCTTGGTGTTCTTTCCCTATGCTGACGACAAGAGCCACGACTTCAACATCCGGCTCAACCTGCCACCCGGTACCGAAGGGGTCTTTCCCGGTACGCTGGTCAAGACCGCCTTCAAAATCGGTGAAAGTAACCGGTTGCTGATGCCGGCGTCAGCCTTGGTACGGCGGGGTGAATTGACCGCTGTCTATGTCGTCGATGGTGACGCCATCCTGCTGCGACCGGTGCTGGTGGGGGCGTTACAGGGAGAAGGGCTGATTGAAATTCTCTCAGGGCTGCATGCGGCTGAAAAAGTGGCCACCGACCCGGTGCGTGCCGGACAGTATCTGCAGGCCAAACGCATAGGTGGCGCGTCATGAGTCAGCAACCGTCACTGGGTTTTTCAGGTGGACTGGCGAAGAAGTTCCAGCATTCGGAAATCACGCCGCTGTTGGCCTTGGTGGGATTTCTGTTGGGTCTGTTTGCCGTACTGATTACGCCCAAGGAGGAAGAGCCTCAGATTTCGGTGACCTTCGCCAATGTTTTTATTCCATTTCCAGGTGCGTCCGCCAAGGAAGTCGAGCGGGTGGTCTCGGTTCCTGCCCAGCAGATTCTGGCCGAGATCGATGGGGTCAAGAACATCTACGCTGTCTCCCGACCGGGTCTGTCTGTTTTGACCGTCCGCTACGAGGTGGGCGAGGATCGTACCGCGGCGATCCTTCGTATCTATAACGCCATCTTTTCCAATCAGGATTTCCTGCCGCGCCACCTTGGTGTCGGTCAGCCGCTGGTCAAACCCAAAGGCATTGATGACGTTCCCATTGTGACCTTGACGCTCTGGAGCGACAATCCTGACCGCACCGCCACCGATCTGACCCAGATTGCGCACAGTCTCGAATCGGAACTGAAACGGGTACCGGGTACCCGCGATGTCTACACCATCGGCGGGCAGCAACGCATCGCGCATGTGTTGCTCGACCCACAGCGCCTGTCCGGCTACGGCATGGCTCTGGCGGATCTGGAAAATGCTCTGGGCGCGGCCAATTTCTCTCGTGATGTCGGTCCTGTCGTGCGCGATAACCGTTCCATTCCAGTACAGGCGGGCGAATTTCTGGACAGCGCTGATCAGGTTGCCGATCTGGTGGTCGGGTTTCATGATGGGGCGCCCGTTTATCTGCGCGATGTGGCACAAATCCGGATGGAGAACGATCAGCCGGAGCATTATCTCTGGTTTGGTACCGGTGTGGGGGCCAGCAAGAAGGGCATCCAGCAGCGGGGAGAATTCCCGGCTGTGACCTTGGCCGTGGCCAAGAAAACGGGTACCAACGCGGTGGCGATTGCCAAGAGTGTCATTGATCAGGTTGGACAGCTGCGGGCTCATCTGATTCCGGACGACGTCCAGGTGACCATCACCCGCGACTATGGCATGACCGCTGACGCCAAGGCCAGCAAACTGATCGGCAAGCTGACGTTTGCCACCTTCTTTGTTGTGTTGCTGGTGCTGCTGGCCATGGGATGGCGTGAGGCGGCCATCGTCGGTACGGCTGTTGTCCTGACCCTGGCCCTGACCCTGTTTGCCAACTGGGCGGTCGGGTTCACCCTGAACCGGGTCTCGCTGTTTGCCCTCATTTTTTCCATCGGTATCCTGGTCGATGATGCCATTGTCGTGGTGGAAAATATCCATCGTCATATGGGGCTGAGCAAGAAAACTCTGCTCGAGATCATTCCGGAAGCGGTAGGTGAGGTGGGAGGACCGACCATTCTGGCTACCTTTACCGTCATTGCGGCCCTGCTGCCCATGGCCTTTGTGACTGGTCTGATGGGCCCCTACATGAGCCCGATCCCCATCAATGCCAGCATCGGCATGCTGATCTCGCTGATGGTCGCTTTTGTCGTCACGCCTTGGCTGGCTCATACCGGATTGCGTCATGTGGCCGCTCACCACCAGCACCAGTCAGGGGGGGGTGAAGAGGTGTCAGCCGGTGTCATGCGTTTTTTCAGCGGCGTCTATCATCCCTTTATTACGAGCCAGCGTGCCCTTTTTAACCAGCTGGTGCTGGGAATCCTGGTGTTGGGACTGATTGCGGCTTCCATGCTGTTGGTGGTCAACCACAGCGTGGTCATGAAGATGCTGCCCTTCGACAACAAATCGGAGTTTCAGATTGTGGTCGACATGCCGGAGCAGAGTTCCCTGGAGGAAACGGCTGGCGTGGTACGGCGCCTGACGGCCTATCTGGCCACCGTGCCCGAGGTGACCGATTATCAGGCCTATGTCGGCAACTCCTCTCCGGTAGGGTTTAATGGTCTGGTGCGTCAATATTATCTGCGTTCCGGTAGCCATGTGGCCGATATTCAGGTCAATCTGACCGACAAGCACGATCGTAACCGTAAAAGCCATGAGATCGCCCGTGACATCCGTCAGCCGTTGCAGCAGATCGGACGGCGTCTGAATGCCAACGTCAAGGTGGTTGAGGTGCCTCCGGGACCACCGGTGCAATCGCCCCTGGTGGCTGAGGTCTATGGTCCTGATTATGACGGCCAGATTCGCGTCGCCAAGGCCGTACGTCAGGTGTTTGAGCAGACTGCCGATATTGTCGATGTCGACGATAGTATCGAAACAGACGGCGAACGGCTGATCCTTCAGGTTGACCGGCAAAAGGCAGCACGACTGGGAATCTCGCAGAAGGCGGTGTCCGATCTGCTGACCACCACCCTGCAAGGGACGGATGTCTCGTTTTTACATCGTGAAGATGTCAAGTTTGCCATTCCGGTGCGCATGGAACTGCCTCTTGCTGCCAAGGCCGACCTGTCCGCCATTCTGTCTCTCAAGCTGAAAAGTGTTTCCGGTACCATGATTTCCTTGTCGGAAGTCGCCACCGTCAAGACGACTACCCTCGAACACGCCATTTACCACAAGGATCTGGTGCCTGTGGTCTATGTCACCGGTGATATGGCGGGCCACCTCGATAGTCCGCTGTATGGCATGATGGAGATCATCAAGGCCGTTGCCGGACTGACCGTTGAAGGGGGACAGTCGATCCAGCAGAAGTTCATCGAACAACCGAAGACGCCCTACCACTATAGCATTAAATGGGACGGTGAGTGGCAGGTCACCTATGAAACCTTCCGTGACATGGGCATTGCCTATGCCGTTGGCCTGCTAATGATCTACCTGTTGGTGGTGGCCCAGTTCCAGTCCTATCTGGTCCCTCTGATCATCATGGCTCCCATTCCGCTAACCATCATCGGAGTCATGCCGGGCCATGCCCTGCTGGGAGCACAGTTTACCGCTACCTCCATGATCGGCATGATTGCCTTGGCCGGTATTATCGTCCGTAACTCCATTTTGCTGGTCGATTTTATCAACGAAGAGGTGGCCAGTGGCATGGCGTTCCAGCAGGCTGTGGTGCGGGCGGGGGCCATTCGTTCCAAGCCCATTGTCCTGACCGGACTGGCCGCCATGCTGGGGGCCTTCTTCATCCTGGATGATCCGATCTTTTCCGGTCTGGCTATCGCGCTCATTTTTGGCATCCTGATTTCGACTATCCTGACTTTACTGGTGATTCCGCTTATGTACTATACCCTGATGCGCCACCGTCTCGGGGGTATTGCCAAGGAGGGGCAGCACGGATGATGAATCTGACTCTGGAACAGCACCAGGCACTGCGTCAGGCTGCCGATGATTTCAAAAAAGCCATGGCAATACGCAATAATTTCAACATACGTATCGCCCGACGAGTCACAGCCATCCTGCGGGTGGGTATGGTCAGTATGGGCGTTGTGGCCATTATCTTTCTGCTGCTGCTGTTGGTACTGACTTCAAAGATTACCTATATGATTGATGTCATCGATACCATGAACTATCAGTTTACCTCGATGGCCAAGGATATGGCGACCATGCGGACGGTCATTGTCCAAATGGATCAACATGTGGCTACCTTGCCGGTCATCGTGCAGGAGATTGGTACCATGAAGGGGTCGGTCTCCTCATTGCATCATAACATCGACGATATAGCGGCCAGGATGAAGGGAATTGACGATAGTCTGACCACCATTACCTACAATGTCGGCAACATGACCAACACCTTCCGGGTCATGGATGGGCATGTCAATGGCATTGGCCACGATGTGCAACGCATGTCCCGTCCCATGAAACTGTTCAACTCCATGACACCGATGCGTTAACGTGATGGATCATGATCAGGAGATGGCCACAACCATCAGGACTGTTACGGAAATCCTCAGCCTGTTTCGTACCGAGATGGAAGAGGTCGATGCGGTCGGCATCAGGATCCGCAATCGTACCACGAGGCTGATTCGGGTGGTGCTGACCGTATTGGCCATCAGCAGCAGCGTGATCCTGTTTCTGGTGGCTGACCTGACCGGCAGCATGACCCAGATGATCGATAGCATGAACACCATGTACCACCACTTTGGTTACATGTCGAACGACATGAGCCTCATCACGGTGTCGGTCAAGAACATGGGCCAAAACATTGAAGGGATTCCGGTCATTGCCGAATCGATGCAGCAGATGAGTCGCGATGTCGGTGGCATGGAGAGTTCGGTAGTGGGTATGAGTCAGCGTATGCAGTCGATGGAGCGCGGCATTGCGGCCATTGATCGCGGTGTATGGGAAATGAGTGGCCGGTTCAATTCGGTCACAAGGGCTGTTTCCCGCATGAATTATAATGTCAACCAGATGGCCAGGCCTACCGATATGATGAACCCGATGGGCTGGATGGTGCCGCCTTGACCGTTGCGTTGAGTGATCTTGCGGCCCTGTTGCGCAACGAACCGGTTTTTAGCGCTTGTCCCGTGGGAGACTTGGCGCGGTTGCTGGGAAAAGTGACGGTGCGCTCGTTGTTACCGGGTGAAGTGCTCCATGAGCAGGGTTCCCAAGCCCAGGAGAGTTATGTCGTCCTGTCTGGATGTTTCTGCCTCGATGGTCCCGACCATCAACCCATCGCTGTACGTTCGGGACTGTTGGGGCAGGAAGCTGTCTTGACGATGCAGGCCTATGCCACCACAGTGACGGCCACAGAGTCTGCCATGGTCGTCGTGATCCCCAAAGCGGCGTTACAGCATGCCGTTTGGAGCAATCAGGACCTGCGTGATTTGATCTTCGCGTCGTTTACCGATCGTTTCATGCACCCATCACGGACCAGCGAGACCGGTTCGCTGTTGCAGGCAGCCCTCACCAAGCTGCACACCAGTCTGCATAAGGAGATGCCCGTCAACAAACTGGTGGGCTGGTTTCTGACTCTGGCCGCCCCTGTCCTGACCGTCTACGGATTGGGACAGCTGGCCAATCCTCCCAACGAGCAGGCAGGCTACGTCATGGCGATCCTCTCGGCCGCGGTGATGATGTGGATCTTTCGCACCTTACCCGATTTTGTGCCGGCACTCTTTGCCGTGATGACCCTGCTGCTGTTGGGTCTGGTGCCGCAGGGAATAGCCCTGAGCGGATTTTCTTCAGACTCGATCTTTTTGGCGCTGGGCATTTTTGCTCTCAGTATCGTGCTGACCAATTCCGGTTTTTCCTATCGGGTGTTGCTGTGGCTGCTGCGCATCGGTCCAGCCAACAAGGCGTGGTACAACCTGTGTCTGTTCCTGACCGGGACGATCCTGACGCCGCTGGTGCCCTCGTGCAATGGGCGCATCCTCATCATGACACCCTTTCTGAGTGATTTGTTAAACGGTTTTGCTACGGCGACAGCCAATACCGAAAAATCGCGCTTGGGGGCCAGCGTCTTGTACGGCATCAGCTTGATGAGTTCCATCTTTCTGAGCAGTAAATCCATTAACTTTGTTGTTTTCGGTTTTCTGCCACTTCAGGAACAGGCGTATTTTAACTGGTTTATCTGGTTGTATACCGCCTCGGTCTGTGGTGGTGTACTGGTCGTGCTCTATGGGTTGGGGGCGATGATCGTCTTTCGCAATCATGACCGACCGCGTATTTCACCCGAGACCGTGCGCACGCAACTGCACATGCTGGGGCCTATGAAAAGTGCCGAGTGGGCCGGCCTGCTCGGATTGGGACTGTTGCTGCTGAGCTTTCTGTCAATCACCATCAATCGTATTGGTGTGCCATGGGTCGCGCTGTCCATTTTGTTCGCGTTGTTGACGCTCGATTTTCTGGGCAAAAAAGAGATTCAACACCAGGTTGACTGGAGCTTCATCCTGTTCCTGGCTGGGTTGATCGGCATGATCAACGCCATGCGTTATCTGCAAATCGATGTCTGGCTGACGCAACAGATGGGCTGGCTGGCCACCCTGATGCGCGATGATTTCTACAGTTTCATTGCCGTACTGGCGACCAGCATCTTCGTGGTGCGCATTGCCATGCCCATCAATGCCACCGTGATTATTTTCAGCACACTGCTCATTCCTACCTCCATCAATGTGGGTGTCAACCCGTGGTTGGTCGGTTTTCTGGTGTTGCTATTCAGTGAGAGTTTCATATGGCCCTACCAATCCTCCTATTATATGCAGTTTTCCAACCTGATGGCTAAAACGATTGCGGTGGATGATCGGCGCCTGCTGTTGTTCAATCTGTACGTCTCGCTGGCCAAATTGGCGGCCGTTTATGCGTCGATCCCTTTCTGGCAATATCTGGGAATCCTCTAGATGCAGGGCAGACTGGCTCGTCTCGTCATCCTGTCGTTTCTGGTTGGCCTGTGGGGGCTGGTGCTCTACGTTAATGCCCATCGGCCACGCATACTGGTTGTGCATAGCTACAACACAGATTATATATGGACACAGCAGATCAATGTAGGACTGGACCGGGTCTTCAAGACTAGAAACACAATTCATATTAATTATCATTATATGAATACTAAAAATTTTAAGGAACAAGCCAATCTGCGTCGTGCCGGCATGGCCGCCCGGCACGCGGTTGATTCCATCAACCCGGACGTGCTGATTGCCATCGATGATGACGCCCAGGAATGGGTGGCCAGACATTATGTCAATCATCCCAGCATGCAAATCGTTCATGCCGGCATCAACAGCGATCCAGCCAGCTATGGTTACAAAAATGCCCGCAATGTCACCGGCATTCTGGAACGCAAACCCCTGAAGGCCATCCAGGAGATGATTCTTCTCATTGGTGCCAAGTCCACGGCACAATTGGGTATTGGGACGACGGGTATTGGGGCGACCGGTATTCGTGCGCTGTTTTTGAGTGACAGCAGCAAGTCGGTCGCCATGGACAGCCAGTTTTTGGCCTCCTACGACTGGGCCCCGGTGGATTATCGCGGCAACCGAGCGGTGCGCAGCTTCCAGGAGTGGCAGGAAGTGATTCGTCACGTCGATGAACTGGCCGATGTCGTTCTGGTAGGGGGCTATCGGGAGTTGACCCGCGCCAATGGCGTCGGGTTTGTCTCCCCACAGGAAGTCATGAGCTGGACCGAACAACACAGCAGCAAACCGGTTATTGGCATGAATGTCTTCAATGCCGCCGATGGAGCCATGCTCTCGTTGGGTGTTTCACCATTTGAACAGGGAGAGGTGGCTGCGCGCATGAGCTTACAGATTATGGATAACGACATGGATGCCTCCACTCTTGCCACGCAAAATTCGGAGCAGTACGCGCTTTCCATGCGACAATCCGCCCTCAGAAGGCGTGGCATTCAGTTGCCATCAATCTTTGAGGCCTTCTCCCGATCAACCAATAACTTTCTTGACTGACATGGGTATGCGTTGGGCCACCGGCAACCTCGGTTTCTTGCGTGGCATCACGGCCAAGGTGATTTTGATTCTGCTCCTGTCGGCCCTGCTGCCCATGCTAAGCATTGCCTACTGGAACCTGCAGGGATCACTGGTGCGGGTCACCCGCCTGGAAGAGCAGAACCTGGAGCTGCTGGCCATCAGCGTGGCGCAGCGACTGGACCAATGGCTCAAGGATAGCCAGCTGTTGGTCGATTTCCTGGCTGGTGACCCGGAAATCATCCGTCTTCTTTCCAGATCCAGAGTGCAACAGGCCCATGAGGTGGAATCCGCCCAGCAAACCGTACTGAATATGGGGCGGGTTAACAGCGATGTCGCTGCTGCCTATATCATGGACCAGCAGGGACGCTTTCTGGTCTCCAGCAATCCAAAAGTCGTGGGCCAGCTCAGACCGGAGCTGGATTACTTCAGGGTCGCCATGACAGGCAGCCCTTTTATTTCCAACCTGCGCTTTGGATCGACCAGTGGTGATGCAGGGGCCTATTTTTCCAAACCGGTGCGGGATGAAGCAGGCCATGTGATGGGTGTGGCCGTCATCAAATTTCTGGGTCGGGTGGTACAGACCATCATGGAGGAAACCGGTAACGCCGATATCACGCCTCTGCTGGTGGATCGTGATGGGGTCATCATCTACCACCCTGATCCGTCAGTGCGCTTTCACAGTTTGCGTCCCTTGGCGCCGGAAAAAATCCGGTCGCTGCTGGATACGCACCGCTTCCCCGTCGCGACCATTGCCAGTCTGGATGACATTGAGCTGGCAGACCACATGATAACCGCTCGGCAATCCGGTTTTGTGCGCCATTTTGCCCCCTTCTGGCAATCGCACCGCATTACCGGTATCGCTCCTGTGACCCGGCATAGCTGGGTCGTTGGCATGAGCGAAGATGAAGTACGTTTTACCAGGCTGCTCAATGAATTGCTGGATGATACTGTCAACAGCCTGTTGCTGGTGGGCGGCATCATGTTGCCTTTATCATGGCTGATGGGCCGGCGTCTCACCCATCCCCTGGCTATACTAACGCGGGCCAGTTACTGGCTGGAAAAAAAATTCAGTCATTCGGACGAGCAGGATGATCAGGGGGATTCAGAGGCCGACCTTCAGCATCGGCTCAATCTGGAACAGATGGCCCATGAGCGCGATGAGTTTGGGCAGCTCTGTCAGGTGTTCCAGCAGATGGCTCAGGAGGTGGTGCACCGCAAGGAGATGCTTGATCAACAGGTGCAGGAGAAAACCCGTCAGCTGCGACAGCAAAATGATCGTCTTGCCTTGGCCCAGCGTCGTATTGATAGTGAACTGAGTATTGCCAAAGCTATGCAACTGGCTATTTTGCCAACAGATTTTCCCCTGCATCCGCACTATAGACTCCACGCAACCATGCGACCAGCGTTGGAGACAGGTGGCGACTTTTACGACTTCTTCCTGCTGGATGATGATCGTCTTGGGGTGCTGATTGCCGACGTATCGGGCAAAGGGGTACCGGCTGCCCTGTTCATGGCCATTTCACGTACCGTGTTGCAAGCCATTGCCCAGAAGGGGTTGACTGCTGCCCAGTGTCTCACGGAGGCCAATGCCGTGTTGTGCGCCCAAAATCCCATTGAGTTGTTTGTCACGCTATTTTACGGCATTTTGGACAGTCGCAACGGCGAGTTTCGTTATGCCAACGGTGGTCACAATCCTCCTTATCATGTCACAACAGATGGCAGGGTAACGCCGTTAACATCGGATGGTGACATGGCCCTGGGTGTCATGGATGGGATCAGCTATCGGGAGTATGGTTGCACTCTGATGCCTGGTGAACAGCTGTTTTTGTTCACGGATGGTGTCACGGAAGCTTTCGATCGTGACGGCCATCCTTTTGGTGAACAGCGGCTGATGCTGGTCTTGCAGCCTACCCAGGCACGAACACCCCGGCAGGTGGTTGAACAGGTCGAGGCAGAATTGCATCGCTTTAGCGCTGGAGCGGAGCAATCGGACGACATCACCTGCCTGTCCCTGGTCTGCAACAGCTGGGCGCAACCGGTCAGCCCGTGTGATGCAGCGACGGCCGGTGCGGAGATGATCCTGCAACAGCGCCTTGTCTCTCTGGCCGATATTCCATCTTTGGCCGATCAGTTGACGGCATTGGGCCAGGAGAGCGGCGTTCCCCAGGAGGCCCTATTTCCAATCAATCTTTCGCTGGATGAGTGGTTGACCAACGTTCTGTCCTACGGGTTCCAGGCAGGGGAAAGTCCCGCTGCCACAGTCCAGTTGTACCGGCATGCTGACCGTTGGACGGCCATTGTGATCAGTGGGGGCATTCCTTACAATCCTCTGGAGCAGCAGTCTCCCGATCTGAACGCTTCCGTGGAACAACGTCCCATAGGCGGTTTGGGAATTCATTTTATGCGCGAGATGATGGACAGCGTTGAGTATTTTTGGGACAAAGGTTATAATTATTTAATCCTGGTTAAAAAGTTATCTGGAGAATAATCCAATGGAAATTGAACAGCAGCAACATGGCGAGATGTTGGTTCTGACCCCACATGGACGCATTGACAGCAACACCTCGCCGCATTTTGAGGAGCAGCTGCTGTCAGCCGTACAGGAGGGTCACGTCGATATGGTGCTGAATTTCTGTCATATCGACTACATCAGCAGTGCCGGGTTGCGTGTGTTGCTGATGGCAGCCAAGCGGGTCAAACCCAAAGGTGGGCGAGTGGCCTTGTGTGCGGTACAGGCCCACATTCAGGAGGTATTCCGGATCAGTGGCTTTATCAGCCTGTTCCAGTTTCATGCCACGCTAGAGGATGCGATGGGTCGCTAGATGTTTACAGGTCACCAACTTCAGGAACAGGCCCTGGAAGGCGAGTGGATAGCGGCCATTCGCCAGAAACTGGATGAGGGACAGGGATTCCTGGTCTACGACATGGTGCGTGCTGCCATCCAGCATTACCCCGATAGTCTGCGCATCCTGTTGATGGGTACCCTGGCGCTGTTTCGCAGCGGTGCTGAGGAAGAGGCGCGCAAGTTGTTGGCACCACGGACCTCTGCAACCCTTGGTGACGATGATCTGGAAACGCTGAAGTTGCTCGGTGAGATTCATTTCGAAGGGTGGTTGCGTGGCTTCCACAACGATGATTTACACCGCAGTCAGCAAGCCTTTCTGGAAAGCTTCCGTCGGGACAACGCGCTGGAGACAGGTATTGATGCTGTCTTCCTGACTTGGCTGATGGGGTTGCAACAGCAGGCTGACCCGATGGCCAGACAGGTGATCATCCTGTGTCAGCAAGAGTGGCAGTCACCCGTTGCCCATCGACGTTTCCTGGCCAGAGTGACCGCTGCAGAGGCCCATCTGTTGCTGGGCCATCAGGATACGGCCCTGGCTATGTACCAGGAGGCCATCACCCTGCCAGCCATTCATTATACCTGGGTTGCCAAGAGTCGTGCACGACTGGCTTTGATGACCGAGCGGGGGGTTCCGGTGGTGCCTGAGGTAGCAGCTATTCTGCCTCCCCCTGTGGTGGTGGTTTTTGCTGGGCAGGAGCTGGATCGGCCAGGGCAGGTCGATCCGTTTTTTCCTCCCCATCTGGAGCAGGTGGTCAAAGATGCAATCCATCTGCGGCTGGAACAGCTCAAGGCCGATATTGGCTATTGTTCTGCCGCCTGTGGAGCCGATCTGCTGTTTATTGAAGCCATGATCGAACGCCATGCCGAGGTCAATATTTTTCTTCCCTGTGCTGTGGAGGATTTTATGGCGGCCTGTGTGCAGTATGCTGGTCCGCATTGGGAACAGCGCTTTCACAGGCTCCTCCAACTGGCTACCACAATCCATTTTGCCACTGAGGAACGACTGCTGGGTCATCAGCTCCTGTTTCGGTTCAACAATCAAATTATCAACGGCATGGCGCGGTTGCGTGCACAACAGCTGGATACTGAGCCCCATCTGTTGCTGGTGTGGGATTATGCGGCACAGAATCTGGCCGGCACAGCGGCCGATTTCATGGATCAGTGGCCGGATATCGGTCGGCTGCGTCTCATTGATCTGGACGAGCTACGCGAGCTTCATCCGCTACCAGAGTCTGACACGGCTACGTTGTCATCGGACGGACAACAAGCGTTGTTAGGCTCCGTGCAGCAACCTGAGAGGGTGATTAAAACCATGCTGTTTGCCGATATTGTCGGTTTCAGCAAGCTGAAGGAAGAGGATCTGCCTGGCCTGTGGAGATTTTTGGCCACGATTCATGAGCAGCTGCTACAACAATGCGCCATCCCCGATCTGGTCGAAAGCTGGGGCGATGCCCTCTATGTGGTGCAGTCGAGCGCAAGCGACATGTTGCGCTACGCTTTTGCCTTACAACAGGGGTTTTCGGCTTGCCATCCGGCCGATTTTGGGCTGCCCTATCCGCTACAGCTGCGTATCGGACTGCATGCCGGACCGGTTTATACCGGTGTCCATCCGCTCACTGGACGAGAGATGATTTACGGTAGCCATGTCTCTCGCACAGCGCGCATTGAACCGGTTACCGTACCAGGTCAGATCTACGCTTCCCAGCAATTTGTCGCCCTGTTGACCATGGAAGAAAGCGCGCCGCAACACCGGCAACTGTCATTGGGGCAAAGCTACCCACCCTGGTATTTCTGTACCTATTTGGGGGTACAGAATCTGGCTAAAAATTATGGTTCCCAGCCTGTCTATCACTTGCGTGCTGTGGCGTAGTCTGTAAACTACTGTCCATTATTACTTCGATCCTTCAGGAGTTGTCGATCATGATGAAAAAATATCCGTTGATGGGTGCGTTGTTGCTGGGTAGCGCATGGGTTGCTGTGACTCATGCCGGGGCTCATAGCACGGGTGGTCCTGAAGACCTGATCAAGTTCCGTCAGTCCGGTTATACCTTTATGGCCTGGAACATGGGCAAGATCAAGACTCAGGTGGTTGACCAGCCAGCCCAGTTCAACAAGGATCAGGTCAAGGCCGCCGCTGATGTCATTGCCGCCATTGCCAACTCCGGTATGGGTGCGCTCTATGCTCCTGGTACCGAAACAGGCAAAGGTTGGGAAAAGACGCGCGTCAAGCCGGAATTGTTCCAGCAGCCCGATGAGGTCAAAAAGGTGGCCATGGCCTTTGTCAAAGAGGCCAACGAGCTGGCTCGGGTGGCCGCAACCGGAGAACTGGAAGCCATCCGGGGCCAGTTTGGCAAAGTCGGTGCAACCTGCAAAGGGTGCCACGATAAATTTCGCACAGAAGAGTGATTGATTTTCCATGGAATATAAGACGACCATCCAGCTGCCTCAAACCGATTTCCCCATGCGGGCCAACCTGCCACAGCGGGAGCCGGCTATTTTGCAACGCTGGATGGATGATGACCTATTTGGTCAATTGCGGCAGGTCTCCAGTGGACGGCCCAAGTTCATCCTGCACGATGGCCCCCCCTACGCCAACGGTCATATCCACATCGGACACGCCATCAACAAGGTGCTCAAGGATGTCATTGTCAAGACCCAGCAGATGCGCGGTTTTGATGCCCATTATGTACCGGGCTGGGACTGCCATGGTCTACCGATTGAAACACGGGTGGAACAGGAGCTGAAACAGGCCGGTGCTGACAAACAGGCGGTTTCGACGGTCGAATTCCGGCAGCGCTGCCGCCGTTTTGCCCACCAGTGGGTCGATATTCAGCGCAGCGAATTTCAGCGCTTGGGGATCATGGGTGACTGGAATAACCCCTACCTGACCATGGATTACCGCTTTGAGGCCGATACCGTGCGCGAGCTGGGTAAGTTCCTGCTCAACGGTGCACTCTACAAGGGATTCAAGCCGGTTTACTGGTGCATCCATGACGTCACCGCCCTAGCCGAGGCCGAAGTGGAATATCAGGACCACACCTCAACGGCGGTCTACGTCAAGTTTCCGCTGGCCGCCGATGAAACGCTGCAGGACGTTGCGCCGGAGTTGGCCAACAAGCCGGTTGCCGTGGTCATCTGGACCACCACGCCCTGGACGTTGCCGGCCAATCTGGGTGTCTGCCTCAACCCCCATTTCGATTATGTTGCCCTGCGTCTGGTCAACGGTGCCCACCACGTCTGCTGGCAGCCTGACGAGATTCTCCTGATGGCAGAAGGGTTGATGAATACGGCGCTGTCAGCGTTGCAGCTAACGCCGGACCAGGTCGAAGTGGTGGCCCATATGGCTGGTGCGGCACTGGATCGCAAGCGATTTCGTCATCCCTGGCTGGATCAGGATGCACCGATCTTGCTGGGGGAGCATGTTACGCTTGAGGCTGGAACCGGTTGTGTGCACACTGCTCCCGGGCATGGT
The DNA here is from genome assembly GCA_015229115.1 of Magnetococcales bacterium. Classification (GTDB taxonomy): domain Bacteria; phylum Pseudomonadota; class Magnetococcia; order Magnetococcales; family JADGCH01; genus JADGCH01. Next base: position 30,626 of record JADGCH010000001.1, read on the forward strand.
CAGGATGACTACGTGGTCGGCAGCCGCTATGGTTTGGCCGTATTCAATCCGGTGGATGACCAGGGTCGTTTTCGTCCCGAGACGCCCTTGTTCGGTGGGCTCACCGTGCACGAAGCCAATCCGCAGGTGGTCGAACTGCTGCAGCAGCGGGGAGCACTGTTGGCACGTCACGCGCTGCGTCATAGCTATCCGCATTGCTGGCGCTGTCACCAGCCGGTCATCACCAGGGCGACACCACAGTGGTTTATTGCCATGGATGCGACCGGTCTGCGTCAGAAGGCTTTGACGGCCATTCAAGCCACCCAGTGGATTCCTTCCTGGGGTATGGATCGTATTTATAACATGGTGGCCAACCGGCCGGACTGGTGTGTCTCGCGCCAGCGCAGCTGGGGCGTTCCTATCGCGGTATTGGTTTGCCAGCAGTGCCAGAGTCACGTTGCCGATGACACCGTCACGGAGGCCATTGCGCAGCAGGTGGAGCAGCATGGGGCCGATGTCTGGTTTCAGCGCCAGGCGGCTGATTTTCTGCCTCCGGACTACCGCTGCTGTCAGTGTGGTGGCCAGCAGTTCCGCCAGGAACAGGACATCCTTGATGTCTGGTTTGATTCGGGCGTCACCCATGCGGCGGTATTGGAACGACGCCAGGAGCTTGCCTGGCCGGCGGATCTGTACCTGGAGGGATCGGACCAGCACCGCGGCTGGTTCCATTCCAGTCTGCTGACATCGGTCGGTACACGCGGCACCGCCCCCTATCGCAGCGTGCTGACCCATGGCTTTGTTGTCGATGGTAAGGGTCGCAAAATGTCGAAATCGCTCGGCAATGTGGTGGCCCCCGACAAGATCATTCAGCAGTATGGCGCCGATATTCTACGCATGTGGGTTACCGCCGAGGATTATGCTGGCGATATCCGCATTTCAACAGAGATTCTGGATGGCTTGGCCGATGCCTACCGGCGCATTCGCAACACATTGCGTTTTCTGCTTGGCAATCTGGCCGGATTCGATGCGGATCGTCAGCAGCTGCCCTACTCGCAACTGTTGTCACTCGATCGCTGGGCGTTGCACCGATTGCATCAGCTCATCACCCGGGTGCAGCAGGCCTACAGTGATTACGCCTTTCATCGCGTTTATCAGGAATTACACTATTTCTGTTCCATGGACATGGGGGCTTTCTACCTCGATATCCTCAAGGACCGGCTGTATTGCGATGGCAAGGAATCGCTGCCGCGCCGCTCGGCCCAGACGGTGCTGCACCATACGTTGGAAAGTCTGGTGCGGCTGATGGCACCGATCCTGTCGTTTACGGCTGAGGAGGTGTGGTCCTATATGAGCGGCAGCCGTTGCTCGTCGGTTCACTTGGCCAACATGCCTCATGCACCAGATGAGTGGCACGACACCGTGCTGGAGCAGGATTGGGAGCAACTGCGTCGTATTCGCAGTGAGGTGTATCGCTGGCTGGAACAGGATCGTCAGGAGAAACGCATCGGCTCGTTCATGGAAGCGTCGGTCACCCTGTACGTGGCGGAGCCGCTGCAACAGCTGTTGGCCGGTTTTGACGATCTGGCCCGCCTGTTTATTGTTGCAACGGTGACGGTGCTGCCGCTGGAACAGGCACCGCCCCAGGCGCTGGTTGCCCAGGAGATGGCGGCTGATCTCAAGCTGGTGACAGCCGTAGCGGGTGGGTACAAATGCCTGCGCTGCTGGAATTGGAGTGAACAGACTGGATCAGGGGATGACGTCCACCTTTGTCCCCGCTGTGCGGCCGTTATTGCTGCCTTGTCATGAAGGGGCAGCTGCTGTACGGTGGGCTGCTGGCTGCCGGGGTGGCACTGGTCGACCAGTTGACCAAGCTGTGGGCTGTCGAGGCCTTGGCACACCGGACTGTCACCATCGTGACCGGTTTTTTTGACCTGGAGCTGGTGCACAATCTTGGTGCTGCGTTTGGTCTGTTCAGCAGCTGGCCAGAATTATGGCGCCATGCCTTGCTGATCGGTGTGGCCGTAGTAGCCACGGCCGTTATCACCCGATTGCTGTGGCAAAGCAGCAGTCGTCTGGAAGCCACAACATTGGCTTTGGTATTGGGTGGTGCCATTGGCAATCTGATCGACCGGCTGCGGCTCGGCTGGGTGATCGATTTCATCCACTGGCACTGGTACCAGTGGTCTTGGCCAGTCTTCAACATCGCTGACAGTGCTATCACGGTGGGGATCGCTCTGCTGCTGTGGCAGCAGTTCAGACGGCCGCCTTCAACCTCGTGAGGATCGCCATGTGGCGTCTAGGCTCCAACGTCTTCAAAGAACCTGTTCTGCGGCGTATTTTCTTGTTGGCGGCAGGGATCGCCATTTTTTTGCCCATTTATGAATTTGTGGTGGTTTATCCAAAATTCACCCAGTCATTGTTGGACACCACCGAGCTGGATGCTCTGCGTGTCGGTCGACACCTTGCCGGCAGTGTGATCAAGGAGAAGCACGGACAGATCGATCGCAGCGTGATCACTCCTGAACTAATCGAAGACATCGGCCAGATCATTACCGATTTTCATCTGATCAAGATCAAGATCTTTACGTCATCGGGTGAGGTGGTCTATTCAACGGATGCCAATGAGATCGGCCAGGTCAATCGCAACGACTATTTTGTCGATGTGGTAGCCAAGGGGCGTCCTTTCAAGAAAATGGTCCAGAAACAGGGTCAGACGCTCGAAGGCAAGCACACCATGAACGATGTCGTTGAGGTCTATACCCCTGTTTTGGATCGGGGAAATGTGATCGGTGCCTTTGAAATTTATTACGATATCACCGACCATAAAATGGTATTGGATCGGTTGCTTTCTCAGTCGGGCGCTAATCTTGTGCTCATGGCTGTTTTACTGCTCGGATTCATTTTTATGGTGTTGCGTGAGGCGGTGCGGTACATTTCAGCCAAGGAGTCTGCCGAAGAGCGGCTATTGCTGAGTTCCAAGGTGATGGAGCACGCCCTGGATGGTGTCATGATTACCGACCAGCGGGCCCATATCGAAATGGTCAATCCTTCCTTTGTCCAGTTGACCGGTTATACCCAGGAAGAGGTGATGGGTAAAAACCCGAGATTTCTCAGCTCTGGCAGGCAGACGCGATCCTTCTACGCCGAATTGTGGCACGACTTGCTCGGTAAGGGCAGTTGGCAGGGAGAAATCTGGAATCGCCGTAAGGATGGAGCCGTCTATCCGGAGTGGCTGAGGATCAGTGCTCTTCATGGTCGCGATCATCAGATCAGCCATTTTATCGCCATTTTCTCGGATATTTCCCGTGTCAAACAGAGAGAGGAAAATCTGCAAAATTTGGCCTATTATGACGCACTGACCAAGTTGCCCAATCGGCTATTGTTCCGTGACCGGCTTAAAAAGGCTATGTCGGATGCGCGGCGCACCCAAAGCGAGTTGGCCGTCATGTTCCTGGATCTGGATGGCTTCAAGAAAGTGAACGATGTGCACGGACACCATATCGGTGACCTGTTGTTACAGGAGGTGGCACAGAGGATCAAAAGTCTGCTGCGGGATGTCGATACGGTGTCACGCCTTGGTGGCGATGAGTTCACGGTGATCCTGTCACCCAGTTTGCCCATCCAGAAGGAGGAGCACATCATCCCGGTTGCTACAAAAATCATCGAGGAGTTGCAGAAGCCGTTCTATTTGGACTCTTGCTGCTGTCTGATCGGCACCAGCATCGGTATTGGCATCTTTCCAAGAGATGCGGACGATCTTGAGTCGCTGATCAAAAAAGCCGATGAAGCCATGTACCGGGCCAAGGAGAATGGCAAAGGGCAATATCAGTTCGCATATTGAATCAGGGCAATCATCCATGCTAGAATGAAAAAATGCTTTGCTGCGAAACAGAGCTGGAGAAATCGTCAACATGTGTTGGTTTAGGAGGAATGGTCATGGTGAATCGTTACTGGATGGCCCTGGTGGCCAGTGTTGTCATGGCTGGTGCCAGCGTGGCGGCACAGGCTGAAGGGGACGCTCAGGCCGGTGAAGCGGTCTTCAAGAAGTGCGCGGCCTGCCATGGTGTTGAGGCGGGCAAGGACAAGGTTGGCCCCAGCCTGCACGGCGTTGTGGGTCGTAAGGCGGGTGGAGCCGAAAGTTTCAAGGCCAGATACTCCGCAGCGATGACTGGTTCGGGCATGACCTGGGATGATGCGACCCTCGATAAATATCTGGCCGATCCCAAGGCGGCGATTCCAGGCAACAAGATGTCTTTTGTCGGTCTGAAAGACGAAAAAGAGCGTCAGGATGTGATTGCCTACCTCAAGAAGCAGAAGTAGGTTTCTTAAGGATCGATCTCAATGGCATTGATCATTGACATCCTGCGACCACAATGATCAATGCCGATACTGCGTTATGACTGGGCACGAATACAGGCAAGCCGATATTCTCCTCATTGATGATCAGCAAATCACCGCCTCTTTGCTGGGGCGTATGTTGCGCGATATCAAGCCGTGGACGCTGCATGTCTGCATCAACCCCCTGCAGGCCGAGGAGATGGTGGCGCAGGTCCAGCCGCACGTGATTCTGTTGGATCTTTTCATGCCGGCCATTGATGGTATGACGTTGCTCAGCCGTTTTCGCGCTGGCGAGAAAACCCGTTCCATCCCGGTTCTGGTCCTGTCCGTGGCGGACAACCCGGAAACCAAGGCCATGGCCTTTGATCAGGGTGCCAACGACTACCTGATCAAGCTGCCTGATCGGGTCGAAATGATTGCCCGGCTGCACTACCATATCAGTGCCTACCAGAATCTGTTGCGCACCGTTGAACTGGAGGTTGAACGGCAGCAGATTTTTCACAGCATGAAGGATTCTCTGGCCTTCGCCGAACTGGCCAACCAGGCCAAGACCTCCTTTTTGGCGGCCATGAGCCACGATATTCGCACCCCCCTGAATACCATTCTCGGCGTCGGTGAACTGCTGAAAGAGACATCGTTGAGTGTCGAACAGCGCCATTACGTCGATCTGGCCAGCCATGCCGGTGAAATTCTGCTGACATTGATCAGCGACATTCTCGACTTGTCGCGGCTGGAAGCCAATCAGTTTGAGCTGGAGCAGGTTGTCTTCAATCTGCATGAACTGTTGCGCGGTACTACCGGGATTCTGACCGTCCACGCCCGTAAAAAACAGATCCAGCTGCAGCTGGAGATCCAGCCCCAGGTGCCACTGTGGGTTAGGGGTGACGCAGCCCGTCTACGCCAGATTCTGATCAACCTGCTCAGCAATGCTCTTAAATTTACCGATCAGGGTGGGGTACTGTTGCGGGCTGGTAGCGCAGAGAACGGCCACGTCCTATTTGCCGTGATCGACAGCGGTCCGGGCATTGCTGAGGAGCGCCACGAAGCTATTTTCCATCCTTTCGTGCAGGAGTCCTTCCAGATTCAGAACCGTCATGGTGGTAGTGGTCTTGGACTGGCGATTTGCCAGCAATTGACCCTGCGCATGGGGGGTACCATCTGGCTGCAAAGCGCACCGGGACAGGGGAGTACATTTTTTGTTGCTCTGCCGCTGCCGGAGAATGAGAAACCGCTAGGCGATCCGATGCTGGAATCCTTCCGCCAGCAGGGATCTGACGCGACCGCCAACGCAGATTCCCCGTCTCCTTCGGTTGATCATCGGCGTCAGGATCGCGATCGACGTGCGTTGGACCGGCGCCAGGATGATCGTCGTATCGACGAGAGGCGCTATACCGCTGACCGTCGTTTGGTGCGTTACACCCTTCTGCTGGTCGATGATTCAGAAGATAATCTCATGCTGGTCAAGGCCTTTCTGAAAAACATGCCTTTTCGCATCGATACGGCGGTCAATGGTCTGGAGGCTGTGGAGCAGTTCAGACATCGCCATTACGACCTGATCTTGATGGATGTGCAGATGCCGGAGATGGATGGCTATACCGCCACCCAGAAAATTCGTGCTCTGGAAGAGGGGCGCGGCCTCAGTCGTCCCATTCCGATCATTGCCCTGACGGCCAACGCTCTGCAGCGTGATATTGAACGCAGCCTGGATGCTGGCTGCTCCTTTCATCTGACCAAACCGATCCGCAAGACCCGGCTGCTCGAAACCATCAATCACGCCTTACAACGCAATCGGGTGTGAGGATTTTTCATGGTCATAGCCCTCTCTTTTCGATTATCATGGACGAAGGGTGCAAAGGTTTATCGTGTAGAAGGCTAACAAGGAGTCAGGATCATCATGGCCAATAACGTCGTTGTTGTCGGCATGCAGTGGGGAGATGAAGGTAAGGGCAAGATCGTCGATCTGTTGATGGAACAGGCCGAAATCGTCGTGCGCTTCCAGGGTGGGCACAATGCCGGTCACACACTGGTGCTGGATGGACGCAAATATGTTCTTCATCTCATTCCATCCGGTATTTTGCGCGATGGACGCATGTGTGTTATCGGTAATGGCGTAGTGGTGGATCCGACTGCTTTGCTGCAGGAGATCGACAAACTGGGTGCCATGGGGGTCATGATCCACCCGGGCAATCTGAAGATCTCGCCGCTGGTCAATCTGATCCTGCCCTGTCATCAGGCCATTGATGTGGCACGTGAGGCGCGCAAAGGTCAGTCGAAGATCGGTACCACCGGGCGTGGCATCGGTCCTGCCTATGAAGACTGCGTCGCTCGGCGCGGCATCCGTCTCGGCGACCTGCTGGAACCGTCCCTGTTTGAGTCCAAGCTACGGGAGATGTTGGACTACCATAATTTCATGCTGCACCACTTCTACCAGGCTCCGGTCTTTGCCTACGATACCTTGCGCGACGACCTGTTGCGCATGACCGAGCGGTTATTGCCGTTGGTGGCCGATGTCGGGCGGTTTCTGGAGCAGGCGATGCAGCAGCAGCGACCGATCTTGTTTGAAGGGGCCCAGGGCACCATGCTGGATGTCGAGCACGGTACCTACCCCTACGTGACTTCTTCCCATACCGTGGCTGGCAACGCCTGCATCGGCAGTGGCATTGGCCCCGGTCATCTCCAGTACGTACTGGGTATTGTCAAGGCCTACACCACGCGCGTGGGCAGCGGGCCCTTTCCCACCGAACTGACCGATGACGTGGGTCAGCATCTGGCGACACAAGGGCACGAGTTTGGCGCTACCACCGGTCGTCCGCGCCGCTGTGGCTGGTTTGATGCCGTGGTCGCCCGTTATGCTGTACGGTTGAGCGGTATTTCCGGCATGGCCCTGACCAAGCTGGATGTACTGGATGGGTTGGAGCAGCTCAGGATCTGCACCGGTTACCGTTATCGCGGTGAGATCATTGATACCATGCCCGCTAATCCAGCCATGCTGACCGAGTGTCAGCCGGTTTACGAGACGCTGCCAGGGTGGCAGCGCGGAGCGACAGCTGGATTGACCCTGTTTGACCAGCTGCCTGATGAGGCGCAGCGCTACGTTCGTCGGCTGGAACAGCTGACCGGCATTCCGGTGGCCGTGTTATCGACCGGTCCAGACCGCATGCAGACCCAGATTCTGTCGCATCCATTCCGGTCATGAACGTCAACTTGGCCCACTATCTGGCTGCTGGCAAGGAACAGGTTGATCAGCAGCTCGATCGCTACCTGCCGGCGGCTGATCGTGCTCCAGAGCGGCTGCATCAGGCCATGCGTTATGCCATGCTCGGTGGTGGTGGAAAACGCATTCGGCCGATTTTGGCTCTGGCTACAGCAGAGGCCCTGGGCTATCCCGGCAGCCGTGTCATGCCGCTGGCCTGTGCTCTGGAATGCATTCACACCTATTCGCTGATCCATGACGATCTGCCAGCCATGGATGACGATGATCTGCGTCGCGGCCGCCCTTCCTGCCATCGTGCCTTCGATGAGGCTACCGCCATCCTGGCCGGGGATGCCCTGTTGACCCTGGCCTTCGAGATCCTGTCGGAACCCCGCACCGACTTTGAACCGGCCGCGCAACTGGTCGCGCTGCGGCAGCTGGCCAATGCCGCCGGTGTGGCCGGCATGGTGGGAGGGCAGATGCTGGATCTGCTGGCAGAAAACCGCTCCATTGGGCTGCCGGAGCTGCAGAACATCCATATTCACAAGACCGGTGCCATGATTCGTGTCGCCTGTCTTGGGGCCGCCACGCTCTGCAACGCCACACCAGAACAGACACGGGCTCTGAAACGCTATGGTGAGGCGATTGGACTGGCCTTCCAGATCATGGATGATCTGCTCGACGAGATTGGTGATAGCGCTGTCATGGGCAAGGCTACCGGTTCGGACCGGCGCCAGGCCAAATCGACCTATCCGCAACTGATGGGGGTAACCCAGGCTCAGGAGAAGGCACAGGATCTGATTACCGATGCCCTGCAGATGATGGACTGTTTTTCGGATCAGGCCGATCCATTGCGTCTGATCGCCCGCTTTATTATTTCACGGGCCTGTTAGATCATGGCCGGATTGCTCGAACAGATCACTACCCCGGTCCAGTTACGCCAACTGGCAGAGAGTGATCTGTCGGGTTTAGCCGATGAACTGCGTGCCTTTACCATCGATACCGTTGCCAAAACCGGTGGTCATCTCGGTGCCAGTCTCGGTGTCGTCGAGCTGACCATTGCCCTGCACTATATTTTTGATACCCCGGATGATCGGCTGATCTGGGATGTCGGACACCAGTCCTATCCGCATAAAATCCTGACTGGCAGACGGCAACAGATGCACACGCTGCGACAGAGGCATGGTTTGTCGGGATTTACCAAACGCGACGAGAGTCCCTACGACCCGTTTGGCGCCGGGCACTCTTCCACGTCCATCTCGGCAGCGTTGGGCATGGCCATGGCCATGCGCCATCGTCAACAACGGCGCAAGGTCATTGCCGTCATCGGCGATGGTGCCCTGACGGCGGGGATGAGCTTTGAAGCCCTCAACAACGCCGGCCAGCATGAAGACATCGATCTTGTGGTGGTCCTCAACGATAATGAAATGTCGATCTCCCGCAATGTCGGTGCTATTGCAGCCTATCTGAGCCGTATTCTCAGTGGTCGTTTCTATACCCGTCTCAAGGATGGTACCGGCAGGGTGCTCGACAGGATTTCTCCCCCCCTGCGGCAGGCGGCACGACGTGCTGAGGGGCATGTCAAGGGCATGCTCACGCCAGGTACACTGTTTGAGGAGCTTGGCTTCAACTATCTGGGCCCGATCGATGGTCACGATTTTCACCAGTTGCTGCCTACCTTGCGCAACATCAAACGGTTGACCGGTCCAGTGCTGTTGCACGTCGTAACCCGGAAAGGCAAGGGCTTTGCCCCGGCCGAAACCAACCCCTGCACCTACCATGGCGTGCAACCCTTTGATCGTCAGACCGGTTTGATCACGACCCAACACGATAAACTTTCATTCACCCGCGTTTTTGCCGATGCGATGGTCGATCTGGCCCTGGACAACCCCCGTCTGGTAGCTATTACGGCGGCCATGCCTGAAGGTACCGGACTGCACCTGTTCCAGGAGCGGTTTCCGCAGCGTTTTTTTGACGTTGGTATTGCCGAACAGCATGCCGTCACCTTTGCCGCTGGACTGGCCTGTGAGGGATTGATTCCTGTTGTGGCCATCTATTCCACCTTTTTGCAGCGCGCCTACGATCAGATCATCCACGATGTGGCCTTGCAGCGCCTGCCGGTCATTTTTGCCATCGATCGCGCCGGTCTGGTGGGAGCCGATGGGGCGACCCATGCGGGTGCTTTCGATCTCACCTTCCTGCGGGCTATTCCTGACTTGGTGATCATGGCCCCAGCTGACGAAAACGAGCTGCGCAGTATGCTGGCAACAGCTGTGACGCTTAATCGCCCAGTCGCGTTACGCTATCCGCGGGGTGATGTGGTCGGACTTCCTGCCGAAAAGCCCCAGTTGCTGCCCATTGGTTGTGGTCGTTGCCTGCGACGGGGCGATGACAACGATCCGGTGCTGTTGATGGCTGTCGGTTTCATGGTTCATCGAGCCGTGGCGGCGGCGCAGGTGCTGCAGCAGCAGGATGGATTGTCCCTGACGGTCTACGACGCCCGTTTTGTCAAGCCGCTCGATCGTCAGATGGTGCGTGAGGCGGCCCGTAAGCGGCACATCATCACACTGGAAGAAAATTCCGTAGTTGGTGGCTTCGGTGCTGCGGTGCTGGAGTGTCTTGGTTCCGAGCAGCTTGGTGGCCATGTACCCAACCAGACCCTTTCAGTGTGGGGGCTTCCTGACCAGTTTGTTCCTCACGGCACGCAGCAACAGCTGTGGCAGGAACTGCAACTCGATGTCGCAGGGATTGTCGCCCGTATCCGTCAATTAATAGCCAGCGGTCGAACGCCATGACGGATCGGGCACTGATCGATCCCCGTCTGGCCCAGGCCATTCTCGATATGACACGGGAAGAAGACGACGTCTCGCTGGTGCACACCATGATCCGTGAACTGAATGTGTTGTTGATCAGCCGTACGTACGCTCCTGGCGTCGATAGCATTGTCTTCCTGGAGGCAAGACAGGATAAAATGCCGCTGATGGATGGCGATAGCAGTGCCGCTCCCTGGCTGGTGATGAATGTACTTGATCCCAATAAGGCCCAGACTCCCATCGAACAGTACTCAGGGCTGTACGAGTCACTGCATCAGGGCACAGCGATGCACCAATTGTCTGAAGTTGATGGGCGTGAATGCTCGGTCTATCCGGTGATCGTCATGGGAATGCAGGGGTTTCTGGTCATCGGCGGTACAACAGTACCTTTGTCGATCGCACCACTGGTGGAATTTTTCCTTGAGCTCTATCGCAATCAGGCCTCGCTGATTCATTCCAAGGAACGCGATCCGCTGACAGGGCTTTATAACCGTCGCGCCTTTAACGAGCGCATCGGCAAGATCATAGCCGTCTATCAGGGTTGCTGCCAGCGACGTCACGACCAGGAACAGAAGGGAGTCTGTCTGGCGGTACTCGATATTGACCACTTCAAGCGTGTCAACGACCGTTTTGGCCACCTGATGGGTGATGAGGTGTTGTTGCTGGTATCGCGGCTGATGGATCAGTGTTTGCGCCATACCGATCTGCTGTTCCGTTTTGGTGGTGAGGAGTTTGTGGCAATCCTGATCGATCTTACCCTCAATCAGGCCCACTTGGCGTTGGAGCGCCTGCGAACCTGTGTCGCTTCTTACCCGTTTCCCCAGGTGGGACAGGTAACGGTCAGTATCGGTTTTGTGCCACTAGCAGCTGACGATATGCCCACTACCCTGATTGAAAAGGCGGATCAGGCGCTCTATTACGCCAAGGAACATGGTCGCAACCAGGTGCGTTGTTATGACACGCTGTTGACCGATGGCAAGATTGCAGCACCAGAGCAGACGTCAGACGATAACATTGAGGTATGGTAGCCATGAACATGGAATCATTGACCACCACGGCAGCAACGCAGGAACTGCAGGATGAGATCGCATTGCGGTGTCAGTTGTCACCCCAGACCACGGCTCAGATTGGTCCGTTCGGTTTTGTTGAACTGGAAGAAAGCTGGGGCGATGAGACAACCATTCTCAACACCGCCCGCATCTCAACCAGCAATCGCCGTATCCAGCGTGTTGCCGACATGACACAGCGCGACCACGATCTGCTCTATCACCTGCTCAAGCACAACCATGGCACGCCATTCGAGACGGTCTACTGCCGCTGGCGCGTCATCGCGCCCATTTTCGTGTTGCGGCAATGGATGCGCCACCGCATGGGTACCTTCAATGAATTTTCCCAACGTTACCGTATGCCGATCACGGCCTGTTATCAACCCGATCTGGCGGCGCGTAGTGTCGATGGTTGGCCAGTACTGACCGATGACCAGATCCGTCGTCAGGATGCCCTGCTGGAACAGTTGCACCGTTTTTATCAGGAGGAATATGCCGTTGCCTGTCAGCGCATGGAGGAGGCCGAACAGCAGGGTCTGATTCAAACCAGCGACGGTGAGGGGGGGCGTAATCGCTACCGTGGCCGGGCCCGTGAACTGCTGCGTAACATCATGCCGGTGGCAACCTATTCCGATATCTACTGGACTGTCAATTTCCGCTCTCTGATGAATTTTCTGATGCTGCGGCGCAAACCAGACGCCCAGTATGAAATTCGCCTGTATGCCGATGCGGTGTGGCAACTGTTCCAGCAACGATTGCCGCTGCTGAGCCAGGTCATGGAGCGGGTGCTGCGTGAAGGTGCCCAGCCCTCATGAGCGGCGAGGAGGATCTCCATGCCACCCGGACCGTGCTATTTGATGGGCGCTACCTGACCTATGGCCGCAAACAGGGCAAGATCACGTCACTGCAGCTGCAACAGTTACAGCAGCGTCTGCCGCAGCTGGCGCCACCGGCCCATTGGTGGGCGGGTCGCCGCGAGGGGCAGGGGCGTCTGATCCTGGAAATCGGTTTTGGTAATGGCGAATTCGTCGCCATGCTGGCGCAACGCTATCCCCAGGACCGGTTTATCGCGGTCGAGGTTTTCTTTGAGGGTATTCAGGCTCTGGTACGGCGTATCGATCATCACAATCTGCACAACGTCGCTATTTTGTCGGGTCATGTCTACCCCTTGTTGGCCGAGCAGTTCCCGGATCATTGCATTGACTGGACCCTTATCAACTTTCCCGATCCATGGCCGAGAAAGCGCAACCACAAGCGCCGGTTGATCCAGATGGATTTTCTGGATTTATTGGCCCACAAAAGCCATAGTGGTGCCCGTCTGACACTGGCAACCGATTGGGAGGAATATGCCGAGTGGATGATGCAGCGTCTGGAGGCACATCCGTTGTGGCACAACGCGGTCGGCAGCGGCCAGTGGGCCTGCCAGCCGGAACAGTGGCTCACCACCCGTTTTCAGGGTAAGGGTGAAGCCGCCGGCCGATCGATCCACCATCTCGATTTCAGGCGCACCGACAACAGTGACATTGATGTAGTGGAAACATTGCATAAAGAATAGATCTCTAGCTATAACTGATTGGATTGACTGGTATTGACAGCACTTGTTGCTATTGATAGCATACAGTCGCATTGCAGCCTGTTACTGTCAGGTGGCGTCGAGCATGGCCCCCTTGCAGGGCACCTCGACGAGACAGTCGATTTCACCACAGTTCATTGACCGATAGCCCCCGTCTCTTGTCGGGGGCTACTGGCCAAACTGGCTTACTAGCTACTTCCAGCCAGCCTCTCTCTCGCAAGCGGCCATCTCAGCCGGATGGCTCTTTTCCCAAGCGGTAATGGACTGTGTCTCATTGTCCGACATCTTATTGTTCATACAGGTGCAGTAAATAGCCACGGTCCCTGCTGACTGTCCTTCACGGGCGTTGTCACGAACACACTTCTGAACCCAGGCCGCATCGGTAGCATCGGCTTGAGCAACGCTGCTCGCCACGACGGAACCAACCAAAAGCAACAAGACTGCCATTAACTTCATCATGATTCTCCCGTTGAAAAAAAATTTTGAATATCAAACCGGTGACAAGTATACAGTAACCATCCAACGAATCAACCGGTAAAGAGAGTTCAGAACTGGACAGGGATGAGTGCTCTGTGTGACAATCACCCAGTTGTTCTAGCAATCCGAAGGTAAAGGTCCGTTGTGATATGGAGTCCATGGCGCCACCGTCCGATAACCGTCATCAGTCGATCCACAATGCCCATTTGATGTGGCATGGCCGGGAGTTTTTTGGTAGTTACCAGGAGCTGGTGCTGAACAGCGCCTTTCAACCTATCTTCAGTCTGGCCCATAAGCGTATGGTCGGTGTGGAGGCCTTGGTGCGTGGCCGAAATGCCGATGGGAAGGCGGTGATGCCCGACCAGCTGTTTCAGTTGCCTGGGACCCTCGACGATCAATTGCATCTGGATCGCATCATCCGGTCGATGCACGTAGGCAATTTTTCTGTCATGCAGCGTCATCCTGCCTGGCTGTTTCTGAATCTCAATCCCAACCTGATTATTCATGGGGCCAGGAATGGGGTGCTGTTTACCGAGGAGCTGCTGCAGAATTTTGGCGTGTCATCCCACCAGATTGTCGTTGAGCTGCTGGAGAAACGCATTGCGGATGAACAGGCACTGGAAGAAGTCATCGCCCATTATCGTGCCATGAACTGTCTCATTGCCATTGACGACTTTGGTGCCGGTCGTTCCAATTTCGACCGTATCTGGCGTTTCAGACCGGATATCATCAAGTTCGACCGTTCCCTGATTGTCCATGCCGCCTGCAATCCCCTGGCACGCCGTATTCTGCCGAGTCTGGTCAAGCTGGCCCACGAGGTCGGCTGTCTGGCGCTGATCGAAGGCATCGAGACCGAGGAAGAAGCACTGATTGCCATGGACTGTGATGCCGATTTTGTCCAGGGTTACCTGTTTGCCCGTCCCGTTGCCTGGGTGGCGTTACCGCAGCACGCTGCCGCACCACTGGTTAGCCAGCTGTCCAGTCAGTGGCGCAGCGTCATGGAGCAGGATCAGCAGGCGTGGCAGCACACGGTTGAACCCTACAAGGCGGCCTTTGCCGTGGCACTGCAGGCCATTCGCCAGGATACCACCATCGAAATTGCCAGTCGCTCGCTGTTGGCGGCTCACCCGCAGATTCGGCGCTGTTTTTTGCTCAACAACGATGGTGTGCAAATCAGTCACAATATTGGGCGTCATCGATCGCTTGCCAGCAGTCAGCACGACATGGACCAGGACCGCTTTTCTCCTCTGAACGACGCTGAGCAGGCCGATTGGTCACGACGGCCCTATTTTCGTCAGGCGATGCAACATCCAGAACAGATCCAGGTGGTGGGTCCCTATCTCTCCATTCCCGATCTAAGCCTCTGTCTGACCTTGTCGGCAAGTATCCTGCATCATGGTGAGAGGATGGTCTATTGCTGTGATCTCGATTTTAGCGGCTGAGAAAGGTACCTCCATTGGCTCGTTCACCCCGTTCTGCGACCGATTTGCGTCAGGCAGCGCTCTATTACCACCGCCAGCCCAGGGCCGGCAAGATTGCCATACAGCCCACCAAGCAGCTGACCAACCAGTATGATCTGTCCATGGCCTATTCACCCGGGGTAGCGGCTGCCTGCGAAGCCATCGTTGCCGATCCGGTCGAGGTCAACACCCTGACGGCACGGGCCAATCTGGTTGGCGTGGTGACCAATGGCACCGCTGTGCTGGGATTGGGAGCCATTGGCCCCCTGGCCGCCAAACCGGTTATGGAAGGCAAGGCGGTATTGTTTAAGCGCTTTGCCGGTATTGATGTGTTTGATATCGAGATTGCCGAGTCAGACCCGGACCGGCTGGTGGAGATCATCGCCGCTTTGGAGCCAACCTTTGGCGGTATCAACCTGGAGGATATCAAGGCGCCGGAATGCTTCTACATCGAACGCAAACTGCGTGAGCGCATGAAGATCCCGGTATTCCATGATGACCAGCATGGTACCGCCATTGTTGTGGCAGCAGCGATTCTAAATGGATTGAAACTGGTCAACAAGCCATTACACCAGATCAAGCTGGTCACGTCAGGTGCTGGGGCAGCGGCTTTGGCCTGTCTTGATTTGCTGGTCAAGATGGGTCTGACGGCTGAGCAGATCTGGGTAACCGATATCGATGGTCTGGTCCATGTCGGTCGTGAAACCGGCATGGATGAGATCAAGAGCCGCTATGCCAAGTCAACCACGGCGCGTACCTTGGCCGATGTCATGGAGGGTGCCGATGTCTTTCTCGGCCTTTCCGCAGGAGGTGTGGTCTCAACGGCTATGGTGGCCAGCATGGCCGAGCAGCCCATCATTCTGGCCCTGGCCAATCCGGTGCCGGAGATCATGCCGGAGCTGGTACGTTCGGTACGCAGCGATGCCCTGATCGCTACCGGACGCTCGGACTATCCCAACCAGGTCAACAACGTGCTCTGTTTCCCCTTCATTTTTCGTGGTGCTCTGGATGTTGGGGCGACCACCATTACCGATGCCATGAATCTGGCCGCCGTTCAGGCCCTGGTTGAGCTGGCCCAGGCCGAGATGTCTGATGTGGTTCAGGAGGTCTATGGTGAACCCCTGACAGGCTTTGGGCCAGACTACCTCATTCCACGACCGTTCGATCCGCGTCTGATCGTCCGGATTGCGCCGGCAGTGGCCCGTGCCGCTATCGACTCAGGGGTAGCGACCCGGCCGTTGGCCAATTTTGACCGTTACGTTGAGCATCTAAACGAGTTTGTTTATCACTCCGGCATGATCATGAAGCCCATCTTTACCCATGCCAAACGGGCACCCAAGCGCATTGTCATGGCTGAGGGGGAAGATGAACGGGTGTTGCGGGCGGTGCAGGTCATTGTCGATGAGGGCATGGCACAACCGATCCTGATTGGCCATGCCGCGCTGATTGCCGAGCGCATTGAGCAGGCCGGCCTGCGGTTGGAACCGGGTGTTGATTTTGACGTCATTGAGCCAGACCATCACGCTCATTTTGAACGGTACTGGCGCGAATACTACCGTTTGATGGTACGCAGGGGCGTATCCGCCGACGATGCCATGCGGCAGATGCGGCGCCATAACAGCCTGATCGGAGCTATGGCGGTGCATCTAGGGGATGCCGATGGACTGGTGTGCGGCACATTTGGTCATTATGCACTGCATAGCCGCCTTGTCGGTCATGTCATCGGTTATGCAGCCAACATGAACCACTATGCCGCCATGAACCTGCTGATGCTGCCCGGTCGCACCCTGTTTCTCACCGACACTTACGTCAACTATGATCCGACGGCAGAACAGCTGGCCGAGATCACCATGTCGGCGTGCAGCACCATCCGCCGTTTTGGCATCATCCCTCGCGTGGCCCTGCTATCGCACGCATCGTTCGGGACCGATGAAACGCCTTCCGCAGTCAAGATGCGTACCGTGTTGCGATTGATCAACGAACGGGCGCCCTATCTTGAGGTCGATGGCGAGATGCACGGCGACGCAGCCTTGGACGAGCAGATCCGCCAGCGCGTCATGCCTTCCTGCCATTTGGCCAATAACGCCAATCTGCTGGTGATGCCCAACCTCGATGCTGCCAACATCTCCTTTAACCTGCTCAAGGTGGCTGCCGGGGACAATCTCACCGTTGGACCGATCCTGCTCGGGGCCGCCAAGCCGGTTCACATCCTGACGCCTACGGCTACCGTGCGCCGTATTGTCAATATGATCGCCCTGACTGTTGTCGAGGCAGACCGGAAAAATATGACACCGTTGTAGGGGGTGCAGCAGTCATGGACGGGCTAATTCCGGCAAAACCTGCTCCATCGCGGCCAGGGTGCGTGCCAGCGCACCGAGGTTTTGTTCGACCAGCTGACGAGCGCGCAGTCCTGTCGTGCGGCGCTGTTCCGGATCGCTCAGCAATTGGTGCAGTTGGTGGTAGAGTGCGCTGGCGTCTTGGACCTGAAAGGCAGCCTGGGCTTCCAGCAGTTGCTGGGTAATCTCCTCAAAGTTGAAGGTGTGGGGACCAAACAGGGGCACCAGTCCCCAGGCCGCGGGTTCCAGTGGATTCTGTCCGCCATGGGGAATCAGGCTGCCACCGACAAAGGCCACATCAGCAATACCATACAGGCGTTGCAGCCAGCCAATCTCATCAACCAGAACGATCGGCTCCTGCCAATGACCATTGGTCAGGGAGAACAGCTGGCAGCGCAGACCCTGCTGGGCTATCAGCTGTTGCAGCTGGTGACTCCGTTCCGGATGGCGTGGTACCAGAATAAGCCGTAACGTCGGAAAATCCCGTTGTAGTTGCTGGTAACAGGCCAGCAGGCTGGTTTCTTCGCCCGGATGGGTGCTGGCGGCAATCCAGACCAGATGACCGGCAGGTTTAGGCAGACGTTGTTGCAGCGTCTGCATCGCTGACGCATCGGGTAAACAGAGCGCCTGTTCAAATTTGAGATTGCCAGTCACCACAATGGGCGACTGGGGTGGAACCAGTGGACGCAGCCGCTCGGCATTAGCGCTCGATTGCATGGCAAATAACGCCACGGGAGCCAACAGGGCGCGCATGGCTAGGCGCACCCTGTGATAACCACGCCACGAACGTGGTGAGATGCGGCCGTTGACCATGATGACCGGTGCCCCTTGCTGGGCAATGGCCCAGATGAGGTTAGGCCATAACTCGGTTTCCAGCAGGATCAGACAGCGGGGATGGATCTGCTCGACCACACGCTGGACCGTCCAGGGCAGATCGAGCGGCAGGAAGATATGACAGGCATAATCGAGCCGATCCTGTACCACCTGCTGACCGGTGCGGGTTACGGTCGAGATGATAATGGGCCACTGCGGCACGCTTTGGTGCAGGGATTCGATCAGCGGTAAGGCCGCCATCACTTCCCCAACCGATACGGCATGAATCCAGCAGCAGGGTTTTCCACCGAGCTGTTGCAGCACGGCAGGGGGTAGGTAACCCAGCCGCTGCCGTAACGTACCACGGTATTTGCCGCCGCTGTAATAGCGATAAATCCACAACGGCAGGGTCGCAACGATCACCAGCAACAGCAGCAGCGTATAAAACAGACGAATCACAAGCCCATATACCAGCGGATGGTTTGTTCCAGACCGTCGTCAAACGATACCTGCGGCCGCCAGCCGAGCTGTTGTTCGAGCTTGTTGCTGTCAAGGGAGTAACGCCAGTCGTGTCCTGGTCGGTCCGGCACGAAACGGATCAACTGGTCGTGGGGCGCACCAGAGGGGTGGAGGCGGTCAATCAGGGCACAAATACGATGGATCAAATCGAGGTTGGCCCATTCATTGCTCGCGCCAATGTTGTACTGTTCACCGACCGGAGCGGTGCGAACCACGGTGTCGATACCGCTGCAATGGTCGCTGACATAGAGCCAGTCGCGCACGTTGCGGCCGTTGCCGTAAACCGGAATGGGATCACCGGCTAGGCAGGTGCGGATGACGGTGGGAATCAGTTTCTCGCCATGCTGCCGTGGTCCGTAGTTGTTGGAACAGTTGGTCTGGGTCACCGGCAGGCCGTAAGTGTGGTGGTAGGCGCGTACCAGATGATCCGATCCAGCTTTGGCTGCCGAATAGGGCGAGTTGGGACGGTAAAGCGTCTCCTCATGGCAGGGCGGGTCGTCCGCCGTCAGAGAGCCGTAGACCTCGTCGGTTGATACATGATGGAACCGGCATTGATCGGGTTGGTAGTGGCGTTCCTGCAGCCAGAACAGGCGGCAACACTCCAGCAGGTTCCAGGTACCGACCAGATTGGTCTGGATAAAGGCCGCCGATCCGGTGATGGAGCGGTCGACGTGGGTCTCGGCAGCAAAATGGACCACGGTGTCGATGTCGTGTTCACTCAGCAACTGGGACACCAGTGCCCGATCGCCAATATCTCCCTGGACGAAATGGTGGCGTTCCGGATCGGCCAGACCATCAAGATGGCTGAGTGAGCCGGCATAGGTGAGCAGATCGAGATTGACAATGCGTACGTGGGGATCGGAGCGCAGCAGGTAGTGAATAAAGTTGGCTCCGATGAAACCAGCTCCGCCGGTTACCAGCACCTTTCTGGGGGAGTAAGACGCTTTCATAGTCAAGACAGGGTCCTTTTTTCTGTGGCGGTGTGTGAATAAAAATGCTACAATAGGCTATTTAAGCATATTTTTAGTGGTTGTGGCAATCGGTGATGGTAGAGATGACGGCTTAATTTTGGATGGCGTTGTACCACATGGCGAGGTTTATTCCGTGAAAAATCATTTTGTTCAATATGGTGTAGGGGCAGCATTGGTCTTGATGGCGGGATGCCAGAGTGCTCCGGTACCCCCGGTCTACCAGGGTGAGCAGGAGACCGAGGTTGAGCGGGATGTCAAACATCTCACGGCAGAAGCGCCGTCGCGACGGGTCAGCAGCACGATGGCCGAAATGAACCGCGATATTGAGGTTTATCGCGATACCGTCATCCCTGATATGGAAGCACGTCGTGCCGCGCGCCCGGAGGCCGTGCCGGTGATACCGGAATACAATCCGCTCGACGATATTATGGTCTCGCTGGAGATGGACCGTGAGGATGTGCGCCAGATTCTCCAGGCACTGGCGAAGATGACCAACATGAATCTGATGATTCACCCTAAAGTGGTTGAAAAACCACCGCTCATCAGTGTTAGTTTCCGCAACATGTCGGCCTCGACCGTGTTTCGTTCCATCCTGCAACTAGCCGATCTGCACGGCCAGATCGAAGAGAACATGCTCAAGGTCGATCCCTACGACGAAGCAACCATTCCTCTTGATTTCCTTGAGGTGGAGCGCAGCAGTGATTTTGCCATGGGCGGTGATGTGCTGGGCAAGGCCATGGAGGGCGGCGCCAGTGGTGGTGGCGGCGGTTCGAGTGGCGGGAGTGGCGACCTGAAAGGGAGCGTTTCCCTTCAGGGCAAGAGCAGCGCGGGCAACAACCCCTATGCCCAGATAGAAAAAGTCATTGAGGGTGTGCTGCCTAAGGGTGCGGCGGCGGAAGGTGGCGATGGTCCGCAATTCAGCGTCAACCGCATGGCAGGGACGCTCTATATCAAGGCTAAGCCATCGGTGATCAAGACGGTGCGTAAGCTGGTACAACAGCAGAAAGAGGCTCTGAGTCGCCAGGTGCTGATTGAGGCACGCATCATTGAGGTGAAACTGAACGATAATTATCAGACCGGTATCGACTGGAATGTGCTGCGGCGGGGAAGCACCCTGGTGGGTATGGCATCGGCGCTGCGATCGGTCAACAAGGCACTGGTGATGAGTGTCAAGGATGGTATCAACGGTAGCAATCTGACCCTTGACCTGTTCAAACAGTTTGGGGCCATATCGGTGCTGTCCAATCCGTCCATTCGCACCCGTAATGGCCAGCCGGCCATCGTTAGCGTGGGCACGTCAAGGCGTTATGTCAGTGGCAGTACCTCCACGCCGACGGGTCGTACGATCAACGGCGTTGCCGAGACCACCAGCACCTATCAGACTTCGCAGGCTTTTGACGGCTTGGTCATAGGCGTTGTGCCCTTTGTCGATTCCAAGGGTGATATTACCTTGTCGGTGCAACCGGTCAAGAGCAAGATTCAGCCAGGCAGTACCGAGCTTGATGCCAGGGTGAATCTGGCCTTTCCGGTCATTGAACTGGAGGAGATGAGTACCGTACTCCATGTGCGTGATAACGATGTCATTTTCATGGGCGGGTTGATCAACCGTGACAAGAGCAACGATCGCACCGGTATTCCATTGCTATCGGAAATTCCACTGCTGGGGCGACTGTTTACCAATAATGTCGATACCGGTGAGACACGCGAGCTGGTGCTGATGCTGCGGGTGAACGTGCTATGAGCGTTGTCAACCGGGCGCTGCAGAAAATCCGGCACGACAAGCAAGGCGCCGCTGGTGCGGCTGTAAGACGATCTGGCGGTCCCGGGCGGGGCGGAGCGGCCAACGGCGGCGCAATCGGACAGCCGCTTGAACAGTCGCGTTGGCGTGACTACATGGTCAAGGCTGGAACGGTGCTGCTGGTTGTGGCAACGGCTGGTGTGGGCTGGTGGTTCTGGCGTGATGACAAGGATCGTGTGGCCCTAGTGGCCAACCGTGACAGCAAACCGGCTGGGGCCGCCGGTGAGGCTGCCGTGGTGGTGCCCGCGCAACCTGCCGCTGCCCAGCCCGTGCCTGTTGCCGAGGGGACTGCGATATCCGCACCAGAAGCTGCGGCTGTCGCTGTGGCTCCGGCGCAGCAGGATCCTCAACAGCCGGCAGCGGGCCCGTTACCGGCGCGCAAGAAGGCCGTCAGGCTGACTGCGGATGAGCTGTTTGCCCAGTACGAACAGAAGTTTGGCAAGCCGGCTACACCAGCAGCAGCTACGGCACCTGCCATTCCGGTAGCGGCCAAGCCGACTGCACCGGCGGCTGCCCCAGCGGCTTCGATACCTGTTGCCGCCGCCGCTGTCATTCCAGTGGTGGCCTCGGCGTCACTGGCACAGGCTGCCGTACCAGCGTCAGTGGCACCAGCAGCAACGGCAACGATGTCCCCGGCCTCCATGGCGGCTATGACCACCCAGATGGCGAAAATGGTGCCTGACCAGGAAGCTGCTCGTCCTGCGCCGGCTCAGGGCCTGCGTATGACTGTACAGGCGGCAGGCTCCCAGCCGAAAAAGGCTGATGCTGTAGCCTTACCGGATGAATTCCAGCAGGCTCGCAGTTCGATACGGGTGGTGCAGGTATCCAAGCTGGTGCGTGATATTCAGCAGGCCATCACGCTCAAACACAAGGAAGTGGTGGAAAAGAACCTGCGTGAACTGGAAACCGTTCGTGGCGACCAGGATCCTTTTGTGCTGAATCTTTGGGCCTATTGGTGGCTGGTGCAGGAAGATTACGGTCGTGCCGAGCCTGTTTTGCAGCGCATCCTGCGTAAAAAGGCGCACGATCTGGAAGCATCGATCAACATGGTGGTCCTGGAAGTTAAGACCAGGCAGTTTGAGGCGGCGCGGAGCCGTCTGTCTGCCTTGCTGGAACTCTATCCGGCCGATGAGCGGCTGCGTCAGCTGCAACAGTCGCTGCCATGACCGCCTCCCTGCATCGGGAAGCCTATCTTGATTTTGTCGGTCTGGAGCGCAACCCGTTTCCGGTAGCGCCGGATAGCGAGAATCTGTTCATGCCAGCGCGGCTGGACGATCTGATCAACGAAGTTCTGCATAGCATTCTGACCCGGCGCGGCTTTCTGGTATTGACCGGGGAAGTGGGGCTCGGCAAGACCACTATTAGCAAACGTCTGATGAACATGCTTGACCAGCAACAGGTGGAAACGGCGCTGGTCTTCAATACCTTTTTTCAGGGTACCGAGTTGCTGGATGAAATCATCCGCGATTTCGGCGCTGACCGCGGCAGTCGCGATGGCTTATCCGGGCGCATGGAGGCTCTGAACCAGTTTTTGCTGGCCCAGTATGCTCTGGGACACAACTGCGCACTGATCATTGACGATGCCCAGAACCTGTCGATTGAAAGTTTGGAATTGGTGCGCATGATCTCCAATCTGGAGGCCAATGCCGAAAAACTGGTCCAGATTCTCCTGATCGGTCAGACCGAACTGGCCGACAAGCTGGCAACCCATGAAATGCGCCAGCTTAAAAGCCGCGTTGTGATGCACGCCAAAGTGCATCCTTTCGATGCCGAGGAAGTGAAGCAATACATCTTTTTTCGTCTCGGCAGTGCCGGTCATCGTGGTAATCTGCATATTTCCGACCGCACCTTTCAGTGGATCTATCGTTTTACCCATGGCACGCCGCGCGAGATCAATAAATTGATGGATCGCTGTCTGTATGGCTTGTTTGCGGAAGGAACGACTCGTCTGTCACCGAAGCTGGTACGGGAAGTGGCCGGCGAGCTGGGCATGGTATCCGAGCATAACCCTTGGCAGCGCTGGCCGCTGCTGTGGCAGATGGCCTTGTCGGCCTCTGTCGCTCTGTCGGTAGGGGCCGGGGCTATGTGGTGGTTGATGCGTCCTGCCGCAGCTCCGTCCGTTCATTGGGATGCTGCTCCCTCTGTACCGGCGGTGCAGCAACAGCAGACCTCCACATTCTCATCACAGCCGGCCGTGCAGCTAGCTTCACAACCGGTCAGTGCTGCTCCAGAAACGACAGTAGCCGTAGCCCAACAGCAGCAGCAGCCACCGCCGCCACCGCAGCTTTCTGTTGAGGTGTCCAAGCCTGACGGCCTTGATGAGGCTGTCCAGCGCCGTTTTCTCGGTCACTATGGATTGATGGCACTGGAGGCCGATCTGGCTGCGGCTTGGCGCGAACAACGTTTTGATGGACTGGCGGAAAAAGTGGCTAAGCAGGTGGGAGGCTATCGTCTGATCCGGATGAGCTACCTGCCTGAGTCGGTGGCCGTACCCCCAGAGCGGTGGTTGCGCCATGTGGGTCGCGATGGCCAAGAGCAGTTTCTCTTTTTCTGGAAACCGGATTTATGGGTCGGTCCTTTCAATTACAACGGCAGAAGCGATGTCATCAAAAAGTTGCAGGAAAAACTGCAGCGAGCCGGTTTCGATACCAGGGGAGTCGATGGTATTGTTGGCCCGGCGACCATCATGGCGCTGGTGCAGTTCCAGAAGAGACATCATCTGCCCGTTACCGGTCACCCCGATGGGGAAACGATGTTCATGTTGTCGACCGTTCGGGAGGAAGGTAACAGCAGTGCCGCGGTAACGCCTGCCGATGTGGTGGCGTGGGTGGTGCAGGTGGCCAGTGTCAAGGATCAGGCTGTTGCCAGTTTGCTGGCGGAAAGTTTGCGTGCCCGTGGTTTCTCCTGTGCGGTGGAACTCTCTGCCGATGGGCGTGGTGATAGCTGGTACACGGTGCGGGTTGGGCCATGGCGCTCACGTCAGGAGGCCGATGCCCAGCGACCGGTGCTGATTGAACTGACCAAACAGGGCGATCTGGTGACCATGGAGTACCGCGGCGGTAAGAAGGGTGTTGTGCCCGGGAATAGTCAGTAACAAGCATATTGTCATTGTTGAGAGGAAGCTATGGCCGACAAAAGCAACCGTAAACCGCTGGGTGTACTGCTTCAGGAAAAGAAGCTGATCAGCAAGAACCATATCGATCTGGCCTTGCAGGATCAAAAGGTGACGCGGGACCGGGTGGGTGAGATTCTGGAGCGGCTCGGCTTTATCTCGCAGTACGATGTCGCGACCACCATCGCTGAGCAGGAGCAGCGCGAGTATGTCAACGTCGATGACGTGGTGCCGGAAGAGGCAACGCTGCGTCTGTTCAACCTGAATCTGTGCCAGACGCACCAGTTTCTGCCTGTCAGTCACAAGGGTGGTGTCATCCAGGTCATTACCGCTACCGACGATGTCGAAAATCTGGAACGGCTGATTTCGCGTCATACTGGCTTGCGCGCCCAGTTCAAGCAGGGCGAGCGTGGCAAGATCCAGAACATGGCCCAGTATTATTACTATTTTCTAGAAAATCCGGTTGAGAAGCTGATTGAACGCGAATTGCAGTTGCTGGCAGCTGATACCGATGGTGTGCGTTCTCTCGATCCATTCATCAACAACATGATGCAGCTGGCCGTCAAGACAAGGGCCTCCGATATCCATATCCGCCCTATGGACCGTTCCATCAATCTGGCCTGTCGTGTCGATGGCGTGATGCGGTCGCTCTTTTCGATGCCTCTCACCATGAAACGACTGGTGACTACCCTCAAGATGCGCGCTGATATGGACATTGCCGAGCAGCGCCTGCCGCAGGATGGCAGCTTTTCCGGCGATATTCTCAACAACCGCTACGACTTCCGTGTCTCGACCACCGTTTGTCCGTTTGGCGAAAATATGGTGATCCGGTTGTTGCCGATGCGCAGCGATTTTATGGGGTTGGCACAGCTTGGATTCGATCCGGAAGATATCGAAACCCTGAAACAGATTTTTAACCATCCCTACGGTATCGTGCTGCTGACCGGACCAACCGGATCGGGTAAGACTACCACGTTGTATGCGGCTGTGCGGGCACTCAATCTGACCGAGAAGAACATTCTGACGGTGGAAAACCCCATCGAGTACCGTATCCCGTTGGTACGCCAGACTCAGATCAACATCAAGGCCGGTTATACCTTTGCCAGTGCCATTCGTCACTTCCTGCGTCATGACCCGGATGTTATTCTGGTGGGAGAAATTCGCGACAAAGAGACGGCTGAAACGGCCCTGTCAGCCTCTGAAACTGGCCACTTGGTGTTATCGACACTGCATACCAACACGGCGTTCGGCGCCATTCCCCGGTTGCGTTCCCTCAATATTCCGCCTTTCATGCTGGCCGATTCTCTGGTGGGAGTGGTCAGTCAGCGACTGGTGCGGCGCGTCTGCAGCAACTGCAAGGAGGAGTATGCGCCAACCGAGGAGGAACTGGCCTATCTGGGCGATAGCACCATTCGCAAGCTTTACCGTGGTCGTGGTTGTAGTGCCTGCCTTGAGACCGGTTATCATGGCCGTACCATGATCTATGAAATCATGCGGACGTCGCCCAGTCTGGCCATGCAGATCAACCGTGATGAGTCCTTCGATGTTTTGTTGGCGACGGCGCGTGACCAGGGATTTCGGGACATTATGGCTTCGGCGGTTACCAAGGTGCGACGGGGTGATATCTCAGTCAACGAAGTAATGCGGGTGCTTGGTAGCTAGCAGGGGAGACCATTGTCATGGCCTATTTCCGTTATAACATGCTCAGCAAGGAGGGGCGTCAGAAGGTCGGCCTGATCAGTCTGCCGTTTGACAATCCGATTTCCGCCATGGCCTATCTGGAACGGCAGGGCAATATCGTTTTTGAAGCCACGCCGATGCCTCCTCTGGTAGGCCGTGCCATCGGGCTGCTGGACCAGTTGTTTGGTCAGAATATCTCCAAGGAAGAGTTGGCCGAAGCGCTCAATAACGTCGCTGTCATGCTCAAGGCCGGTCTACCGCTGATGTCAGCGCTGCAGGATGCCCTAGCCGAGCACAACAACAACACCTTGTCACGCATTGGCAAGGAGATCGTCATGCGCGTTGAGGCGGGTGCCAGCCTGACGGATGCGCTAAAAGGCTATCGCAACATTTTTTCCGGCAACGTGCTGTTTCTGATCAGTCTCGGTGAAGAGACCGGTAGTCTGGATCGTACCATCCATGATGCCGCTGAACATATGAAAAAAATGGACAAAATCCAGAAGGATGTCAAATCGGCGCTGCGTTATCCCATGATCGTTTTTGGCATGATCGTGATTGCCATGATGTTCTGGCTCTATTCGGTGGTGCCCGCTGTTGCTGGTGTTTTCAAATCGATGGGGGCCAAGTTGCCAGCCATGACCATCATGGTGATCGAGGCTTCCGATGTGGTCATCAATAGTGCCCCAATCTTTTTTGGTACCATCATCGCCATCGTCATGCTACTCAGGCTGGCAACCCGACTGCATCAGCCGACGCGCAGAGTCATGCATATAATCATGCTGAAGCTCCCCGTGGTCAAATCACTGATGCACTACTACAATCAGGCTTTCATCACCGAGTACCTGGCCCTCATGATCACGGCGGGTCTTGACATTCTGCGCAGCATCGACATTCTGGGCACAACGCTGCCCAATGAGGTTTATAAGGAGAAAATGCAGATGGTGCGTGGTGCGCTGTTACAGGGCATCGGCGTGCGGGCCGCGTTCCAGAGCGCCAAGATCTTTCCGCCTTTCGTCATCCGCATGGTCGGCGTGGGCGAGCAGAGCGGCACCCTGAGCGATCAGCTGACCTATATCTCGGAAGATTATCGCGTCAAGCTGGAGTTCATGGTGGCCAACATCGGCAAGATGATCGAACCACTCGCCCTCGGCATCGGAGGCGGACTGTTCGTGTTGCTGACCGTAGCGCTGTTCACACCTATTTACGATCTGATCCAGAACATGAGCAAGTAGGGCTGGACCACACCAAGTCAGGCAAATAGATCGACGCGGGCGTACTGCCTTGAGCCACCCGCAACGGCGGACCGATTGTCCGGATTGCTGGTGGTCTCTTCTTTAGGCAGGGAAGCATTGGCAGCAGCTGTTAACAGGAAACGAGTCACGGCACGCTGGGCCTTGACCGGACGGGACATCAGCTCAGCACGCAACGCCTCCAACTGCGGTAAAGACTGCTCCTTACGCACGGGCTGCTTCGACTGGGTTTCGTCTTTCTCCTTGCTATCCCGCGCACCCATACCTATAACAGGCTGGGGTGGGGCAGGATGCTGGGCCTGAACCTGCTCAGCATTGTTGGTGCGCATCTCGACGTTAGCCCGGTCCTGTTGGGTCACCTCGTAGGTGGGAACCCGGATTCCATAGGGAATAGAAGAAGACAACGCGTTGATCATGGCCGAACCCTCCACAAAAAAACCTATTCAACTGTTTTATCGGACAAAACGAGCACAGTCTTGAGCAGATTTTTAACTGAAATTCCATTTTATTGCAATGGTAAAAGAGGCTTACCCCATGCCCTTAGCACTGTTTGATCTGGACAATACGTTGCTGCGTGGTGACAGTGACTATCTGTGGGGACGGTTTCTGGTTGAGCAATGTATCGTCGATGATAACTGGTACGAGCAGCAAAATCGACGCTTTTTCGATGATTATCGTCAGGGAACGTTGGATATCCAGGCTTATTTACGCTTTCAGGGTGCCATTCTCGCTCGCCACGACACAGCGACTTTGCAAACCTGGCACGACCAGTTCATGCGCAGCCATATCGAGCCGATTGTATTGGAGCAGGGCAGGGCCTGTCTTGAAGAGCACCGCCGTCGTGGCAATGTATTGGTGATGATCACAGCGACCAACCGGTTTGTGACAGCACCGATCGCCCGGTTGCTACAGATGGATCATCTTTTGGCTACTGATCTGGAGATGGTGGAGGGTCGTTTCAGTGGCCAACCAGAGGGTGTGCCCTGTTTTCAATCAGGCAAGGTGACCCGCTTGCAGCAATGGATAGAGCAGACAGGCCATTCGTTGCAGGGCAGCTGGTTCTACAGCGATTCCCATAACGACCTACCTCTGTTGCAGCAAGTCGATCATCCGGTTGCCGTTGATCCGGATGATCGATTGCGTCACTACGCCATCGACCATGGCTGGCCGATTGTCACCTTTCGTGACTGAGTTTATTTGTTGAAGGCTTGGGTAATCTGTCCCATGCTGCCGAGCAGACGATAGAAACCCATCAGGTAGTTCAGATCTTCCGTAATCAGGGACGAACGGGCCGTAAATAGCTCGGTCTCGGTGTTGAGCACGTCAAGCAGCGTGCGCTTGCCCATCTTGAACTGCTGGTGGTAGGCATCGGCTACCTTGCGGCTGATCTCGGCATGCTGTTTCAGATAGGTGATGCGGTTGCGCGACATCTCCATCAGCTCCCAGGCCGTTCTGACCCCTTCGATAACCTCACGTTGCCGCTGGTCCAGCGTCTCCTGGGCCTGATTGACTTTATGGTGATTTTCCTGATTCTTGGCCAGATCGCCGCCACCGCGCAGCAGGTTATAGTTCATGCGTAGCATGGCCGCCATGCCGGTCCCGTCACCTATCGAACCCCCGACATCAGCATTCTTTAGGGCCGACAGTTCCAGATCGAAACGGGGAATAAAACTGGAGGCTTGTGTTGCAGCCAGATCGGCCTTAGCAGCAACTAAATCAGCCTGGGCCGCCAAAACGGCCGGATGCTGTTTCAAGGCCACTTCCACGGCAGCTTCGGAACTTTTCGGCAACAAGGCGGTATTGATCGACGGCTTGGTCAGATCTTTGGGTGCCTCACCAATGGTACGGATGAAACGGATACGGGCATTTTTATAGGCCGTATCGGTAGCGACTTGCAACGCCGACGTCAAGGCCCAGCGGGTCTCGGTCTGTTGCACATCCGCTTCGGTACCCGCACCACTTTCAAACTTTTGCTTGATCTTCTCTAAAATACGCTGGTGCAGCACCACATTGTCTTTGACCAGTTCCAGCAACTGTTCCTGCTTATAAGCCTCCAGATAGTAATCACTGGTTGACTGTATCACGGTATCCAGCACCTTCTGCTGGTTGTGGCGTGCTGACGCAGCGGTAGACTCAGCTTTATCGACCGCATGACTGGTAGCGAATCCATCAAACAACATCTGCTTGGCTGTGACCGTTGCTTCGCGCCGGTTGAGCGTCAGAGTGCCATTCGGTGGCTTGGCGGCGCGCGTCGTGGTATTGTCGCTATATTCACGGCCATAGCCGGCATTGATATCGACAGACGGCAAATAGCCAGCGCGAGCCTGACCGATCTGCTGTTCAACAGCGGCCTGTTTCTGCCGTTCTGCCAGCAATTCAGGGTTGGTTTGAACAGCCTTGCTGACCGCTTCCGACAGGGTTTGTGCCTTGAGCGGTGTTGCTAACGTCAGTAACGTTAACAGCAGGAGAGACGATAAAGTCGATAAATGGCGTTTCATCATGTACAATTCCTGTCGCAATCCATTAAAATTCAGGTACCTTTACACCATCATGGCATGCTGCTGCTCATCAGGCAACAGGTGACTGAGCGGTAAGAGCGGTGGCGCGCTGGTCGCCGTGGTCGTATCGTCCACATAGGGGCTTATGGTTGAAGCACTGCTACTACTGCTACTACTGGGAATCTTGATCTCCTCATGAGTACTGGAAAACACTTCCTGAAAGGTCGGTATGGCGGCACTCGGGGTGGAATCACTACTGGCAACACTGGCTGTTGCGGTGGTGTTGCTGAAGGCATTGCCGCTACCAGTCGTGGTGTTGATGCCGGTATCGCCATGTTCTCCCGTGGTGTGGTCCCAAGCCACAAAATCGATGCTGGCACGGCCACTGGCACCCGTACGAGGTTCAAATCGAATCCAGTCGGAATCATCCAGCAGGGTCGCCGCACTGGAAGAAGGTGTGCCAAAAGCCTGCCAGTTTTCACCATCAAGCGAGAATTGCCAGTTACCCTGACTGTTATCAAGACGGGTGACTGCGACACCAATGGCGTCGCCCTCCGAGTCAGTCACCGATCCGAGCAGATCACTCACCTCGAAGGTGCGGCTGCTCAGGGCAACAGTGGCAGCAGTCATCTGCGGCGCATCGTTGACGGGAGTGACCGTAATGGCAAAGTCGGTTACATCGGTGGCGGTCGTAGAGCCGTGCTCATCCATCACCGTAAAGCTGAAGCTGTCCTGATAATCCTCACTACCACCATGGCGGTAGCTCACACGGCCATTTTTGACATCATCCAGGGTGAACGTACTGGCTTCGGTCAGTTGGGTGTTGTTTAACAGTAAATCGCCGTACCCCGGCAAGGATGCCAGTGTGTAGATCACTTGGCTGGCGGGTGTATCCGGGTCCATTTTCTCGTCGGCAGTTGCATTGGGCTGGTTGGCCAGCATGGCTTCGGTCAGGGTAATGGTGCCATTTTCCCGACCTCCAACAGTTTCCAGCAGGGCATAGTCCAGGGAAGGAGAAGTACGGTCAATGGCCAGGACCATAGTTGCCTCATTGGAATAAACCGTACCGTCGGACCCCTGCCAAGTCAAATCGGTCGAGCCGCTCCAGTATTCACCCTCATTGGGTACGAATTGAAGATTGCCCAATTCACTGGCGGCGATTTCCTGGTCAAGGGTAACCGGTTGTCCGTTCAGATTCAGGACGCCATGGTCTGGTAGGCCAGTAATCCGCACGGTTGCCAAGGCATCACCATCGACATCCTTAAACCGGGAAGTAAACATTGCTGCCGTCAAAGCCAAGGACTGGTTTTCTGTCCCTGAAATGGTTCCTGTAATCAGCGTTGGTGCGTCGTTGGTTGCGGCTATGGTGACTGTAATAGCAGCGGCATCGGAATAGTGATCGCCATCTGGTGAGGAGGCCTGCCACTGGATGGTGGTTGAACCATTCCAGTCCTGCACTGGTTTGAAGACCAGTTGATCCAGCTTATCAACCGGAACCGATTGCCCAGCTGTAACAGCTGTACCAGACAGAGACAAAACGCCCTCTTTGGTGGCATCCGGCAAGGCTGAGATACGAACCGTTCCCGTACTTAGAGGGGCTGATGTAGCATCCTTGAAATCGTCTTTAGAGAAAGTTACGGTAACAGGAGGAGAGGCCGGATCACCACTTTCAGATACTTCTACACCCTGTTTGGCAAAACCAACCACAACCGGTGGTGTCGCTGCCTTGACCCGAGCCGCTTCCAGCGCTGCCAAGGCGGCTACGGCCGGATCAATCTCTACTGTTTCCTCCTGTGCTTCTTCCTCTTGAGTTTTTTCCTCTTCTAGTGCCTTTCCCTGTTCTTCAGACTGTGCTGACATCTCCTCCTTCTGCTGCTCTACCTTAACCTCTATCTTTTCTAGTTCTTCCTCCACTTTATCAACGACTGCATCAACTACTTCAGAACCACTGGCATCCTGTACCTTTTCTGGTTCTATACTTGGCTTGTCTTTTTCAGCATCCTTGGTTGTGTCGTCACCCTCTTTAATCAGCTTTTCTACGATCTTCTGGTTTCCTGTATCGCCAGACGCCTGAGCTGCAGGTTGTTTATCCCCTTTCTGCTCATCAGCCGCTTTGGTCACTCCTTCCAGGGATTCGCTGCGAGACTCGGTACCACGACTTTCCTGTTCTTTATGCTGTTGCTGCTGCTGTTCGTGCTTTTCTTTTTGTTCAAAACTTTGTGGAGACAGCTGCGATTGCAGGCGGTTGGTGAATGAGGGTGGGGGTACAAACGGTTTTGGGGGGCCACCCGAAGCAGGAATACTGGCGCCGACACCGGGAGCCAGCGTGATGGAGCCCTGACCCATGGGGTCGCTCACTGTGACGTTACCGTGATCCAGTACCACCTTGGTCTCACCGCTGCTGGTGACTTCACCGTCGACGGCGCTGCCACGAATGCCGACCACGGCTACCGGGGTCTTGATGGTAGAGTGCTGGGCATTCTTGTTGAGGGTGGCAATTTGGCCGCTGGTATAGCGGAAGATACCAGTCATGACCGTAACGCCGAACTGTCCCTGTGCTGCTGACGGATTGAACAGGTATTCGTCGAGGATGCCGCGGGCGTTTTCACCGATCTGGAAGGTGGTGCCATCGCTAAAGACAAATTTGACCTGGGCACCGGCCGACGACTTGATGACATCACCCTGATAGATGGCATCGCCCTTGGCCAGAATGCGCACCTGGCCATCCTGACCACGGGCCAGCACCTTGCCGACGATACGATCAACCGTACCGATGGTGGGACCAACTGGTGGAATGGGCCAGTTATCGGGGCCGGCTACCATGACGACCGGTGCCTCGGCCACAAGGAGATGTTGTACCATAGCCGGAGTGACCACGGCACCATTGCTGGCTACCAGATAGGGCGACGTGCCACCATTGAAGTAGTCGGTTACGACGATACGATCCCCCTGGGGGTTCTCGACGATCAGATCGGCTCCGGAACGGTGATATTCTCCTTCCAGCAGGAAGTGGACATCGGGAAGATTGACGATATTGCCTGAAAAGGTCACCGTCTGTTCAGACGGAGCCCCGTCCTGGAACAGCAGCGAGCGGGTGATTTCGTGGTTGACGATGGCCATATCGGTAACATCCTTCAAAGAGATAAAAATGGCAATAATACTTATCGGCTACGATACAGCATAAATGATACCATAGGAAGAGATATTGTCGCATGGTGACTATGTGGTAGGGACCGCATCTGGCATTGCCATTGCTTGGGAGACCTACCTACCCATCTTCCGAAGATAACACATTCAATCACCGTTCAGAATCTCAAGGGAAACAGGGCCGATGCGGGGGCTATTGTTGCTGGCCATGGAAGATTTCTGCGACAGCCACATCGGGGCTGGCAGCTGGACACAAGTTGTCGAGCTAAGCGGCCTGCCGATGGTTGACGAGCTGGTTCCGGAGCAGGATTACCCCGATAGCCATTGGCAGGCGCTGTTTGATGCCGCCAGCCAACTGGCCCAGCAGCCAGTGACTGTGTTACAGCAGGCCTTTGGCCATCATATCAGCACCGGTCTGCTGGAGATGGCGATCAACATGCGGGTGGTACCGGAAGAGTGGACTACCTTCGATATTCTTGAGCATCTTGAGAGCATACTGGTCACGGTCTTTCAATGGAACTGGCCGGGTGCTGCCCCCCCGGATCTACGCACCTTGCGCATCTCGCACGGTGAAATGGCGCTGGTCTACCTGTCAACGCGACGCTTGTGCCATATGATTCGTGGTATCATTACCGGGTTGAGTCAATATTTTGGCGAATCGTTCGAGATTCATGAGCCAGTCTGTCAGTTTCAGGGAGCGCCCCTGTGCCGATTTGCCATTTTGCTGGACGACCCGGAACTGCGGCGTTACATCGATCTACAACGTGAATTTGACATCATCCGCCAAAGAAAGGATCCCCTGACGCTTTTTAACCAGTTTAAGGGAGTGCCGATGGCGGCCTCCGCCACCGTCGTCGGCTGCAACAAGGATCAGGTCATGGTGAAGGTGGCGCCCGATCACCTTATGGCGATGAAACTGGAGGGGTGTACGTTTATTTCGGTACTTCATCTTCCGGTAGGCCTTTATGCCGAAGTAGGCAAGGTCGATATGCAGAAAGGTGTGGCCCTGCTGAGAAAGGTACGGCTGGCTGATGGCTATCTGGGACGACGACGTTCCCCTCGCGTTGCGCCGCCAAAACCCCTTGCTGCCCGTCTTGAGATTGAAGACCGTTCTTTTTCTGCTCGCATCACCAACATCTCTATGGGAGGGGCTTCCCTGATCCTGCCACCAGATAGTGCCATTGACCATCATCTGCTGTTTCATCCGGTTGCACTGGTCTTTTCGCTGCCGTTACAATGGCTTGAAATTGGTGACACCCTTGAGTTGGGTCCGCAGGATACCCACCTGGCCGGTAATCTGCTCTATGTCGACGTGCAGCAGAAGTTTCTGAAAACGCGAGTGATTTTTGCCAGTGTTGCTGAATACGAGCAGACTTTGCTGCAGCACTACTTACAGGAACGTTATCAGGAGGTACTGCCCGAATTGCAGCGCTTTATGACGCCCACTTAACTGGCCCTGGATTTGCTTGACCCTATAGTCGTGGCGATTAGGTGGATCGTTAGGGTGTCAGAGGAGCGATTTAGATGGCAACGAGGAACCGACTCATGGTCGACAAGAAAAATGACAAATGGGACGCGACGCGGGACATGACAGTCAAGATATTGTCGGCTGTCTATGTAGGCGGTGCCTATGGGTTGATCCTGGCAGCGCTGATTCAGGCCGTCGTGATCGTTTCATGGTTGCGGCACGGTTGAGGGGCGGTTCAGCAGCTGTAACAGTGCGTACAGCGTTGCCATGCGTGGAGCTGTCACCCCTCTTGCTCCTGCCACGCGCAGGGGCTGTCCCAGAATGGCCTCAATCTCCATCGGACGGTGTGACTGGTAGTCCATCAGCATGCTGGTGCGATAGGGCATCATCCGCTCGGTGTCGTTCAGATTTTTTTGAATCAGCTCTGGACCCAACGTATAGCCCTCTGCCTGGGCAATCGCTATCACCTCAGACATGATCTCGGCGGCAAGCTGAGCCGTTGCAGGACATTGCAGGATGTCGTGGGTAGTCGCGCCTTGTCCCAGTACCGACAGTGGATTGAAGGGAGCGTTCCAGACCAGCTTCTGCCAGCGGTCACGCAAAATTTGTGATGAGATCTGGACCGGGATGCCGCTGACCTGAAATCGTTGAGCCAGCTGCTCGGCCATTGGGGAGCTCCCCATCGGGTAACGGCCTATGGTAAGGCGACCATAGCCAAGATGGTGAATGGTTCCCGGTGCTACCCGATTGAGACAGACGAACGCCAGGCCGCTGAGAATTTCATGGTGTGGGAAGGCGTTCGCTACGGGTGATTCAACCCCAATACCATTTTGTAACAGCAGGATGCGAGGGTGGTTGGTAGGGAGTGCTGGTGCCAGCAGCGCTGGTAGATCGATTTCTGGCAAGGCCTTGAGCGCCACCAAAATGACATCAGCCTGCTCCTGGTATTCATCGCTATGACGGATGACGCGGTGAGGGTGAAAGGTCAGGGTTTTCTCCGCCTTTGTGACGGGATCGATGGAGGTGATGACGATTCCTTGCCGCTGCACGACGGCGTGGTCAGACCGGCAGAGCAGCGTCACTTCGGCCCCAGCCTTGGCCAGATGGGCGCCGTAAAACCCACCGACAGCTCCGCTGCCGATCAGCAAGACTTTCAACGTTGAAGAGGAATCTTTCTCATGTATCGTCATAGAATCAGCCATTGGGTAATAGGAATTGTCCTAACCATGATCGTTCCTGCGGCCATGGCCCAGGATGTTGCCCAGAATGCGGACGATTCCAAGGGGCAGGCCCTGCACCAAACCAGTTGCGTTCGATGCCACGATCATTCTGTTTATACACGATCCGACCGGAAAATGAAAAGTGCTGACCAGCTGCGTATCCGGGTTGCCTTTTGTGGTCAGCAGGTCAATGCCCAATGGTTTGACGATGAAGTGGATGCTGTAACGCTGTGGCTGAATCGTAGTTTTTATAAATTCAACAAGTAGTCGTTCTGGTATCGATGTTGCTTTCTGTTTTTCGATACATGATTTATCAGATTTGATTCTCCAGGGGGGATAGTTATGTGGAATATTGCCAACATATCCGGATCGCTGAGCCCATTGATGGATGGCAAGAGTTCCGATACACTTCGTAACAATAACACCAAGGACCGCTTCCAGCATGACCTCCACCAGGCCTTGGCCAGACGTGGTGACCATGGCGCAGAAAGTAGTGTGGAAAGCCAGCAGATAGAGAACCTGCAATCTCTTGATCGCGAGGTGGTCGAGTTTCTTGCCCGGATGGTACGGCAGGCGGTGGTGCAGGCACAAGGTTCCTGGACCGGTGAAGGTGGTGCGGCGCCGATCGATTTCTCGGATGACGTCTGGAGTGGCGAGGCGGGACGGGCACCGGGATTGGCGATGCTAAGTGACGCGGAAAAGACCTTTATCGAGCAATCCTGGCGGCGCACCCAAGGTAGCAAGGACAGTCGGCCATTGGGCGCGGTGAGCCAGGGGCGTTCAACGGCGACTTCGGCCGTGGCCAAGCTGAAGGGTGAGGTTAACTGGCTGGGGCATCGCTACGCCAACAATCAGGTGCAGCCGCGCATGTCGGTCGACAGTCGCCAGAATGAGGCCCGTTTTGCCGACGTCATCCAGAAAGCGGCCAGCAGTTACGATCTGGACGAACGGTTGTTGCGTGCGGTCATTCGTGTTGAAAGTGGGTTTAATCCACGGGCGGTTTCTCCGGTTGGGGCCCAGGGTATGATGCAGCTGATGCCTGGCACGGCGCGTGATCTTGGCGTAACCGATGCTTTTGATCCGGAGCAGAATATTATGGCCGGTGCCCGTTATTTGCGGCAGTTGCTCAACCGTTATCAGGGTGAGCAGAATCTGGCGTTGGCGGCCTACAACTGGGGCATGGGCAATCTGGAGCGCAACCCACAGGCTATGCCGGCGGAAACACGCAATTATGTTGCTAAAATTAATTCCATACTGGGCAGTCAAGGTGGTGTAACCAGTTGATGTTATCATGACCAAATTCGCAGGGCTCGTTCTGGCGGGCTGTTTTTTCTTTCTGGTTCCTATGGCTGCTGTTAAGGGGTCGCCACCGTCGGCTGCACCGGCTAGGCCGGCGTTGACCACTACGGCGGTAACCGCCACAATAGAACAATGGCCTGTCGCTGTGACCACCAGTGGTGCCATTGTGCCTTGGCAGGAGATGGTGATTGGTGCTGAGATCGCCGGTTTGCGCATCGCTGATATCTTGGTGGACGTTGGCGCAGTGGTTCATCGTGGCCAGCTGCTGGCCCAGCTGGCTGCCAGGAGTGTCGAGATCGATCTGGCTCAGCAGCGCGCCGTCGTGGCCCAGGCGCGTGCAGCGTTGGCTGAAGCTCGTGCTAACGCCAAGCGGGCCCGCCATGTTACCGAGAGTGGTGCCTTGCCGCAGCAGCAGGTAGACCAGTATCTGGCCGCTGAGGAGAGTGCGGTGGCCAATGTTGCTTTGGCAGAGGCACGTTTGGACAGTCAGCGATTGCGTCTGGATCAGACCCGTATCGTGGCGGTCGATGAGGGTATTGTGGTGGCACGCAGTGCGACACTTGGTGCCGTGGTGTCTGTGGGCAGCGAACTGTTCCGCATGATCCGCCACGGACGGCTCGAGTGGCGGGCCGAGGTGATGGCCAACCAGCTGGCCCAGATTCAGCCTGGCCAGAAGGCTTATGTCCGTCTGCCAACGGGGGAGGAGATCGAGGGCGTGGTGCGGATGAAGGCGCCTACGTTCGATGTTACCAATCGGCGCGCTCTGATCTACGTCGATTTACCGCTTGATCCTGACCAGCGGTTGGCCAAGGCGGGTATGTTTGTGCACGGCACCATCGTGATGGGCAGCGCGGCGGCCATGACGTTGCCCCAGTCGGCCGTGGTGATGCGTGATGGCTATGAATTTGTGTTCGTCATCCAGGCGGGTGACTCGACCGGTAGCCCAGCCAGTAGTCAAGTCACCAGGCGCCCGGTGACTGTGGGTCGACGCATGGCCGATCGTGTCGAGATTGTGACCGGCCTGGATGAATCCGCTGCGGTGGCGGCCAGCGGTGCCGCCTTTCTCAACGATGGCGACCGCGTTCGACTGGTAACGGGGGCTGATCAGCCAGCACGATGAATGTTTCGGCTTGGTCCATTCGCAATCCTATTCCGGCACTGTTGCTGTTTCTGTTGCTGACACTGTTTGGCCTCGCTTCTTTCCGTTCTCTGGGTATCCAGAATTTTCCCGATATTGAATTGCCGATTATTGTGGTCAATGCTGCTCTGGAAGGAGCGGCACCCGATCAACTTGAGGCCGAAGTGGCCCGCAAGATTGAGGACAAGTTAGCCACTCTAGGAGGGGTGGAGCACATCCGCACAGCCATTACCGATGGTTCGGCTCTTATCAATATCGAGTTCCAGATTGACAAGGATGTCGAAGTGGCCCTGAGCGAGGTACGCAACGCTGTCGACAGTGTGCGCGCTGACCTTCCCGCCGATATGACCGACCCCATGGTCTCCAAAGTCACCACCTCTGGTACGCCTATTCTCACCTTTGCGGTACAGTCGCAACAGCTGGATGAGTCAGATCTCTCCTGGTTTGTTGACAACGAGGTGACGCGAGCCCTACTGGCCGTATCGGGGGTAGGGAAGGTGGCGCGGGTTGGCGGTGTTGACCGTGAAATTCACATCAACCTTGATCCGGTGGCGATGACCGGGCTGCGTGTCACGGCGACCGATCTTTCCAGGCGTCTTAAAGGGGTGCAGCAGCAAAATTCGGGCGGACGTACCGACATTGGCGGTGCCCAGCAGTCGATCCGGTTGCTGGGTACGGTGGATAGTGCCGCAGCGTTGGCAGCCATCGATATTCCCTTGGCTGACGGGCGCAGTGTGCGCCTTGATCAGGTAGCCCGCATTGAGGATCGCTTTGCCGATCGCACCGCTTATGCGTTGCTCAATGGCCAGCCTGTGGTTGGTTTTGAGATTAGCCGCACCAAGGGTGTCAGCGAAGTGGCGGTGGCCGATCGGGTGCGCCTGGCGGTAACCCAGCTGCAACAACGCTATCCCCAGGTCCAGTTGACCGAGGCGTTCAATACGGTTGATGCCGTGATGGACAATTATAGCGGTTCGATGCACCTGCTCTATGAAGGCGCACTGCTGGCGGTGCTGGTGGTGTGGTGGTTTTTGCGTGACTGGCGTGCGACGCTGGTCTCGGCAACGGCCCTACCGCTCTCCATTCTGCCAACCTTTCTAGCCATGTACTATGCCGGTTTCACCCTCAACACCCTGACCTTGTTGGCTCTGGCCCTGGTGGTCGGTATTTTGGTTGACGATGCCATTGTGGAGATTGAAAACATCATGCGTCACCTGCGCATGGGCAAATCTCCCTACCAGGCAGCCATGGAGGCAGCCGATGAGATTGGTTTGGCGGTCATTGGCACCACGCTGACGCTGGTGGCGGTATTTTTGCCAACGGCCTTCATGGGAGGGGTGCCGGGCAAATTTTTCAAATCCTTCGGTATCACCGCCGCAGTAGCGGTGCTGGCTTCATTGCTGGTGGCACGCATGTTGACACCCATGATGGCAGCCTACTTTCTGCGCGAACAGGGGGCGCAGGGCAGCGATACCCCTTTGATGAGCCGTTATCTGGTGGCGGTGCGTTGGTGTCTGGGGCATCGCCACACCACGCTGGTAGCAGCACTGCTCTTTTTTGCTGGTTCAGTGGCGCTCATTCCGCTGCTGCCAACCGGATTTTTGCCAGTGGCCGATCGCAGTCAGACGTCGGTGCGTATCGAACTGCAACCCGGCACGCCCATTGAGACAACCCGTGCGGTGGCTGAGCAGGCCCGCAGCATCCTTCAGCAAATGCCCGATGTCCGACAGGTCTTTACGGCCGTGGGGTCCAGCGCTGGTGGTGGTCCCTTCAACGTCGGAGGCAGTACCGATGTGCGCAAGGCGACCCTCAGTGTCTTGTTGACCCATCGCAGCGATCGTTCCTACAAACAAACGGCCATTGAAGCGGACATGCGCACCCGCTTGCAGCAGATTGCCGGGGCTCGTCTGGCTGTTGGTATGGGACATGCCGGTGAAAAATTACAGGTCGTGCTAGCCAGTGACGACCCGGTAGCGCTGCAGGCAGCCGTTCAGGCGGTCGAACCAGCTCTGCGCACCATCCGTCAAATTGGCAACATCAGTTCCGGGGCCACGCTACAGCGACCAGAAATTCACATTACCCCCAATTTTGTTGCGGCGGCTGAGCTGGGGGTCACCACCCAGTCAATGGCTGAAATGGTTCGCATTGCCACCGGTGGTGACTTTCGGATGGCCCTGCCCAAGCTCAATTTACCACAGCGGCAGATCCCCATCCGGGTACGACTGGATGCGGTGGTGCGGCGTGACCTGAACACCATTGGGCAATTGCGTCTGGCCGGACGTGCCGGGCCGGTGACCCTGGCTAGCGTGGCAACGATCCGCCTCACCAGCGGTCCATCCCAGATTGAACGGCTCGACCGCATGCGCAATATCACCTTCGATATCGAGCTTGGTACGCGCCTGCTGGGGGATGTTCTATCAGAAGTCAATCAGTTGCCAACGATGCAATCGTTGCCTCCCAGTGTCAAAAGACCCATTTCTGGTGATGCCGAGCGTATGCACGACCTTTTCAGCCAGTTTGGTAGCGCCATGTTGGTAGGTGTCATCTGTATTTACGTGGTATTGGTGATGCTATTCCATGATTTCTTGCAGCCGGTGACTATTTTGGCCGCCCTGCCTTTGTCGTTAGGGGGGGCCTTTATGGCCATGTTGCTGACGGGCAGCAGTTTTTCCATGCCATCGGTCATCGGTGTGCTGATGCTGATGGGCATTGTCACCAAGAATTCGATCCTGTTGGTGGAGTACAGTGTCGTAGCTCGTCGCGACCGAGGATTAGCACGCCTGGATGCGCTGGTGGATGCTTGTCACAAGCGGGCCCAGCCGATCCTGATGACCACCATTGCCATGGCGGCTGGTATGTTGCCGGTGGCCATGGGGCTTGGGGCCGAGCCCAGTTTCAGGGCACCGATGGCCATTGTTGTCATCGGCGGTGTACTGACTTCGACGTTTCTCAGTCTGCTGGTGATTCCGGTGATCTTTACCTACATCGACGATGGCTTGCAGGTCGTGATCAAAGTGACATCAAAAATGGCCCGAAAGGCGTGAAGGATCTGCTGTTCCAATTCTTCTCGCGTGGTCATGAACCCAAGCTTGGTCATGGATGTGACACCAGCGTCACGGATGCCGCAAGGGACGATAGCGTCGAAAGCGGTTAGGTCAGGATCACGATTGATGGCCATGCCATGATAGGCGACCCCTTGCCGGATACGTAGGCCAATGGCGGCGATCTTGTCGGCGCCAACCCATAAACCGGGTCGGCGCTCATTGCTGTGGGCTGTGATGCCAAAATATGCCAGGGACTGCTGCACCACCTGTTCCAGCTGCTGCACCAGTTGGCGTACCTGACGGCTATGGCCGGACATGTCCCAGACCAGATAGACCATCAGCTGGCCAGGTCCATGATAGGTGATGCGTCCGCCGCGATCACTGTAGACCACAGGAATGGATGGGGGAATCAGGATGTCGCTTGCGTGACCGGATCGTCCAATGGTGTAAACGGGTGTGTGTTCGGCGAGAATAAGCTGGTCGCTACACTGGCCTTGCCGTCTGGCCTCGGCCAGTGTGCGCTGCAGATGCCACAGAGTCGGGTAGTCTGCCTGGTCGTAATGGTGACAGCAGACGACTCTGGAACAAGGGTCGGGATTAGGCCACACGATCGGCGTATTGCCAAGCCAGGCGGCAGTATTTTTCAGTGGTGGCCTTCATGGTCGCCATTTCCTGATCGTTGAGCAGGCGTTTCATGGTGGCCGGGGAGCCAAGCCAGAGCGAGGCCTCGTCGACACGTCGTCCTGGTGTGACCACAGCCCCGGCTCCTATCATGGAGCGACTGCCGATGATGGCCATGTCCAGCACAATGGCACCGATACCAATCATGCATCCGTTCTCGATGTGACAGCCATGCAGCGTCACATTGTGTCCGATGGTCACGTCATCGCCGATAAACAACGGTGCGCCATCGGGCCGGTTTTCGGTGCTACGCCCCACATGCAGCACCGAACCATCCTGGATGTTGCTGCGGGCGCCAATACGAATCCAGTTGACGTCACCACGGATGACAACTCCCGGCCAGACCGAGGCATCCACACCGATGACAACATCGCCGATGATCACCGCTTCGGGATGGATGAAAGCGGTGGGGTGAATAACAGGCGTTTTGTCCTGATACGGATAAATGGGCATGGTGTTCCTCTACGTAAGACTGGATCATTGAATGGACCACTCTACTCGATTCATACTCCATGCCAATCCCCATCCCTAATAACGATCAAACTCCTGTTCATCCTGGTGGCCGATCTCTCCAGCGGACTCCCTGGGTGCAGGCAGGCTCCTGACCGATGTAGCAGGTTGCTGAGGATTGAGATGGAAGAACTGGATAGTCTGTTCCAGTTGCTGGGCCATCTCGAACAGCTGCTGCGAGGTGGAGGCGATCGACTGGGCCGATCCGGCATTGCTCTGAATCACCTGATCAAGCTGCTGGATGGCGGCATTGATCTGATCGGCTCCCTGACTCTGTTCTTTCGATCCGGTCGAGATTTCCTTCACCAGGGATGCTGTACGCTGGATATCGGGCACCAGCTTGGCTAGGAAGGAGCCCGCCTGTTCAGCCACTTCAACACTGGAAGAGGAGAGCTGGCTGATTTCACCAGCTGCAGCCTGACTACGTTCCGCCAGTTTGCGCACTTCTGCTGCCACCACGGCGAAACCCTTACCATGTTCGCCGGCGCGGGCTGCTTCAATGGCGGCATTGAGGGCCAGCAGATTGGTTTGACGGGCAATTTCCTCAATAATGGAGATTTTTTCGGCAATCTCTTTCATGGCGCTGACGGCCTTGGCCACCGCACTGCCACCATCAACGGCATCCTTGGCCGCTTTTTGGGCAATCGATTCGGTCTGGCGCGAATTTTCCGAGTTTTGCTGGATATTGGCAGTCATTTCTTCCATGGCCGCCGAAGTCTGCTCAATGGAAGCCGCCTGTTTCGAGGCTCCATCCGAAACCTCTCTGGAGCTGCTCTGCATCGACTGGCTGTCACTCAGCAACTTCTGGGTTGCCGATTGTACCTGTCCAATGGTTTGCTGCAGACTCT
Organism: Magnetococcales bacterium; assembly: GCA_015229115.1. Lineage (GTDB taxonomy): Bacteria > Pseudomonadota > Magnetococcia > Magnetococcales > JADGCH01 > JADGCH01. Next base: position 73,834 of record JADGCH010000001.1, read on the forward strand.
TGACCATTTGACCCGTTGCCGTGATGGTTTGGCCAATATCGTCCTGGCTTTTGGTAGTCGGAATGGCTACGGTCAGATCGCCCTGGGCGATACGACCCAACAGGGATCGAATCAGCCGCACAGGCTCGATGGCCAACCGGTTCATCAAAATGTACAGGGAGATCCCGATCACCAGAATCACCACCATGGCTAAACCGAAAATGCGGGCCACAGCACCCATGACGTTGTCCTGCATCGGCTTCAGATCGGCGATGATTTCAAAGGCGCCACGCTGTTCGCCGACGCTCCATCCCTCCATACGGATACCAAGCGGGTCATTGCCCTTACCCTCCGGATAGTCGCGCTCGGTACCATGGCACAGCAGACACTCCTGCTTCAGGGTGATGGGACGCATGTAACGCAGGGCATTGATCTCCGGATCGATCATCCACAATTCATCCAGACGGCTGCTGGCCATCTTTTCCAGCATGGCCCGTTCAAACGGCTTGGCCTCATTCTGGGGATTGCGGGCACCAATGCGGGTGACACGGAACTCATGGTGGGCATCCCGTGCTTTCTGCTGACCGATGGTCCAGCCAGCAACAATGGGAATGGTCTTGTAAAAGCGGGTCTCGCGTGCAACCCGAATGATCTCTTCCTGGGAACGGGGATTACGACTCCGGACGTGGTCCTGCGCTTCCTTGAGCAGGGTCGGATCGAAGGTCTTGTCGCGTCCCAGCTCGGCAATGAAGTTGCGGGCACTTTCTGCCTGTACGGTAATAGCACGAGCCTGGGCTAGAATGGCCTCAATCGAATCGGTTTCAATGCGTTGCTTGACATAGAAAAAGACGGTGCTGAAGCCAACGATCACTGAGACAACCGTGATCAGGATGATCTTGATGCCAAAATTCATGTTACGGATTCGATCCACGCGATAATCTCCCAGGTTGTTGCGCCTAGCTGGCATATTTTATGGTACATTTCATGAGCAAGGTTGTGCTATCATGGACGGCACATAGCGCGAACAGTAGAGTGAACAGGCCTGGAAAGTCCTTCCAAGGCCATCTTCCGATGATACAATGGATCATGCAGCATAGGCAAGGAGTAATAGATATGTTTCATCATAGTAATGGGTGTTACAATCGGGTCGGGTCAAAGCTGCTGGCGCTGGTGTTGGCAGTCGGCATCGGGGCGTCGTCATCCTCAGTCTGGGCCGGTGATGACGCGCTGGCTTATGGCGGTGTCGGTGCGGTGGTGGGGGCTGTCACCGGTGGTCTGCTGTCGTCGGACCACTACCGTGCCAGTGGTGCTTTGCTTGGCGCTGGTCTGGGTGGATTGGCCGGCTATGCCATCGGTAGTGAGCAGGAGCATGGTCGTAGCCACAGTCGCCGTTACGACTATGACGACCGCCATCGGCATCGCGACTGGTACAGTCACAGTCGTCGCCATAACCATCATCATCACGACTATTCACCGGCTCCTGTCGTCATCCGGCGGGTGCAACCCAACTATGTGCTGGTGCCCATGACACCTGACAGCGATGTTTACTACTATCGCTCCTACCGCTGACTTGGTCATTGCCAGGCCGGTCACTGTCCATCCGGTCGTCACTGTCCAGATCATCGCAACGGTTGGCTTGTGCGTTGTCGCCATACTGGTGTCGTCCTGTAGTTCCAGCCGTGTGCCCTTGCCACCTCCGGCTACGTTGCAGTTGCCAGCACCACAATCCGACCGGCAGTCCGGTTTTGTATCGCCGTGCAACAGCAGCTGTGAACTGACCGAATGGGCGGTCAAGATCAATCGTCATGCTAAACTGGGGGAGACCATCAGCCAGAAGGGAGGAGAGTTGGTGGGTCAGGCGCTGCGGGATGAGCATGTGCCCTTTGCCGGAACGATGGGCGAGCGTATGGGGCAGAAGCTGGGCCACAAGGCGATACTGCTGGCCTTGGGGGGCATGAAGCGCGTGCGCGAGCAATCCTCGGTTACCTTCGAGCGCATGGAAGATATGGCCGTTGATCTGTACGGTCGGTGTGGTCATGTCAAACATTATCCCGACGCTCTGCGCGCTGTTGCGTTGCTCTACCCTGGTTTTGAGTCGCAGTACCAGCAGGCGATTGTCAACGCCCCCCGCCGTCAGGTGGAAACGCCATGACCGCTCGCCCGAGTTGGGATCAGCACTGGATGGATGCCGCCCATCTGGCGGCCCAGATGAGCACCTGTGTTTCTGGTCGCAAGGTTGGCGCAGTCTTTGTGCGTGATAAGCGGTTGCTGGCAACCGGATTCAATGGTGTTCCCAGTGGCTATCCCCATCCTGAGGTCTGTGCCCGGCGTGAGGCCGGTGTTCCCAGTGGCCAGGGTCTCGATTTATGCGTTTGTGCCCATGCCGAGATGAATGGTATTGCCAACGCCGCCCGTTATGGCATGACGCTGGAAGGGGCAACGGTCTACGTCACCTGCCAGCCTTGTGCCGCCTGCATGGGAGCACTGGCCAACGTTGGTATTCGTCGGGTCATCTCGGGCGGCAGCTACCCCGATCCGCGCTCACACGAAATTGCCCAATGGGCTCATATTGAGTTGGTCTCATTGTCTCAGTGATCGATAGGCGTGTTATAGAATGTAAGTCAACGGAAGTAATTGGAAATATTTACCAGGAGTTGGTGCTATGTTGGCGACCGTTGCTGTTGATGGATTGGATCTGACGCAGGAATTGCAGAATGTGGGCATATCCGCCGAGCAATCCAGGGTCTTTCTGCGTATTTTTGGTCAACTGGTACGTGACGCCTTACGCAGGGAAGAGGCAGAGCGGTTGTCTCTGTTGCCGGGGGATCTCCAGCATACCCTCTCTTCTCTACGCGATGCTGTCGGTAAAAATGCGGGGCAACAAGATGTTCAGGAGATGCGCAAGGACTATGACCTGCGTATGGCTGAAATTAATCACGGCATCAAGGAGTTGGATGTCAAGTTGGAGACGGCCAAGCGGGAGTTGACCCGTGATATCAAGGAGCTGGATGTCAAGCTGGAAGTGGCCAATCGGGAGATAGAGGCCAAGCTGGAAACCGCCAAGCGGGAGTTGACTCGTGATATCAAGGAGCTGGATGTCAAGCTGGAAGTGGCCGGTCGAGGGTTGGATGTCAAGCTGGAGATGAGCATGCGGGAGTTGGAAGCCAAGTTGGAGACCACCAAGAAGGAACTGGAAACCAGAATCGAGATGACCAAGGCAGAATTGAAACGCGATATTGAAGTGGCCAAGATAGAAGTACAGCGTGACATGGCCAACACGAGAACCAGCCTGATTCAATGGACAGCAGGATTTTTTGCGGTTCAGACAGGTGTGGTGGTCGGCTCGATCTATGCCTTATTACGTTTGATGCTGCCGCATTGACTACCTGTGGATGATTGCTCTCTCCCGTATGAGGGAGAGAGCAATGAGAAGCGGCTCAGAATCAGAAATTGCTGGCCACAAAGTCCCAATTGACGATCTGCCAGAATGTCTCAACGTACTTGGCTCTGGCGTTGCGATAGTCAATATAATAGGCATGTTCCCAGACGTCGCAGGTCAGCAGCGCCGTTTTGCCCTGGGTCATGGGAGTAGCGGCATTGCTGGTGCTGATGATCTCAAGCTCGCCCGCACTGTCTTTGACCAGCCAAGCCCAGCCGGAGCCGAAGGTGCCGATGGCCACTTTGCCGAAGCTCTCCTTGAAGGCTTCGAACGAACCGAACTTGGCCGTGATGGCTTGGGCTAGGGCACCACTGGGAGCACCACCGCCCTTGGGGCTGAGGCCGTTCCAGTAGAAGGTGTGGTTCCAGACCTGGGCGGCGTTGTTGAACAGGCCGCCGGAAGAACTTTTGATAATCTCTTCCAGTGACTTGTCGGCAAACTCGGTCCCAGCGATCAGGTTGTTCAGATTGGTGATATAGGTCTGATGATGCTTACCGTAGTGATATTCCAGCGTCTCCTTAGAGAGATGAGGGGCTAGCGCATCAAGGGCGTAGGGCAAGGTGGGTAATTCAAACGCCATTCAAGGTCTCCTTCATTACAGTTCACTGGCGTGATTGGCAAGATAGTTGGCAACGCCATCAATGCTGCCTTTCATACCGGCTTTGCCTTTATTCCAGCCAGCCGGGCAAACCTCACCATGAGTCTCGGTGAACTGCAGCGCGTCAATCATGCGTAGCATCTCATCGATATTGCGTCCCAGAGGAAGGTCGTTGACCACCTGATGACGCACCACACCCCCTTTATCGATCAGGAATGAACCCCGCAGGGCGATGCCCGGACCAAAATAGAGATCGTAATCACGGGTGATCTCTTTGGAGATATCGGCCACCAGAGGATAACGAACCTGACCAATACCACCTTTGTTGACCGGCGTGTTTTTCCAGGCCAGATGGGTGAAATGGGAATCGATGGAAACGCCGATCACTTCGGTCTGACGTTTGCTGAACTCTTCCAGACGATGATCGAAGGCAATGATCTCTGACGGACATACAAAAGTAAAATCAAGTGGGTAGAAAAACAAAACGACATATTTGCCCTTGTAATCCGATAGGCAAAAGTCATCCTTGAAGCTGTTATCTGGCATGACGGCAGTGGCTTTGAAGCCCGGGGCTGGTTTGGTGACCAGAACACTCATATTGAATCTCCTTGGTACGCTGAAAATGGAAGTGATTGGAACGTACGATAACGAGCGTCATCATGGGATAAAAATAGATCTAGGTCAAGGACAATAGCCTGTTGTGTGATACGCTGGCGCAGCGGTAGCGAAGTTTTTTCACCATCCTCAAAAAGAATTATTTGACAAAAGTGCTTCGTTAGAGTAGATATACACGACTTCATGGGTAGGGAGGGGTTCCCGAGCGGTCAAAGGGATCAGACTGTAAATCTGCCGGCTCAGCCTTCGGAGGTTCGAATCCTCCCCCCTCCACCACGTGTCAGGGATTTGGATCGAAGAATCGATAGCACGATGTGTTTCAGGTTGGCTGCGGGTGTAGTTCAATGGTAGAATGTCAGCCTTCCAAGCTGAACACGGGGGTTCGATTCCCCTCACCCGCTCCATTAGAGAACTAAAAATAATTTTATTGATTTTGTTTTTTTGTTGTTTTGCCCATGTAGCTCAGTGGTAGAGCACTTCCTTGGTAAGGAAGAGGTCCTCGGTTCAATCCCGAGCATGGGCTCCACCATGTATGGATGTTTGGCAAACGGTGTCCGTGTTAGCAGCAGGAATGGAGAATAGTCATGTCCAAGGCGAAATTTGAGCGTACGAAGCCACATGTAAACATTGGGACGATTGGACACGTTGATCATGGCAAGACGACGTTGACGGCGGCGATCACCAAGGTATTGGCGGAGCGTGGTTTAGCGGAGTTCAAGGCGTATGATCAGATTGACTCGGCTCCTGAGGAGCGTGAGCGTGGGATTACGATTGCGACGGCGCATGTAGAGTATCAGACGGACAAGCGGCACTATGCGCATGTGGACTGTCCTGGTCATGCTGACTACATCAAGAACATGATCACGGGTGCGGCGCAGATGGATGGAGCCATTTTGGTGGTATCAGCGGCGGATGGTCCGATGCCCCAGACGCGGGAGCATATTTTGTTGGCGCGGCAGGTTGGTGTACCGGCACTGGTGGTCTACATGAACAAGTCGGACCAGGTGGATGATCCGGAGTTATTGCAGCTGGTTGAGCTGGAAGTGCGCGAGTTGTTATCGCAGTACGAGTTTCCTGGTGACGACATTCCGATTGTAATTGGTTCGGCGCTGAAGTGCATGGAAGGCGACGAGGGGGAGCAGGGCAAGCAGTCGATTCTGAAGCTGATGGAAGCGGTAGACAGTTATATTCCGCAGCCCGAGCGTCCTCTGGATGGTGCTTTCCTGATGCCGATTGAGGACGTCTTTACCATCTCTGGTCGTGGTACGGTGGTGACTGGGCGTGTAGAGCGTGGTATTGTCAAGGTAGGCGAGCAGGTTGAGATTGTTGGGTTAGGGAAGAATGCGACCACGACCTGTACGGGTGTGGAGATGTTTCGCAAGTTGCTGGATCAGGGTCAGGCGGGTGACAACATTGGTGTGTTGTTGCGTGGCACGAAGCGGGACGATGTTCAGCGTGGCCAGGTGTTGGCGAAGCCGGGCTCGATCACGCCTCATACCAGGTTCAAGGCTGAGTGTTACATTTTGACCAAGGAAGAGGGTGGACGGCACACGGCGTTTTTCAGCAACTATCGGCCGCAGTTTTATTTTCGGACCACCGATGTGACGGGGGTGTTAAGTCTGCCTGAGGGTGTTGAGATGGTGATGCCTGGCGACAACATATCGTTGGAGGTGGAGCTGATTTCGCCGATTGCGATGGAGCAGGGGTTGAGATTTGCTATTCGGGAGGGTGGACGCACGGTTGGTGCTGGTGTCGTCTCCCAGGTCATCAAGTAGTCTGGAATGGTGAGTGAGAGTGCAGGGCGATGCGTGATTTGATTAGTCTGGCCTGTGAAGAGTGCAAGCGGCGTAACTATACGGCGGATAAGAACAAAAAGACCAAGCCAGAGAAGATGCAGCTGCGCAAGTTTTGTTCTGCCTGTCGTAAACACACGGTGCACAAGGAAGGAAAGATCAAGTAAGTCTTCCTGACGGATCTTTCCGGATCATATAGGGAGGATGCTCCTCAATAGGACAGTAGCTCAATTGGTAGAGCACCGGTCTCCAAAACCGGTGGTTGGGGGTTCGATTCCCTCCTGTCCTGCCAGATCCAGGCGGGCCAGATTCAGGTGGATTTGTCCGGGCGTTTGGATTTTTTATAACGCAGAGTTGGTATAATCGTGGAAATAAGCTGGATCCCTCAGTTCAGACAATACGTTTCGGACGTGCGCTCCGAAATCAGGAAGGTGGTCTGGCCGACAAAAAAAGAGACGATTACGACGACGGTGGTTGTCTTCAGCATGGTAGTCCTGATGTCGCTGTTTCTGTGGCTGGTGGATGTGATTCTGTCCATGCTGGTTCACTGGATTGTTCGGTAGATTTCAACAGGGGAGTGATCTGGAGTTTTCATGGCCAAAAAGTGGTATGTTGTTCACGCCTATTCGGGCTATGAAAAGAAGGTCAAGACTGCTCTGGAGGAGAGAATCCGCCTGTCTGGCAAGGGAGATCTATTTGAGGAGATCTTCGTCCCTTCAGAAGATATTGTCGAGCTGAAGAAAGGCAAGAAGGTCACTTCGGAGAGGAATTGTTTTCCCGGTTACGTTCTGGTCAAGATGGAGCTGAACGACGACACTTGGCACTTGGTCAATGAAACGCCCAAGGTGACCGGTTTTCTGGGGGGGTCAGGTCGTCCGCAGGCCTTGGCAGACCAGGAAATAGCTAAGATCCGGCAGCAGATCCAGAATGGGATCGACAAGCCGAAGTCAAAGATTGCTTTTTCCGTCGGCGAGCGTGTCAGTGTTGTGGATGGTCCATTTGCGACCTTCAATGGCATTGTCGAGCAGGTGGAAGAGGATAAAGCGCGATTGAAGGTTTCTGTGACGATTTTCGGTCGGTCAACACCGGTCGACCTGGAGTTTTCCCAGGTGGAAAAACAGTAGCAGGTCTGTAGTAGATCAGGTAATTCATCCTAGTTTGGTTCTTTTTTGATTCCCGGGGACATAGAATGGCGAAGAAAATTACGGCTTATATCAAATTGGAGGTTCCGGCCGGTGGAGCCAAGCCCAGTCCTCCCATTGGTCCGGCGCTGGGTCAGCATGGTCTCAACATCATGCAGTTCTGCAAGGCCTTTAATGCCAAGACGCAGAGCATGGAGGCTGGTACGCCAACACCGGTCGTGATTACCGTCTATGCGGATCGCACCTTTGCCTTTGAGCTTAAGACGCCCCCGGCAGCCTATTTCCTGCGTCGCGCTGCAGGAGTCAGCAAAGGATCGGCGAAACCGAATAAAGGTCCGGCGATTGGCAAGGTCACTTGGGATCAGGTCAGGGAAATTGCCCGCATCAAGATGCCCGACTTGAATGCTGCCGATTTGGATGCAGCGGCACGTACCATCGCAGGCTCAGCCATGTCGATGGGGTTGGAAGTTGTTTGAGAATTGAGGGAACAGGAGCACTGAAGATGGCTCGACGCAGTAAGCGGTTGCGGCAGATTGCCGGTCAGGTTGATCGTACCAGAGTGTATGATCTGGGGGCGGCTGTGCAGCTGGCCAAGGAGACGGCGACGGCCCGTTTCGATGAAACAGTTGACGTGGCCGTCAATCTTGGTGTCGACCCCCGTCATGCCGATCAAATGGTGCGGGGTAGTGTGACGCTGCCTCATGGCACCGGTAAAACGGCTCGTGTGCTGGTTTTTGCCAAGGGCGACAAGGTTATGGAGGCACAGAACGCCGGAGCTGATTATGTCGGGGCCGAGGAGCTGGTCGATAAGATCCAGGGTGGTTGGCTGGAGTTCGATCGTGTCGTCGCTTGTCCGGATGTCATGGGTGTTGTGGGACGCATTGGGCGCATTCTGGGGCCACGTGGTCTGATGCCCAATCCGAAGCTGGGTACGGTGACCTTCGATGTTGCCAAAGTCATCAAGGACATCAAAGCCGGACAGGTCACGTTTCGGGTCGATAAAGCCGGCATCATTCACGCCGGTGTTGGCAAGGCTTCCTTTTCGGTCGACAACTTGGTGGGTAACATCAAGACGTTGTTCGAGCAGTTGCAGAAACTGAAGCCGGCTGCTGTAAAAGGGACTTATGTCAGGAAGATGACCCTCAGTACCACCATGGGGGTTGGGATCAGGATTGATCCGCATACCGCTTCCTGATCGCGTATAATCTGAATCCATGACAGCAGGTGAGGACAGGCCTCCTTTTGTGGGTGGTTTGGGACTCTTAAAAAAATGGGCCTGCCGAGACACAGAAGGAATTTTGTATTGAGCTCCTTTTGGCATGGATGAACAAGGGTAGAACTGGCCTACAACCAAGAGGAGGGGACTGCATGAATCAAACGGAAAAAGGACAGGTTATCGCACAGATCCGCGAGAAATTGCAGCGGTCCAACGTGGCCATTGTGGCACACTACCGGGGACTGACCGTTGCAGAGATGACCGAGTTGCGCCGGAAATCCCGCGACGCCGGGGTTGAGTACCAGGTGATCAAGAACACGTTGGCACGGTTGGCTACCAAGGAAACTGGTTTTGTGTCATTGACACAGTTTCTTTCTGGTCCAACCAGTTTGGCAACTTCTGCTGACGCAGTGGCTCCTGCCAAGGTGCTGATGGAGTTTGTCAAGACCCATCCTAAAATGCAGATTGTAGGAGGGGTGCTCAACGGTTCCACCATCGACATGGCTGCTATCACAGCACTGTCAGCGCTGCCTTCTAGGGAGGCTCTGCTCGCCCAGCTGCTTGGTACGTTGCAGGCGCCGATCCAGGGCATGGTTGGCGTGCTGGCAGCTGTACCAGGTGGTTTTGTGCGCGTGCTGGAACAGATCCGGCAGCAAAAGGAGTCGCCAGCTGCTGACGTAGCTGGGTAAGTCTGGTAACCGGAAACCATACCGATTAATTCTATAGCAATCATTTTGAACCTGTTTCCTGAGGAGGATGATCATGTCCCTTTCCCGTGAAGAACTGATTTCTGCGATCGAAAAAATGACGGTGCTGGAGTTGGCAGAGCTGATCAAGGCGCTGGAAGATAGATTTGGTGTTTCCGCTGCTGCTCCGGTGGCGGTTGCTGCCGCTCCTGTCGCCAAGGTGGAAGAGGCCGCGGAAGAGAAAACCGAGTTTACCGTGGTTCTGACTGATGTGGGTGCCAACAAGATCCAGGTCATCAAGGAAGTTCGTGCTGTGACCGGACTGGGTCTGAAAGAGGCCAAGGATCTGGTTGAGGCAGCGCCGAAGAATGTCAAGGAAGCGACCAGCAAGGACGACGCCGAGAAGATTAAAAAGGTGCTGGAGGCAGCTGGCGCCAAAGTGGAGATTAAATAACCTCCGAAACGGCAGGCTGTGCGCGTGAAGTCGCGCCACGATGTGTGAGACACCTGCCATGACATGACGGACGGTGTATTTGTGGTACAGGAAGGCGACTGTGGTTGCCTTCCTGTACGTGTCATGTGCTATCCCTCGAGAATCGACATCCGTAATTGTTTCAAAAAAATTCAATTAGCTGATACAAGGATGAACAATGGCTCTGAGCTTTACCGAGAAGAAACGCCTGCGCAAGAATTTCGGCAGGATTCCGAATGTCATCGATATTCCGGATCTGATTGCGATTCAAAAACAGTCTTTCAGTCGTTTCTTGCAGACGGGTACGCCTTGCGATCAGATGGAGGACACTGGTCTGCATGGGGTGTTTTCCTCAGCTTTTCCCATTCAGGACTATAACAAGACCCTCAACCTTAGTTATGTGCGCTACCAGGTTGGTGAGCCGAAATATGACAAGGAAGAGTGCCTGCAGCGTAGCATGACCTTCTCGGCGCCCCTGAAGGTGACTTTTCGTCTGGAGCTGTGGGAGGAGAACGAAGAAACCGGTGCCCGTGTCAACAAGGATATCAAGGAAAGTGACGTCTATCTGGGCGAGATGCCCCTGATGACTGACAATGGCACGTTCATCATCAATGGCACCGAGCGGGTGGTGGTATCGCAGATGCACCGTTCTCCGGGAGTTTTCTTTGATCATGATCGTGGCCGCACCCACAGTACCGGTAAGCTGTTGTACTCGGCCCGCATCATTCCCTACCGTGGCTCCTGGCTTGACTTTGAGTTCGATCCCAAGGATCTGCTGTTCGTGCGTATTGACCGTCGGCGCAAGTTGCCTGTGACGGTGCTGTTGCGTGCTCTGGGTATGAATTCTGAACAGATGCTGCAATATTTCTACAGTACTGAGCTATTCCGTCGGCGTGGGGTGTTGTGGGAAAAGAAACTCAATCCGGATCACCTGTTGGGTAGCCGTGTCAACTATGTGGTTGTCAACCCGGAGACTGGCGAGGAGATTATTCGACCCAAGAGGAAGATATCTGCTCGGGCCATCAAAAAGTTGCAGTCACTGGGACTGGACTGGCTTGAGGTTCCGACGTCGGAGCTGATAGGCCGGTTTGTCGCCGGTGAAATGCGTAACGGTCGTGGTGAGGTCATCGCTGCTCCTGGTGCGGAGATTACCGAGGAGTTGTTGAAGGTATTAGAGGAAGAGCAAATCCACGAACTGAGTGTCCTTTTTATTGATTATCTGAATGTCGGGCCTTATCTGCGTAACACCATGGTGCTCGACAAAAACCAGACGCTGGAAGAGTCGCTGATTGAGATCTATCGCATGATGCGTCCTGGCGAACCGGCCACACCGGAAGCAGCCAGATCGTTGTTCGATGGACTTTTTTTCGATCCAGCCCGTTATGATCTTTCCTTTGTTGGTCGGTTGAAGCTCAACAAGCGGTTGAATATCGAGTGTGACCTGAAGACCCGTATCCTACGCCGTGAAGATATCTTTGCTGTCGTTGATTTTCTGCTCAGGCTGAAAGATGGCCATGGCAAAATCGACGATATCGATCATTTGGGCAATCGGCGTGTTCGCTCTGTGGGTGAGTTGCTGGAAAATCAGGTGCGTGTCGGATTGATGCGCATGGATCGAGCCATTCGTGAGCGCATGTCCTCGACTGATCCCAGCAACCTGATGCCGCACGATATCATTAACTCCAAGCCTTTTTCCGCTATTATCCGGGAGTTTTTTGGCTCCAGCCAGCTGTCGCAGTTCATGGACCAGACCAACCCGCTGTCGGAAATTACCCACAAGAGACGGTTGTCGGCACTTGGGCCAGGGGGCATGACGCGGGAACGGGCCGGTTTTGAAGTGCGCGACGTTCACCATACCCATTACGGGCGTATCTGTCCTATTGAGACCCCGGAAGGACCCAATATTGGTTTGATCAACAGTCTCTCCAACTACGCCCGCATTAACGACTACGGCTTCATCGAGACGCCCTGTCGTCGTGTGCGTGATGGCGTCGTGACCAATGATGTGGAATACCTGTCAGCCATTGATGAGGAAAACTTTGTTGTGGCCCAGGCTAACGCTCCCCTGGATCGGGAAGGTCGTTTTACGGCTGATCTGGTCCAGTGTCGCCATGAGCTGGAGTTTACCGTGGCCGCACCGGAGCAGGTGAACTATATGGACGTTTCTCCCAAGCAGATTGTTTCGGTGGCGGCGGCGCTGATCCCGTTTCTGGAGAACGATGATGCTAACCGGGCCCTGATGGGGTCCAACATGCAGCGTCAGGCAGTGCCGTTGCTGCGTACCGATGCCCCGCTGGTGGGTACCGGTATGGAAATGGTGGTGGCGCGTGACTCGGGGGTGACCATCATCAGCCGACGGGATGGTGTTGTGGATGAGGTGGATGCCTCCCGTATCGTCATCAAGGCCGACGACGAATCCGGAGCGGTCGAACCGGGTGTCGATATCTACAAGCTGACCAAATTTTCCCGTTCCAACCAAAATACCTGCATCAATCAGGTGCCGTTGGTGCGGACCGGTGATCGGGTCAGGAAGGGGGATATCCTTGCTGACGGTCCGGGCACGCATCTTGGTGAACTGGCCCTGGGACGTAACGTCCTGGTCGCTTTCATGCCGTGGAATGGCTATAACTTCGAAGACTCCATCCTGATTTCCGAGCGATTGGTACAGGAGGATGCCTTTACTTCGATTCACATTGACGAATTTGAGGTCATGGCCCGCGATACCAAGCTGGGCCCGGAAGAGATCACACGCGATATGCCCAATGTCAGCGACGATGCCTTGGCCAGTCTGGACGAGTCGGGCATTGTCCATGTCGGCGCCGAGGTCAAGGCTGGCGATATTCTGGTAGGCAAGGTAACCCCAAAGGGGGAAACGCAGTTGACACCGGAAGAGAAGCTGTTGCGGGCCATTTTTGGTGAAAAGGCTTCTGATGTGCGCGATACGTCGTTGCGCGTACCCCCCAGTATTTCTGGCACAGTGGTCGATGTGCGGGTTTTCTCGCGCCGTGGCATGGAAAAAGATGATCGTGCCAAAATGATTGATCGTGATGAGATTGCCACCCTGCGTAAGGATATGGCCGCTGAGTTACGCATCATCCAGCGTAATGCCGATGAGCGGATTCAGGGACTTCTACTCAATCGGGTGGTGCGTCATGCAACCCACCTGAAGGGTGGCGATGTGATCACGGCCGATTATCTGCATGGCATCAGTCATCGTGACATGTATGCCATCGTCCTGGAGGATGACGCGATTAACCAGCAGGTCAGTGGTATCCGTGAGCAGGTTGACAAGGCCGACCAGCGGTTGCGCAAGCGCGTTGAAAACAAGGTAGAGAAGCTGGATCGGGGCGATGATCTGCCCCCTGGTGTGCTCAAAATGGTCAAGGTCTATATCGCCGTTAAGAGAAAACTGCAGCCCGGTGACAAGATGGCGGGTCGACATGGTAACAAGGGTGTGATCTCCAAGATTAATCCGGTCGAGGACATGCCTTACCTGGAAGATGGTACCACGGTCGATGTGGTGCTGAATCCTCTTGGTGTGCCGTCACGCATGAACGTGGGACAGATTCTTGAGACGCATCTGGGCTGGGCAGCCAAGGGTTTGGGGCGTCAGATTGGGGCGTTGTTGCAGCAGTACGAATCCGGTTCTTCCGACTTGGCACCGTTGCAGAACAAACTGCTGGATATCTACGACGGGTTGCAGGAGCAGCAGGAAGTTGCCCAACTCGAACCACAGGAAATTATCCACATGGCGCGTCATCTGAAAGATGGGGTGCCGGTGGCATCGCCGGTTTTCGATGGTGCTTCGGAGCAGAACATCGTCGATTGGCTGCACAAGGCTGGTTTGCCGTCGTCGGGGCAGGTACGCCTGATCGATGGTCTGACCGGTGACTATTTTGACCGTGCTGTAACCGTTGGCTACATCTACATCCTGAAACTGCACCATCTGGTCGATGACAAGATCCATGCTCGTTCCATCGGCCCTTATTCGTTGGTGACCCAGCAGCCGTTGGGTGGTAAGGCCCAGTTCGGTGGGCAGCGGTTCGGTGAAATGGAGGTATGGGCACTGGAAGCCTATGGTGCTGCCTATACCCTACAGGAGATGTTGACGGTCAAGTCAGACGATGTGGCGGGTAGAACCAAGATGTACGAGACCATTGTCAAGGGCGATGACACCTTCGAAGCCGGTATTCCGGAGTCGTTCCACGTACTTGGGAAGGAACTGCAGTCGCTGGCACTGGATATTACCCTGATTCGGACCGATTGATGTTGGCCCTATTCAACAACGCGTCATACCTTGGAGGGCACAGGTGAACCAGACCCTGTTCAAATTATTTGCCAAGCCAGTTTTGGGGCAGCAGTTTGATGGCATCAAAATTTCTGTTGCCTCTCCCGACAAGATCAGGTCCTGGTCTTACGGTGAGGTCAAGAAACCGGAAACCATCAATTACCGTACCTTCAAACCAGAGCGGGACGGGCTGTTTTGTGCCAAGATCTTTGGGCCCATCAAGGACTACGAGTGCCTGTGTGGCAAATACAAGCGACTGAAACATCGTGGTGCGACGTGCGAAAAGTGCGGGGTTGAGGTTATCCAGTCCAAGGTCAGACGTGAGCGCATGGGCCACATTGAGCTGGTGGCACCGGTAGCCCATATCTGGTTTCTCAAATCGCTGCCCAGCCGTATCGGTCTGCTGCTGGATATGACGCTGAAAGATCTGGAGCGGGTGCTTTACTTCGAGAATTTTGTCGTGCTGGATGGTGGCATGACGCCTCTCAAGAAGGGCAGTCTGCTGACCGAGGAGCAGTATTATCAGTTCCAGGAGGAATATGGCGATGAATTCAGGGCCAGTATTGGCGCTGAGGCTATTCGTGATTTGCTGCTCAATCTCGACATTGCCACCGAAGTACAAATCCGTCGTGAAGAATTGGCCAACTGCAATTCGGAGTCACGACGTCGTAGAATCGTCCGCCGTCTGCATACGCTGGAATCCTTTCTTGATTCTGGCAACCGTCCAGAATGGATGATTCTGGAAGTCGTGCCCGTCATTCCGCCTGAACTGCGTCCCTTGGTGCCGCTTGATGGGGGGCGTTTCGCTACTTCGGATCTCAACGATCTTTATCGTCGGGTTATCAACCGCAATAACCGGTTGAAAAGGCTCTATGAGCTCAAGGCTCCAGATATCATCATCCGCAACGAAAAGAGGATGTTGCAGGAGGCCGTTGATGCCTTGTTTGATAACGGCCGTCGTGGTCGGGTGATCACCGGTACCAATAAGCGCCCCCTGAAGTCGTTGTCCGAGATGCTGAAGGGAAAACAGGGACGGTTCCGCCTCAACCTGCTGGGTAAACGGGTCGATTATTCGGGTCGTTCGGTGATTGTGGTCGGTCCCAATCTCAAGCTGCACGAGTGTGGTTTACCGAAGAAGATGGCGCTTGAACTGTTCAAGCCATTTATCTACAACCGGCTGGAAGAGAAACAGCTGGCTACCACCATCAAGACTGCCAAACGGATGGTTGAAAAAGAAAAAGGGGAGGTGTGGGATATCCTCGAAGAGGTCATCCGCGAGCATCCGGTGTTGCTGAACCGGGCGCCGACGCTTCATCGTCTTGGTATTCAGGCTTTTGAGCCCAAGCTGATTGAGGGCAAGGCGATCCAGCTGCATCCCTTGGTCTGTACGGCGTTCAACGCCGACTTTGATGGCGACCAGATGGCCGTACACGTGCCCTTATCGATTGAGGCGCAGATTGAGGCGCGTGTGTTGATGATGTCCACCAACAACATTCTCTCACCGGCCAATGGTAAGCCGATTATCGTTCCCACCCAGGATATCATTCTGGGACTCTATTACATGACCTCAGAGCGTATGAACGTCAAAGGTGAGGGCATGCGTTTTTCGTCACCGATGGAGGTGCGGCAAGCCTACGATGCCGGTGTCGTGGGCCTGCACGCTTCCATCGTTTGTCGTTACCGTGGTGAACGGGTCACCACAACAGTCGGGCGATCGTTCCTGACCGAATTGCTGCCGGACAGTATCCCGTTCAGCATGGTTAACTGTCTGCTGACCAAGAAGGAGGTCGCCAACCTGATTGATACCGTCTACCGTGTTTGTGGTACCAAGGAGACGGTGCTGTTTGCCGATCGCATCATGCGGGTTGGGTTCCGTTTTGCCGCTAAGGCTGGTATCTCCTTTGGCAAGGACGATATGGTGATTCCTGAGGCCAAGAAGTATCTGGTGGCCGAGGCCCAGGAAAAGGTCAAGGAAATTGAGAGACAGCGCAGTGAGGGACTGATTACCCAGGGAGAAAAGTACAATAAGGTGGTTGATATCTGGTCCCATTGTACCAAACGGGTGGCCGAGGAGATGTTGAGCGGTATCTCTTCGGAGATGATTACCGGTGAAGACGGTACCGCCAGGGTGCAGTCTTCCTTTAATTCCATTTTTATGATGGCCAATTCCGGTGCTCGTGGTTCGGCTGAGCAGATGCGTCAGCTGGCTGGCATGCGCGGTTTGATGACCAAGCCGTCGGGAGATATCATTGAAACGCCCATCACGGCCAATTTCCGTGAAGGGTTGACCGTGCTGCAATATTTCATCTCGACCCATGGTGCTCGCAAGGGTCTGGCCGATACCGCCCTGAAGACGGCTAACTCAGGTTATCTAACACGTCGTTTGGTGGATGTGGCACAGGATTGTATCGTGCGTGAGGAGGATTGTCATACCGATCGAGGGCTGACGGTTTCGTCGCTGGTAGGGGGCAAGGATGTGGTCGAGTCGCTTGGTGAGCGGTTGCTCGGGCGTACCGCTGCTGACGACATCCGTGATCCGGTGACGGACGACCTGCTGGTATCCGCTGGCGCGATCATGGATGAGGAGGCGGTCGAGCGTATTGAGAACTCCAATGTTGAGAATGTGCGTATCCGTTCACCGCTGACCTGCGAGACGGTACGAGGGGTTTGTGTCAGGTGCTATGGCCGTGATCTGGCACGGGGCACACCGGTCATCATCGGTGAAGCGGTTGGTGTGATTGCTGCCCAGAGTATCGGTGAGCCTGGAACACAGCTCACCATGCGTACTTTCCATATCGGTGGTACCGCGTCGCAGAAAGGGGAGCGCTCTTCCCTTGAGACCGCCAACGGTGGGGTGGTGCGATTCCACCATATCGCTACGGTCAGGGATCGCAATCAGAAGCTGGTGGTGCTATCACGCAACGGTGAGGTATCGATCCACGAGCCGCGTCATTTGAGTGGTGGTGGTGGTAGTGCAGCTGAAAAGGATGGAGCTGCTGTAGTGGCAGCCCATGAGGTTGAAGCCGGGCGTGAGCGGGAACGCTATCGCATTCCTTATGGTTCCCGTCTGTCGATTGTGGATGGAGAGATTATTGATAAGGGGGTCACCTTTGCCGAGTGGGAACCTTTCGCGTCACCCATCATCACCGAGATTGGTGGTATCGTCAAATTTGGTGATCTGCTGGAGCACATTACCCTGAAGGAGACGGTCGATGAGGCCACAGGACTGACCTCACGTGAGGTGATGGAGTGGAAGAGCCAAGGTCGCAGGACCGATATTCGTCCACGTCTGACCCTGAAGAGCGCTGAAACCGGGGAGACCCTGATCCTGCCTAGCGGTAGCCCGGCGCGTTATCTGTTGCCGGTTGGGGCCGTCATTACGGCGCAGGAAGGGGATCTGGTCATGGCGGGTGACATCATTGCCAAAATACCACGCCAAACGGTCAAGACTCGTGATATTACCGGTGGTCTGCCGCGCGTGGTGGAGCTGTTTGAGGCACGTAAACCGAAAGAGTATGCCATTATTGCCGAGGTGGATGGTGCCGTTTCGTTTGGGAAGGACCTGAAGGGCAAGCGACGGGTCGTTGTGACGACGGATGCTGGTGAGCCGCACGAATACCTGTTACCCAAAGGCAAGCAGCTGGCTGTTAACGAGGGGGACTGGGTGCGCAAAGGAGAGCCTCTGATGGAAGGGGCTGCCGTGCCGCAGGACATCCTCAAGGTGCTAGGTCTGGAAGAGCTATGCCGTTTCATGGTCAACGACATCCAGGATGTTTATCGTCTGCAGGGCGTGCGCATCAGCGACAAACACATTGAGGTGATCATTCGTCAGATGCTGCAGAAGGTGGCCATCAAGGATCCAGGGGATACTACTTTCGTAGCGGGCGAATCGGTTGAGAAGATCGTACTGGAGGAGGCTAACAAGAAGATTCTTCAGCGTGGCATGCGTGAAGCCACCTTTATTCCGCAGCTGTTAGGAATTACCAAGGCTTCCCTGTCGACGCCGTCGTTCATATCAGCGGCCTCGTTCCAGGAGACGACGCGTGTTTTGACGGAGTCAGCTATTGCCGGGTCTGTCGATAATTTGAACGGGCTCAAAGAGAATGTCATCGTCGGTCGGTTGGTGCCCTGTGGCACAGGCCGCATCGTTGATAACATCCGCAAGACCTGGAAACAGGGCGATGCGACGAAAAAAATCGGTTAGCAACAGGAAAACATTTGACATTGCGTCAGAAAGATATAGAATCACTGACTTTTGCTGGTGTAGAAAAATAGATTAGGGGAAGAGATCGATGCCGACAGTCAACCAGCTGGTGCGGATTGGGCGTAGTATCCAGAAAAAGAAGACCAATGTTCCTGCTTTGCAGGCATGTCCTCAGCGACGTGGGGTTTGTACCAGGGTGTATACGACCACGCCGAAGAAGCCTAACTCGGCGTTGCGCAAGGTAGCGCGTGTTCGTTTGACCAACGGCCACGAGGTGACGGCCTACATTCCTGGGGAGGGACATAACCTGCAGGAGCACTCGGTGGTGCTGATCCGTGGTGGACGTGTCAAGGACCTGCCGGGTGTACGTTACCACATTCTTCGTGGTGCGCTGGATACTCAGGGGGTTAAGAACCGGAAGAAGGCACGTTCCAAGTATGGTGCCAAGAAGCCGAAGTAGCCAAGAAGCCGAAGTAGTCGTCACTAAGACACAGTCGTTTATCATGAATCGATAGGGAGTTGTTTCATTATGCCCAGGCGCCGATATGTGCAAAAGCGGGATGTCCTGCCCGATCCCGTCTACGGAGACAAGCTGGTGACCCGGTTTACCAACTGTATCATGAAGGATGGCAAGAAGGCCTTGGCAGAGCGCATCCTTTACGGGGCGCTGGAGTTGGTAGCGAAAAAAACCAGGGAAGACGCGCTGAAGGTCTTTCACGATGCCGTCGAGAATGCTCGCCCGCAAATTGAGGTGCGCTCACGCCGCGTTGGTGGTGCCACCTACCAGGTTCCTGTCGAGGTGCGTGCTGGTCGCCGTATGACCTTGGCCATTCGCTGGTTGATCAGTTTTGCCCGTAAGCGTGGTGAGAAAACCATGAGAGAGCGGTTAGCGGCGGAGTTAGCCGAGGCGGCTATGGGAAGGGGTGCGACCATCAAGAAGAAAGATGATACGCATCGTATGGCAGAGGCCAACAAGGTTTTCGCTCACTACCGTTGGTAGTCGTGGATCCTGGAATCATGGGCTGTAGTTTGAAGATGGCAGGGGTTTGAAGTGGCAAGGGAATTTCCTCTCGATCGGGTACGCAATATTGGCATCATGGCCCATATTGATGCGGGCAAGACCACCGTGACAGAACGGATTCTGTACTATACCGGGCGTTCCCACAAGATCGGCGAGGTGCATGATGGCGCTGCGACCATGGACTGGATGGAGCAGGAACAGGAGCGTGGCATCACCATCACGTCGGCTGCTACAACCTGTTTCTGGCGTCAGCACCGGGTCAACATCATTGACACACCGGGGCATGTCGATTTCACCATTGAGGTGGAACGCTCGCTGCGGGTGCTGGATGGAGCGGTAGCGGTTTTCTGTGCTGTTGGTGGTGTACAGCCCCAGTCGGAGACTGTGTGGCGCCAGGCTGATCGTTACGGGGTGCCGCGCATTGCTTTTGTCAACAAGATGGACCGCATTGGTGCCGATTTCCAGCGTGTCGTCGCCATGATGCGTGACCGGTTGCAGGCTGTCCCGATCCCGGTTCAGTTGCCCATTGGTTCGGAAGAGAATTTCCGTGGCATGGTCAATCTGGTAACGCGCAAGGCTTATATTTTCGACGACGAGTCGCTGGGTGCCCGTTTTGAGGTGACTGATATCCCGGCTGACATGATGGCCACGGTTGAGGAGTATCGGCTGAAGTTACTGGAGACGGCCCTGGAGCAGGATGACCAGCTGATGGAGCGCTATCTGGAAGGGGGCGAGATCTCGGAGGAGGAGTTGCTGTCCTGTATACGCAAGGGGGTGTTGGCCAGTCGGTTTGTGCCGGTTCTGTGTGGCTCGGCCTTTAAGAACAAGGGCGTGCAGCCGCTGCTCGATTCTGTGGTGGACTTTTTTCCGGCTCCGGCCGATCTTCCTCCGATTGAGGGCGAGAAGGTCTCATCCGAAGAAAAAATCGCACGGCACTCGAACGATGAGGAGCCCTTTTCGGCATTGGCTTTCAAGATCATGTCGGATCCGTTTGTCGGATCCCTGACCTTCTTCCGTGTCTATTCCGGTACGTTGGAAGCGGGTTCCTACATCCTTAACTCGGTTAAGGGCAAAAAGGAACGGATTGGCCGCATCCTGCTGATGCACGCCAACAAGCGTGAGGATATCAAGGAAGTTCGGGCTGGCGATATTGCGGCGGCGGTAGGGTTGAAGTATACCACCACAGGTGACACGCTGTGTCATCCGGATAAGCCGATTGTGCTGGAGCGCATGGTTTTCCCGCAGCCGGTGATCTCCATTGCCATTGAGCCCAAGACCAAGGCTGATCAGGAGCGGATGAGCGTTGCACTAGGCCGGTTGGCGCAGGAGGATCCTTCCTTCCGGGTTGAAGTCGATCAGGAGACCAATCAGACCATTATTTCTGGTATGGGTGAGCTTCACCTGGAGATCATTGTCGACCGCATGCTGCGCGAGTTCAAGGTTGAGGCCAATGTGGGCCAGCCTCAGGTGGCTTACCGCGAGACCATCACCAAGACGGTCGAGATTGAGGGCAAGTTCGTCAGGCAGAGCGGTGGTCGTGGTCAATACGGGCATGTCTTTCTGCGTCTTGAGCCCAATGAGGCAGGAGCAGGATTCCAGTTCCTGGATGAAATCAAGGGTGGTGTTATTCCGAAGGAGTACATTGCTCCCATTGGCAAGGGTGTGGAAGAGGCCATGGCCAATGGCGTCATGGCCGGTTTCCCGCTGGTTGACATGAAGGTAGCGGTTTATTTCGGTTCGTTCCACGAGGTTGATTCCTCTGAAATGGCCTTCAAGGTGGCGGCCTCCATGGCATTGAAGGAAGGGGCCATGAAGGCTTCCCCTGCGCTGCTGGAACCAATGATGAAGGTGGAAGTGGAGATGCCAGAGGAGTTCATGGGTGATATCATCGGTGATCTCAACTCACGGCGCGGACAGATACAGGGTATGGATGCCATGGGTAACATCCAGATTGTCAAGGCCATGGTGCCGTTGGCAGGTATGTTTGGTTATGCAACCGATTTGCGTTCCCTGACACAGGGTCGAGCAACGTTTACCATGCAGTTCGATCACTACGAGCAGGTACCGTCCAGTGTTGCTCAGGAAATCATTGCCAGAATGAAGGGCTAGGTAAAAGATCATGTCCAAGGCGAAATTTGAGCGTACGAAGCCACATGTAAACATTGGGACGATTGGACACGTTGATCATGGCAAGACGACGTTGACGGCGGCGATCACCAAGGTATTGGCGGAGCGTGGTTTAGCGGAGTTCAAGGCGTATGATCAGATTGACTCGGCTCCTGAGGAGCGTGAGCGTGGGATTACGATTGCGACGGCGCATGTAGAGTATCAGACGGACAAGCGGCACTATGCGCATGTGGACTGTCCTGGTCATGCTGACTACATCAAGAACATGATCACGGGTGCGGCGCAGATGGATGGAGCCATTTTGGTGGTATCAGCGGCGGATGGTCCGATGCCCCAGACGCGGGAGCATATTTTGTTGGCGCGGCAGGTTGGTGTACCGGCACTGGTGGTCTACATGAACAAGTCGGACCAGGTGGATGATCCGGAGTTATTGCAGCTGGTTGAGCTGGAAGTGCGCGAGTTGTTATCGCAGTACGAGTTTCCTGGTGACGACATTCCGATTGTAATTGGTTCGGCGCTGAAGTGCATGGAAGGCGACGAGGGGGAGCAGGGCAAGCAGTCGATTCTGAAGCTGATGGAAGCGGTAGACAGTTATATTCCGCAGCCCGAGCGTCCTCTGGATGGTGCTTTCCTGATGCCGATTGAGGACGTCTTTACCATCTCTGGTCGTGGTACGGTGGTGACTGGGCGTGTAGAGCGTGGTATTGTCAAGGTAGGCGAGCAGGTTGAGATTGTTGGGTTAGGGAAGAATGCGACCACGACCTGTACGGGTGTGGAGATGTTTCGCAAGTTGCTGGATCAGGGTCAGGCGGGTGACAACATTGGTGTGTTGTTGCGTGGCACGAAGCGGGACGATGTTCAGCGTGGCCAGGTGTTGGCGAAGCCGGGCTCGATCACGCCTCATACCAGGTTCAAGGCTGAGTGTTACATTTTGACCAAGGAAGAGGGTGGACGGCACACGGCGTTTTTCAGCAACTATCGGCCGCAGTTTTATTTTCGGACCACCGATGTGACGGGGGTGTTAAGTCTGCCTGAGGGTGTTGAGATGGTGATGCCTGGCGACAACATATCGTTGGAGGTGGAGCTGATTTCGCCGATTGCGATGGAGCAGGGGTTGAGATTTGCTATTCGGGAGGGTGGACGCACGGTTGGTGCTGGTGTCGTCTCCCAGGTCATCAAGTAACAGGATCCGGGAGAGCCATGATGGAGAACCAGAAAATACGTATTCGGTTGAAGGCTTTTGATCACCGCATCCTTGATCAGTCCGCTTCCGAGATCGTCCAGACAGCGCGTAGGACAGGTGCAGAAATTCGTGGTCCTGTACCATTGCCAACCGAGATAAATCGGTATACAATACTACGCTCTCCGCATGTGGATAAGAAATCGCGGGAACAGCTTGAAGTGAGGACCCACAATCGGTTGATTGACATTGTCAACCCGACCCCGCAGACGGTGGATGCGCTCATGAAGCTGGATCTGGCGGCTGGGGTCAACGTAGAGATCAAGTTATAACTAGAAGAAGCAGTCACATGTTTCGCGCAGGGGATGGAAATGCGTAACGGGCTTATTGGACGCAAGTTGGGAATGACACAAATCTTCAGTGAAGATGGAGAGAGACACGCGGTTACGGTGCTGCGTGTCGGTCCGTGTCCGGTGATTGCACTGAGGGAACAGGAAAAGGATGGTTATAACGCGGTCCAGGTTGCCTTCGAGGAGGCTAAGCCATCGCGTGTTGGCAAGCCTGAAAGGGGGCAGTTCGCCAAGGTTAATGTGGCTCCTCATGCCGTTCTGAAAGAATTTCGCAGCAAGGATTCGGTCCATTGCGAAGTGGGTCAAGTGCTGACGGTGGCCTTGTTTCAGACTGGCAGCTATGTGGATGTGGCGGCCAAGACGGTTGGTAAGGGGTTCGCTGGCACCATGAAACGGTGGGGCTTTCGTGGTGGCAATGCGACGCATGGTGCTCATAAGATTCATCGCTCTCCTGGTTCCATCGGTCAGTGTCAGACGCCGGGGCGTGTTCTGAAGAACAAGAAGATGAGTGGGCATATGGGGGACGATCGCGTTACGGCTCAGAATCTGCGTATCGCAGCGGTTGATGTAGACAAAAACCTGTTGGTGGTCAAGGGCAGTGTCCCTGGAGCAGAGGGATCGATCGTCTTTGTCCGGGATGCGATCAAGAAGAGCACCGAGAATTAAGCGATTGATTGAGACATTGAAAAGAGGATCGACCACCATGATTGAGTTTCCTTTGAAGGATACCCATAACCAGCATATTCGCACCATACAACTGTCTGATGTGGTTTTTGGGCGCCCGAGGCGGGATGATCTGCTTTCCCTGACGGTCCACTATCAGCTCTCCAAGAGGCGGGCCGGTACCGCGTCAACCAAGCGACGTTCCGAGGTTGCTGGTGGTGGTAAGAAGCCTTATCGGCAGAAGGGCACTGGTAATGCACGGCAGGGTACTATCAGGGCACCGCAGTATCGCACGGGTGGTATCGTCTTTGGTCCCCATCCTCGTGATTATGCCTTTAGTTTGCCCAAGAAGGTGCGAAAGCTGTCGCTGCAGACAGCGCTTTCCTTGAAACGGGAGCTGAATGAGATCACGATCATCGACGGCTTTCATCTGACGGAAATCAAGACCAAGTTATTCAGCACCATGCTGGGCCAGCTTGGCGTCAAGAATTCCGCGTTGATTGTGTTGGCTGAGCAGGATGATAAAGTTCAACTGTCGGCTCGTAATCTGCCGGGTATTTCCGTTATTCGGGCAGAGGGCGTGAATGTTTACGACCTGTTGTCCCACCATACGGTCATTTTAACCGAACCGGCCTTGCAGCGACTTGAGGAGAGGTTGGCGTGAGTGATTTGAATACCCTGTACCAGGTACTCCGGGCGCCGGTCATTACAGAGAAATCGACCCTGTGCACAGAAAAAGGCAATCAGGTCATTTTCAAGGTAGCGAATTGGGCCAATAAGCAGCAGATCAAGGCGGCCGTACAGAAGATGTTCAGCGTCGAGGTGTTGAGTGTCCAGACGTTAAACATGAATGGCAAGAAGAAGCGATTTGGTCGTACCATGGGACAGCGCAAGGATTGGAAAAAGGCGTTCGTTCGGTTGGCATCCGGTCAAAATATTGATTTTTACAATAACTGAATGGGCCGTTCTATGGAACTTGTTATGGACAAGGCCGGTGGAGATTGAACCGTGGCATTAAAAACTTACAAACCGACCTCTGCAGGCAAACGTCAACAGATATCGGTTGACTATTCGAATCTATCCAGGGAAGGGCCGGAGAAGAGTCTTGTAACGCCGCTGCACAGCATGGGCGGTCGTAACAATGAGGGTCGCATCACGGTGCGTCATCAGGGTGGTGGCCATCATAGAAGCTATCGTATCATTGACTTTCGCCGCGACAAGATGAACATTCCGGCCAAGGTCGAGCGCATTGAGTATGATCCAAATCGGACGGCGTTTATTGCGCTGCTGTTCTATGCCGATGGCGAGAAACGTTATATCCTGGCGCCGCAAAGATTGAATCCGGGTGATCGAGTCATCTCTGGACGCACTGTCGAGGAGGTCGATGTCAAGCCTGGTAATGCCTTGCCTCTGAGGGCGTTGCCTATTGGTACCATCGTTCATAATATCGAGATCAAGCCGCAAAAAGGCGGGCAGATGGCGCGTTCGGCTGGGGCCTATGCACAGCTGATGGGTAAGGAAGGTAAATACGCCCAGTTGAAGCTTCCTTCCGGCGAGATGCGTATGGTGTTGCTGGACTGTATGGCCACGGTGGGTCTGGTGTCCAATGCCGAGCACAGCAACATCAAGCTAGGCAAGGCGGGGCGGAGTCGCTGGCTTGGACGTCGTCCAACTGTGCGTGGTGTCGCTATGAATCCTGTCGATCATCCTCATGGCGGTGGTGAGGGTCGTACTTCTGGTGGACGTCACCCTGTTTCGCCTTGGGGCGTGCCAACCAAGGGCAAGAAGACCAGAAAACGCGGTAAGTATTCGGATCGGTTGATTATGCGGCGCCGTTGATCGGTGCTACGTTATCGGTTCTATCTGTAGATCAAGAGGTGGGTTGTGGGACGATCGATTAAGAAAGGTCCTTTTTTCGATGATTATCTACTGAATAAAGTAGAGAAATTGCGTACCGATGGGCGTAGGGAACTCATCAAGACTTGGTCAAGACGGTCGACCATTATTCCGGAGTTTGTTTCTTATACGTTCGGTGTCCATAACGGCCGCAAGTTTGTGCCAGTGCTGGTCACTGAAAATATGGTGGGGCATAAGTTGGGTGAGTTTGCACCGACCCGGACCTACTATGGTCATGGTGTAGAGAAGTCAAGCAAGCGGCGCTAGGACGCTCAATCAAGAGGGTAAGAGGGATAATAGCATGAGTCTGGGTCAGGTGACAGAAGCCGTGGCGGTTGCCAGGAATATCCGCATGTCTCCGTTTAAGACACGCTTGGTGGTGGACCAGATCCGTGGCCAGAGTGTCGAGCAGGCACTGAGGATCTTGGGGCTGTCCAGAAAGTATGCTGCGGTATCGGTACGGCATACCCTGAAGTCGGCTATTGCCAATGCCGAAAACAATTTTGGTATGGATGTCGATCAGCTGGTGGTTTCCCGAGCCATGGTGGACGGTGGCGCCATGATCAAGCGGTTTCAGCCGCGTGCCCGTGGCCGTGCCAACCGGATTCTGAAACCAACATGTCATATTACCATCGCTGTCAGCCCCAGAGATTGGGATTGACGAGTTCAGACGTACGCATCAGGGCGGTTATGGAGAGGGGCTGAGGGGATTCATCGATATGGGGCAAAAGGTTCATCCAATTGGGTTCAGATTGGGAATAACAAAGACGTGGGATACGCGTTGGTTTGCTGACAAACATTATGCTTCTCTTCTGTTGGAGGATATCCGGTTACGGGATTGGCTCAAGAAGCGGTTGGCTCATGCTGGTATTTCCAAGATCGTGATTGAGCGGCCGGCTAAAAAGGCGCGCATCAATATCTTTTCTGCACGTCCCGGGATCATTATTGGTAAAAAAGGGGCGGATATTGAGAAACTGAAAGAGGATATCCGCAAGATTACAACCACCGATGTGCAACTGAATATTTCCGAGGTGCGCAAGCCGGAAGCGGATGCGCAGCTGGTCGCTGAGAATGTGGCGCAGCAACTGGAAAAAAGGGTTGCTTTTCGTCGGGGCATGAAGCGGGCCGTTATCTCGGCCATGCGTCTTGGGGCTCAAGGGATCCGTATCAACTGTTCCGGTCGGTTGGGTGGGGCTGAAATTGCCCGTATGGAGTGGTATCGGGAAGGGCGTGTACCCCTGCATACCTTGCGTGCCGATATCGATTTTGGCTTTGCCGAGTCGAAGACCACCTATGGCATCATCGGTATCAAGGTGTGGATTTTCAAGGGCGAGATTATTGCTGCCAGACAATAACGGTTCAAAATGATAACTGTTGAGGTATTTCTGAATGCTCCTGCAACCTAAGAAAACCAAATTCCGCAAATCGCATAAGGGGCGGATACATGGGGTTGCTTCCCGAGGGAGTGATCTTGACTTCGGGGAGTACGGCTTGAAAGCACTGGAACCTGGTCGTCTGACGGCTCGTCAGATCGAATCGGCCCGGCGCGCCATGACCCGTTTCATCAAACGTGGTGGGCGAGTATGGATACGCATCTTTCCAGATGTTCCTATTACCAAGAAACCGGCTGAGGTGCGTCAGGGAAAAGGTAAGGGTAGTGTTGAGTATTGGGTGGCCAAGATTCATCCTGGGCGCATCCTGTATGAAATGGAAGGGGTTGCCGTCGATATTGCCCGCCAAGCCATGTTGCTGGCCAGCGCCAAGTTACCCATTCGCACCAAATTCGTTGAACGCAGTGGAGAGATGTCATGACGGCGAATGACATAAGGCAGATGTCGGAGAGTGCCCTGAGTGAGCAGATGCAGGGTCTGTATCAGGAGATGTTTAATCTGCGATTTCAGCGGGCGACGGCCCAGTTGCAGAACAGTGCGCGCATACGCGTCGTCAGGAAGGATATTGCCAGGATCAAGACAATCCTTGGTGAACGTGTTCGGAAAGGGCAGGAGAGTTAGTTATGGCCAAGCGCGTGATGCAGGGGACAGTCGTCAGTGACAAGATGAACAAGACGGTTGTCGTGGCAATTGAGCGCAAAGTGCAACACCCACTTTATGGCAAGATTGTGCGCCGGACCAAGAAATATCTTGCCCATGATGAAGAGAACCGCTGTCAGATTGGTGATACGGTGCAGATTGAGGAGAGCCGTCCGCTAAGCCGCAGGAAGCGCTGGGTGGTGCTGATGGGTAGTGAAAGGGGCCACATGTCATGATTCAAGTCGAGACAATTCTGGATGTTGCCGATAACTCCGGTGCCAAGAAGGTGGAGTGCGTCAAGGTTCTTGGTGGTTCCAAGAGGAGGTATGCTGGGGTTGGTGACACCATCGTGGTGAGCATCAAGTCAGCGATTCCGAGAGGTAAAGTCAAGAAGGGGGATGTTGCCAAGGCGGTCGTTGTCAGAACCAAGAAAGAGGTGGCGCGCAAGGATGGCAGCTATATCCGCTTTGACAGCAATGCCGCTGTGCTGATCAATAACCAGGGTGAACCTATCGGAACGCGCATCTTTGGACCTGTGACACGTGAGTTGCGTGGTCGTAACTACATGAAGATCGTTTCTTTGGCACCGGAAGTATTGTAGGAGACTGGAAAGTGGTGACTGTCAAATTCAGGACCAGTCTGAAGAAGGGTGACCAGGTCGTGGTCATTACTGGTAAGGATAAAGGCAAGCATGGGGAGATCTTGCAGGTCATTCCGGACAAGAGCGCTGTTTTGGTGTCCAGGGTCAACATGATCAAGCGGCATACCCGGCAGACCAAGGACCAGCAGGGTGGCATTGTTGAGAAAGAGGGTCCGATTCACATATCCAATGTCATGCTGCGCGACCCGGATACGGGCAAAGGAGTTCGGATTGGCAAGAAGGTACTGGAAAACGGCCAGAAGGTTCGGGTTGCCTGTGGTTCCGGCGAAGTGTTGGACCGGCGCTAGGGTTGGGCTGGATAAAGGGCTATAGAAATGGCAAGGCTAAAGGATTTATACCATAAGAAGATTGTTTCTGATCTGACTCAGGAATTTGCCTACAAGAATGTTATGCAGGTTCCGAAGATCGAGAAGATCGTTCTGAATATGGGTGTCGGACATGCTGCAACGGACAAGAATGCACTTCAGGGTGCTTTGGCAAATATGACGGCCATTGCTGGTCAGAAACCTGTCGTAACCAGGGCCAAGCGTTCGATTGCTGGTTTTAAAATTCGTCAGGGGCAGCCTGTTGGTTGCAGTGTGACGTTGCGTCGCGATCGGATGTATGAGTTCCTGGACCGTCTGATCAATGCGGCATTGCCCCGTGTACGCGATTTTCGTGGCATATCGGGCAAGTCTTTTGATGGGCGTGGCAACTTCGCCATGGGGATCAAGGAACAGATCATATTTCCTGAGATTGATTACGACAAGGTTGATGCTGTGCGTGGACTGGATGTCATCATTGTGACAACGGCACAAACCGACCGCGAAGCGAAATCGCTGCTGCGTGGCTTCAGCATGCCATTCAGAAATTAACCCGGAACTCTAACGACAACGTGTATGTGGAATTGATCCAATGGCCAAGAAGTCATTAATTGCGAAGGCACAACGGAAGCCAAAATTTTCTGTCCGTGAGTACCACCGCTGCCAGCGATGTGCTAGACCGCGAGGCTACCTGCGCAAGTTCGGCCTGTGCCGTATTTGTGTCAGACAGCTGGCATTGCGGGGTGAGATGCCTGGTGTCATCAAGGCCTCTTGGTAGCAGATGCGCATGTGGTATGGTGGGATCTTCAAGTTTGGAGCGAGCTTTTTAGGGGATTAATGGTATGTCGATGACTGATCCGATTAGCGATATGCTGACGCGTATCCGTAATGGGCAGATGGTCAAGAGGACAACGGTTGATATTCCGTTGTCCCGGGTCAAGCAGCAGATCTGTGCTATTCTGCATGAGGAAGGCTATCTGTCTGAGGTCAGTATCATCCAGGAAGAGGGCAGCCACGGGGTAATCCGTGTTGGTCTGAAGTACCACCAGAACCGTCCTGTCATTGAGGAGATTCGGCGCTGTTCGACACCAGGGTGTCGTCGTTATGTTGGTAAGGAAGACATCCCCAGTGTTTATCACGGCCTTGGGATTGCTATCCTGTCGACCAATCGTGGTGTGATCTCCAGCAGGCAGGCTAAGAAGTTTGGTGTTGGTGGTGAGTTGTTGTGTACGGTATTCTAGTTTTCAGGGCATAAAACGATGTCGAGAATTGGCAAGAAAGCAGTGGCGATCCCTCCGGGGGTAGAGGTCAAGATTGATAACCAGGTAGTCACTGTCAAAGGTAAAAACGGGCTTCTGACCAGAACCTTCCATCCGGAAGTTGTGCTGCAGCAAGGAGCGACAGAGGTTGTCGTTACCTTGCGCAACGAGGGCAGCAGTGCTTATCGTCCTCTCTGGGGCCTCAGCCGCACGTTGCTTGCCAACATGGTGACGGGTGTTTCGACCGGATTCAGCAAACAGCTGATGATCTTGGGGGTGGGCTATCGTGCTGCTGTTGAGGGGCGGATTTTGAAGTTGGCGTTGGGATTTTCCCATCCGGTTGACTTTCCGATTCCCGACGGGATCCAGATTGAGGTAGAGAAGAATACCGCTCTGACCGTGAGGGGAGCGGATCGGGAAATGGTTGGCCAAGTCTGTGCCAAAATTCGTGACTATCGCTCTCCTGAGCCCTATAAGGGCAAGGGTGTTCGTTATCTGAACGAGTACGTTGTCATGAAAGAAGGTAAAAAGTCGAAGAAGAAGAAATAGTTGAGGAATAGGGAGTAGTTTCGATGGCACAGGAAAGCAGAACCGTGGCACGTCGTGAAAGGGCGCGCAGGACCCGTTATAAGTTGCGGCAGGTAAGCGGAGACAGGCTGCGTCTTTCCGTTTTTCGTAGTACCAAGCATATCTATGCCCAGATCATTGATGATCAACGTGGTGTAACGCTGGTGTCAGCGTCAACAACCGAGCCGGAGATACGGAGCCAGATTCAGCACGGTGGCAACCGCTCTTCTGCCAGTCTGGTTGGTGGGCGGTTGGCGGAGAAGGCCCGCCAAGCCAACATCACCCGTGTTGTCTTTGATCGTGGCGGCTATCTCTACCATGGACGCACCAAGGAACTTGCCGATGCTGCCCGAGCGGGTGGCTTGGAGTTTTAAGGTGATTTTAAGACGGTTTTAGGGCTGATTCTGACAGGATATAAGAGGTCGAGGCAATGGCCAGGACGCGGCGTGCA
This sequence comes from Magnetococcales bacterium, assembly GCA_015229115.1. Taxonomy (GTDB): domain Bacteria; phylum Pseudomonadota; class Magnetococcia; order Magnetococcales; family JADGCH01; genus JADGCH01. The sequence continues at coordinate 104,773 of JADGCH010000001.1, forward strand.
GAGCTGGAAAGCATACAGGGTGAGGAGCTGATTGAAAAGCTCGTTGTCATCAAAAGGACGGCAAAGGTGGTTAAGGGAGGCAGCCGGTTCAGCTTCTCCGCTATCGTGATTGTGGGCAATGGCAAGGGATTGGCTGGGTACGGCCTGGGCAAGGCCAAAGAGGTGCCCGAGAGCATTCGTAAGGCAACCGATCAGGCGCGTAAGAACATGTATGCCGTCGCCTTGCGTGAAGGTCGTACCCTTCACCATGAGATGATTGGTAAGTATGGTGCTGGTCAGGTGGTGTTGCGTCCGGCCACAGAGGGAACGGGAATTATTGCCGGTGGGGCCATGCGTCCTGTTTTTGAAGCGTTAGGTGTGCGGGATGTGCTGGCTAAATCGACAGGTAGCTCCAATCCTCACAATCTGATTAAGGCAACCTTTCACGCACTGTTGAGTGTGCGTTCTCCTGAGGATATTGCCCAGAAAAGAGGCCTGGAAGTCAATCGCGTGCGGGTTAGATAAGGGTGTACCATGGCAAAGCAGCTCAGGATACAGCAGTTTCGTTCCCAGATTGGTCAGCCTGAGGCGCAGCGGCGGGTGTTGCGCAGTCTTGGTTTGACCAAAATGAATCAGATCAGGACCGTTCCCGATCTGCCGCCGCTGCGTGGTATGGTTGATAAGATAAGACATCTGGTACGGATTATCGAAGAACAGGATTAGAGGTAGGGTTATTGCGCCATGAGATTGAATCAACTTCCTCCAGTACCAGGATCCCAGCAACAGCCGAAGCGCAAGGGCATGGGTATCGGTAGTGGTAATGGCAAGACGGCTGGACGGGGTACCAAGGGTCAAAAGGCCCGTTCGGGTGGTAAGCCCGGGCGTGGTTTTGAGGGTGGCCAGATGCCGTTGCAGAGACGGTTACCCAAGAGCGGATTTCAGAACATCTTCAAGCAGTATTTTGCTCTGGTCAAGGTGGGTGATCTGGAAGTGTTTGATGCCAATGCGGAGCTGGGTGTTGATGAGTTGCGGGCGCGTGGTATCATCCGCCGTCAGGAGAAGCAGATCAAGCTGCTGGCAGGTGGGGAGTTGACCAGACCGGTGACCATCCGTGTCGACCGTGCGTCACAATCGGCCATTGCCCAGGTGGAGGCCGTTGGTGGCAAGGTCATTGTATCCGAGGATAGCAACGCTCAGACCGACGGGCAGGCCTGATTTTTATGGCCATGGCGACAGCGAACGATGGGCAATTGCCGCTGGCCGGATTGGCCAATATTGGCCAGATTCCGGAGCTGCGCAAGAGGATACTCTTCACGCTGGGCATGTTGATTGTTTACCGGATCGGTGCCCATGTCCCGACTCCCGGGATTGACCCCAATGCGTTGGCGGCCTTTTTTAACCAGCAGCAGGGAACGCTGTTGGGCATGTTTAACATGTTTTCTGGTGGGGCCCTGTCAAGGTTGACGGTGTTTGCCTTGGGGATTATGCCCTACATATCGGCATCAATCATTTTGCAGTTGATGACAACGGTGGTGCCGCAGCTGGAGAGTCTGAAGAAAGAGGGCGAGTCCGGTCGGCGCAAGATCAATCAATACACGCGCTATGGTACGGTTCTGCTGGCCATCTTTCAGGGGCTTGGCATCGCCTACGGGTTGGAGTCGATGCAGGCCGGTGGTTTATCGGTCGTGATTGATCCAGGTTGGTCGTTTCGCATGATGACGGTGATCACCCTGACAGCAGGTACGGCCTTTATCATGTGGGTAGGGGAGCAGATAACCGCGCGTGGCATTGGTAACGGTATTTCCCTGATCATCTACGCCGGTATTGTGGCCAACCTACCGGTGGCGTTGGCTCATACGCTGGAGTTAGCCCGTACTGGTGATCTGCAGCCTCTGTTTGTGTTGTTCCTGTTGGTGATGGCGGTTGCTGTAACGGGGTTTATCATCTTCATGGAGCGGGCACAGCGGCGCATACCGATCCAGTATGCCAAACGCCAGGTCAGTGGGCGTATGATGGTGGGAGGGGAAACGACCCATTTGCCGTTGAAGGTCAACACGGCTGGGGTGATTCCCCCTATTTTTGCCAGTTCGATTATCCTGTTTCCGGTGACGCTGGCCAATTTTGCTCCTTGGCCTATTTTGAAGGATGCGGCTGCTTGGCTTTCGCCTGGCCACATTCTCTACATGGTCATTTATGGGGCGGCCATCCTGTTTTTCTGTTTCTTCTATACGGCGGTTGTCTTTAATCCGGATGATACGGCGGACAATTTGAGGAAGTATGGTGGTTTTGTTCCAGGGATCCGGCCCGGTCAGAAGACGTCTGAGTATCTGGACGTTATCTTGACCCGACTGACGTTGGCAGGGGGGCTTTACGTCGTAGCTATCTGTCTCTTGCCGGAGATCCTGATCGCCAACTATAATGTTCCCTTTTATTTTGGGGGCACTTCCATGCTGATTGTGGTTGGGGTCACCATGGATACGGCAGCGCAGATACAGTCGTTTCTGATCAGTCGTCAGTATGAGGGGTTGATGAAACGGGTACGCATTCACGGACGGACGTGAGGGGATCTGTGGTTGCATCGGGGTTGAATGGGGAGAGAGTGTCATGAAAGTGCGTGCATCGGTTAAGGCGATATGCAAGGATTGTAAGGTGATTCGGCGCAAAGGCATTGTTCGTGTGATTTGTCGGAAAATTCCCAAGCATAAACAGCGGCAGGGATAATCCAGAGCGACTCGAGTCTTTTGGGGTGTTTGGGAAGATAAAGGTGGAGGTTAGAAGTGGCCCGAATCGCAGGTGTTAATATTCCTGTCAATAAACGGGTAGAGATTGCCCTGACATACATTTATGGGATTGGTCGCTATACGTCGCAGCGTATTCTGGAGACAGCGCAAATTTCTCCGGATGTGCGTGTGCATGAACTGACTGAATCCGATGTGGCGAAACTGCGGACGATTATTGATGCGGACTATTCTGTCGAGGGGGATCTGAGGCGTCAGGTTTCCATGAATATCAAGAGGTTGATGGATCTGGTCTGTTATCGCGGCCTGCGTCATCGCAAGGGGCTGCCTGTCCATGGCCAGAGGACGCATACCAACGCACGGACAAGAAAAGGACCAAGAAAACCGATTGCCGGCAAGAAGTAATGGGGGAATGACAGAGGAGTTTGATGAATGGCAAAAGCGCAGAAGAGCGTGCGTGGTAAAAAGAAAGAGCGTAAGAATATTGCGAGTGGTATCGCTCATATTCAGTCCACGTTCAACAATACGCTGATTACGATTACGGATATGGTCGGCAACGTCATTTCGTGGGGCTCCGCTGGAGCTCAGGGATTCAAGGGTTCGCGCAAGTCGACGCCGTTTGCGGCGCAGATGGCAGCTGAGAACGCTGGTAAGAAGGCGATGGAGCATGGTATGCGCAACCTTGATGTACGTCTGAAGGGGCCTGGTTCTGGTCGTGAGTCGGCGTTGCGTGCATTGGCGGCGGTCGGTTTTAATATTGCGTCGGTGCATGACATGACACCAATTCCTCATAATGGTTGCCGGTCACCCAAACGGCGGCGTGTCTGACAGGAGATCACTGAAAAAATGGCCCGTTATCTTGAATCAAAGTGTCGTTTGTGCAGAAGAGAAGGAACCAAGCTGTTTCTCAAGGGCGAGAGGTGCTTTTCCGACAAGTGTGCTGTCGAACGGCGCAACTATGTCCCTGGGCAGCATGGGCAGCGTCGTCGCAAGGTTTCCGACTATGGTTTGCATCTGAGGGAAAAGCAGAAGGTCAAGCGTGTTTATGGTCTGGTGGAAGGGCAGTTCCGCAACTGCTTTGAGGATGCTGAGCGCATGCCAGGGGTAACAGGTGAGAACTTACTGGTGTTGCTGGAAAGACGCCTGGATAATGTCATCTTTCGGCTTGGTTTTTCTGCCTCTAGGACGGAGGCTCGTCAGATTGTCAGCCACGGTCAGATCCTGGTCAATGGCCACAAGGTCAATATTCCCTCCTACTTGGTCAAGCCTGGTGATGCTATTGCCGTATCGGCCCGGGCCAAAGATCATCTCAGGATCAGGGGATCGATTGAGAGTGCGCAACGGCGTGGTATTCCGTCCTGGCTGGAGCTGGATAGTGAGAAAGTGACCGGTGTGTTCCGGGCCCTGCCGGCTAGGTCTGATCTGCCGTCCGATTTCAATGAGAATCTCATTGTCGAACTTTATTCTAAATAATCACGTAGTAATTTAGAAGAAACCATGTACAGAAACTGGACCGAACTTATAAAGCCACAGAAAGTTGAACTAGCTGGTGGTGTGGATGTGCAGCGGAAGGCGACTCTAATTGCCGAACCTCTGGAACGTGGTTTTGGTACCACTCTGGGGAATGCCCTGCGTCGGGTCATGCTCTCTTCCCTGCAGGGCGTGGCAGTGACTTCGGTGCGAATCGAGGGTGTCCTGCATGAGTTTTCCGCCATTCCTGGTGTGCTGGAGGATGTTACCGAGATTATCCTCAATTTGAAAGAGCTGGTTTTGCGCATGGATGGTATTGGTCCAAAGACCATCCGCCTTCATGTCGAGGGCGGGTGTGATGCGACTGCCGCCATGATTGAGACAGGCCACGGCATTGAGATCCTCAACCCTGATCACCACATCGCCACGGTGAATAAGTCAGGTAAGCTGGACATGATCATGGTGGTCAACATGGGCAAGGGATATGCTCGTGCTGCTGCCACTGGCGAGGAGGATGAGGCGAAGGTGATCGGCGAGATTCCGGTTGATGCCAGTTTTAGTCCAGTCAAGAAAGTGGCTTATCGGGTTGAGAACGCTCGCGTTGGCCAGCAGACCGACTATGACCGTCTGATCATGGAGATCGAGACCAACGGAGCTACGGCGCCCGAGGATGCACTTGCTTTGGCTGCCAAAATTATCCAGGATCAGCTGACGCCGTTCGTCAACTTCGATGATATTCCGGCCATGCAGATGAGAGATGAGGATACCCGCAAGAAATGGAATCCCAATCTGTTTCGCAAGGTCGATGAGCTGGAGCTGTCGGTACGTTCGGCCAACTGCCTCAAGAATGACGAGATTGTCTACATCGGTGATCTGGTGCAAAAGACAGAAGCGGAGATGTTGCGGACACCCAACTTTGGCCGCAAATCCTTGAATGAAATCAAGGAGCTGCTAGAGGAGATGGGTCTTGGCCTTGGTTTGACTCTGGATGGATGGCCGCCGGAGAATCTCGAGGAGTTGGCCAGAGAGTTTGAAGAAGAGAATTTTTAGTAAAGAGGTATCCGATGAGACATCAGAACAGTGGCCGCAAATTAAACTTGAACTCAGCCCATCGTCGCGCCTTGATGAGTAATCTGGTGAGCAGCCTGTTGCAACACGAGCGGATCGAGACCACTGTCCCCAAGGCAAAAGAGATGCGCCGTTTTGTTGACCACATGATCACGCTGGCCAAACGTGGCGATCTGCATGCCCGCCGTCAGGCGTTCAGTTTTTTGCAGGATGAGGCACTGGTGTTCAAGCTTTTCTCCGATCTGGCGGTGCGTAACCAGAGTCGTGCTGGTGGTTACACCCGTATTCTGCGGATGGGCTATCGTCGCGGTGATGGGGCTCCTCTCTCCCTGATCGAATTGGTGGAAAGAGCACCAACGCCGTAGCATGGAGATTCCATGTCTGTTGAACATGAGCTTTCCGACAAGAAATTCAGCCAGCTAAGCGAATTTATTTACGCACAGTGTGGCATTCTCATGCCACCAGCCAAGAAGACCATGCTGACGGCGCGCATCCAGAAGCGGTTGCGCACCTTGGGCATGCATTCGTTCTCCGAGTATGTCGACTGGGTTCTTGACCCGGTGGCATCCGGTGACGAGCTTTACCACTTCATCGATATTGTCACCACCAACAAGACCGATTTTTTTCGCGAAGCAGCCCACTTCGATTACATGCGTCAGACGGCATTACCTGAGCTGGTGCAGACCGGTGCTGGTGTCAGGCGTCGTTTCATGATATGGAGCGCAGCCTGTTCCACCGGTGAGGAACCCTACACGCTGGCGATGGTGATGAAGGAGTTTGGCGAGACGGTCTCTCCCTCCTTTCAGGTGCAGATCCTTGGCACCGATATCTCAACGAGGGTGCTGAAAAAAGCGGCCACGGCCATCTATGAGATGGAAAAAGTGGAACCGGTGCTGATCTCCCTCAAAAAAAAATACCTGCTCAAGAGCAAGGACCCAACGCAGCGACTGGTTAAGATGGGCCCAGAGCTACGTGCCATCGTCAAGTTTCAGCGTGTCAACTTCATGGATCGCGACTATGGCATTCGCGACCAGTTTGATATCATCTTCTGTCGTAATGTCATCATCTATTTCGATCGCCCAACCACCGAGCAGATTGTCAACAAACTCTGCCGCAATCTGGTGCCGGGGGGCTATCTCTTCATCGGTCACTCTGAGAGCCTTAACGGTCTCAAAGTTCCGGTCGTTTCCGTCGCCCCCACGGTCTATCGCAAACTCAGCTGACAGTCCCGTCACGGGACTTTCTGGGCTGCGGTCGGTTTCCAGTTTCTGGCCAGCTCATGGGCTTGCGCCAGTTGTTCGGCATCCATGCTTTGGGATAGTTCATCACGGGCCCGAATGGCCTCCCGATGGCCTTTGGCACTGGCAAGGTTGTACCACAGGTGGGCCTGGATGTTGTCCTGTTCCACCACGGTGCCCTCGTCATAAAAACGACCCAGCATGAATTGAGCTGCTGCGTAACTCTGCTCAGCGGCCAGCCGGTACCACTTCTCTGCCTCGGTATTATCCTGCGGCACGATGCCGCTGTCGTTCTGATACATGACCCCCAGGTTATACTGAGCCTTGGCATCTCCCTTTTCGGCTGCCACGCGACACCACTTCTCGGCCTCCTTGTAGTCCTGCGGTACCCCTTTGCCCAAGGCGTACCGAATCGCCAGATTCGACTGGGCAACGACATGACCTTCATGGGCAGCGCGGATCATATCTTGCGTGGCAATCCATCCTTCACCAACACCACTGAAAGGGAGAGGAGCCGCTGGTCTGCCACATCCAGCAACGCTCCAGGACAATAGACCAGCAATCATCAACGTATGCAGTAACCGAGGCAACAGCCTTTTCCTATTCATAGACGCCTATCCTTTTGACGACGGACATTTCTTGGTAACTCAACAACACTACCGACCATATTATGCTGCTACAACCATAAACAGCAAGGCTTCCTAGTGCATGGTGCAGCTTCTTCCTGGTACACCAAGTCCTCCAGCATGTGTGGGTTGCTGTAGAGCTGGTGATAGATGCCGTCGTGGTCAATGGTGATGATGGCTGATGCTCCCGTCCAATATCCTGCTGGGCCGAATTGTAGCACGGGTCACTGGAAAACCCTACATAAAAAGCCTTGCTTTACATAGCCACTTATGAGATTTGGAGCCGATGTTTTATCTCTACCTTAGTGCCAGTTACCCGTTTAGGTGTTTCTGGCGAAGATACACAGACTACCTAATACACTGAGTTCCAACATGATTCCAACTCGTGGCCTGCATATCGATCAGGCGCCGCCGCTGCACATTCCATTCCGTTTTTTTATCACAGCACCGCTGTTCATGCTGTTGGCAGGAGGGGCTGTTGTGGCTTGGCAGGGTGATCTGCTGCTGACGCCGTGGGCACCGCAGAGTGTTGCGACCTTGCATCTGGTGGTGCTGGGCTGGATC